>NZ_JAHBAY010000004.1:300000-592257 GCF_018499875.1 Kineosporia corallincola | reverse complement strand
CCTGGCTGCCCTGGCTGCCCTGGCTGCCCTGGCTGCCCTGGCTGCCCTGGCTGCCCTGGCTGCTCGGTGAAGGACAGCAGGTGCATCGTGGTGCCGTCGGTCAGCAGGACCCGGATCCGGTCTTCTTCCAGCACGTACTCGTATTCCCGGTAGGCCTCGCCGACGTGCCCCGTGGACAGCCGCAGCTCGACGTCCTCGCGGTAGTGCAGCCGGCCGGGCCCGGACTCGGTGAAGGTCGCGGTGCCGACGGCCGTGCCCAGCCCGGGCTCGATCGCCCGGGTCAGGTTCCAGCTCCCGGCGAGCATGCCGAACACCCGCTCAGCGACGTCCACGCGCTGCCTCCCGATCGTCGTTGCCCCACTGTTCTCCCGCGTCAGCGCCGGAGGCTGGCTTAGTGTTCCGCGCATGGTGGACGGTACGTGGCGGAAGGTCGCGAGGGCGGCCGGGCTTCTGGACGGGCGCGGAGTGCCCGCCCCGACGATCTTCGCCCGGATGAGCGAGCTGGCGGCCCGGACCGGGGCGATCAACCTGGGGCAGGGCTTTCCCGACTCGGACGGCCCGGCCGTGGTGCTGGAGGCCGCGATCGAGGCGATCCGGGGCGGTGCCAACCAGTACCCGCCCGGCCGCGGCATCGCCCCGTTGCGCCGGGCGATCGCCGATCACCAGCGGCACTGGTACGGCCTGGACCCCGACCCGGAC
The DNA here is from genome assembly GCF_018499875.1 of Kineosporia corallincola. Classification (GTDB taxonomy): domain Bacteria; phylum Actinomycetota; class Actinomycetes; order Actinomycetales; family Kineosporiaceae; genus Kineosporia; species Kineosporia corallincola. Next base: position 591,558 of record NZ_JAHBAY010000004.1, on the reverse strand, counting down.
ACCGAGGTGCTGGTCACCGCCGGCGCCACCGAGGCCCTGACCGCCAGCATCATCGCGCTGACCGAGCCCGGCGACGAGGTGGTGGTGCTGGAGCCGATCTACGACTCCTACTCGGCCGCCATCGAGATGGCGGCGGCGGTGCGCCGCACCGTGCGCCTGGAGTGGCCGGAGTACCGGCTGGAACCGGACCGCCTGGCCGCGGCCGTGACCGACCGCACCCGCCTGATCCTGCTGAACACCCCGCACAACCCGACCGGCCGCGTGCTCAGTGCCGACGAGCTGGAGACCGTGGCCGCCGTGGCCCGCGAGCGCGACCTGATCGTGATCGCCGACGAGGTGTACGAGCACCTCACCTTCGCCCCGCACCGGCACGTGCCGATCGCCACGCTGCCCGGCATGGCCGACCGCACGGTGACCATCTCGTCGGCCGGCAAGACCTTCTCGGTGACCGGCTGGAAGATCGGCTGGCTGCACGCCCGCCCCGAGCTGGTGGACGCGATCACCGCGGTCAAGCAGTTCCTCACCTACGTGAACGGCAGCCCGTTCCAGCCCGCCGTGGCCACCGGCCTGGCGCTGCCGGACGAGGTGCTGACGGAGATCGGCGCCGACCTGGGCCGGCGCAGCGCCCTGCTCACCGAGGGCCTGGCCGCCGCCGGGTTCGGCGTACGCGCCAGCGAGGCAACGTATTTCGTGATCGCCGACGCCGCGCCGCTGGGCTATTCCGACGGTGCCGCGCTGTGCGACGACCTGCCCCGCCTGGCCGGGGTGGTGGGTGTGCCGGTGCAGGCCTTCGCCGAGGACCCGTCGCGGCCCAGCTCGCTGGTGCGCTTCGCCTGCTGCAAGCGGCCGGAGGTGATCGCCGAGGCCGCCGACCGCCTGGCCCACATGCGTCACTGAGGACCCTCCATCGTCTGTTCGTACCGTCTTCTCCGGTTTCCCGGTGATCTCAGGCGAATCACAGTTACCTTCTTCGGGACGGCCGACGGTGGACGGGTGAGGGATGCTTCGCAATGTCCAGGCTCTGCGCGGTATCGCCGCACTCGCGGTGGTGCTCGCTCACATCAGCGACCCCACGGGGTTCGAGAACCGCTGGCTCGCCGGCGAATGGAACTGGACCGGATTCCTGCACGGCCCCGGTCAGGCGGGCGTTGATCTGTTCTTCGTGATCAGCGGCCTGATCATGGTGGTGACCACGAACCGGCTGGCCGCGGGCGACGCCACCGCACGGCGGTTTCTGATGCGCCGGGCGGTGCGGATCTACCCGGCCTACTGGCTGGCCACCGCGCCGATCCTGGCGTTGTTCCTGGTCGCCCCCGGCATGGTGAACTCGTCGGCAGACGACAAACCGCAGGTGCTGGCCTCACTGTTCCTGTTGCCGCAGCCCGGCCTCCCGCTGCTGATGGTCGGCTGGACGCTGACTTTCGAGATGTACTTCTACCTGGTGTTCGCGCTGATCCTGCTGCTGCCCGCCCGCGGCCGGATCCCGGCGCTGGTCGGCTGGGGCGTGGTCACCGCGGCCCTGGCCGGCTTGTTCGCGGACTCGGCGAATCCCTGGCTGGCCACCGTCGGAGCCCCGATCGCCCTGGAGTTCCTGTTCGGCGCGCTGGTCGGTGGGCTGATCGTGCGGGGCCGGTTCGTGGCGCCCGCGCTGTTCACCCTCGTGGGCACGGCCGGCGCCGCCGCGGCGCTGGCCGTCGACGGTTTCCCCGGCACCTGGTACCGCGCCGTGCCGGTCGGGCTGTGCATGGCCGTCGTCGTCTACGGCGTGGTGGGGCTGGAACAGCGCCGCGACCGGGTGGCACCGGCCTGGCTCCAGGCGCTGGGCGACGCGTCGTACTCGATGTATCTCTGGCACGTGCTGGTACTCACCGCGCTGGGCCGGGTGGTGCTGGTGCGCCTGCCCGCCGACCCGGTGGTTCACGCTGCGGCACTGCTGTTCTCGGTGCTGATGGTGGTGATCACGTCGATCATCGCGTACCGCGTGCTGGAGAAGCCACTCACCGCACTGCTGCGGCATCCGTCGCTCTTGATGCCCGCCTGGACGCGGGTGCGGGCCCGTCACGCCGCCTGATCCGAATTCAGTGGCAGCAGTACCGCCGGGCCGGCCTGCACACCCACCAGTTCCAGCGGGTCCACGTAGTCACCGTCGCGCCGAACACCCCAGTGCAGGCAGGTTCTCGGCAGGCAGTGCGCGGCCGGCCCGACGGCGAGCAGGTCGCCCAGCGGTGCTCCGGCCTCGACGTTCTGGCCGAGCCGCACCCGCGCGCGCACCGGCACGTAGCTGCTCACCACGCCGCCACCGTGGTCGACGCTGACGGCGGGACTACCGGCCACCACCCCGGCGAAACTGACGGTGCCGGAAGCCGGTGCGAACACCGGCTGCCCCGCACTGCCGGCCAGGTCAGCGCCGCGGTGGCCGGGTGACCACGGGTGCGGCCCGATCACGAAACCCCGCACGAGAGCCGGGACGGGCCGTAGCGGCCATTCCCAGCGGGACGTGGGCACGGGCTCCGCGCCGTCCATCATTGCTGACGAAAGACTCAGCAGGGAGCTGACTATCAGGATCAGCGATCTGTTCACCGGTCCAGGATGACCGGCGCCGCGCCGGGCCGATGGCCGGAGGACCGGCCTGTGGAGAACCCGCCCCTCCTGCCTGCTGTGGACAGCAGGTCAGCTGACCTCGGAGAGCTTGCCCCGCAGCTGGAGCACGGCCTTGGTGTGCATCTGGCAGATCCGCGACTCGGTGACCCCCAGCACCCGGCCGATCTCGGCCAGCGTGAGTCCCTCGTAGTAGTAGAGGGTCACGACGATCTTCTCGCGCTCGGGCAGCTGGTTGATCGCGCGGGAGAGCATGAACTTCGTCTCCTCGCTCTCGAACGCGGCCACCGGGTCCTCGGCCTTGGTGTCTTCGAGAGTGTCCACCAGAGAGAGCTTGTCGCCCTTCTCACCGCCCACCGTGAGGAGCTCGTCGAGCGCCACCACGTTGACGTAGGAGACCTGGGAGAAGACGGCGTGCAGCTCTTCCAGCGTCATGCCCAGCCGTTCGGCCACCTCGGGTTCGGTGGGCGTGCGGTGCAGTTCGCCCTCCAGCGCCGCATAGGCGCGTTCCACCTCACGGGCCTTGTAGCGGACCGAGCGCGGAATCCAGTCGATCGCCCGCAGCTCGTCGATGATCGCACCGCGGATGCGGGAGATCGCATAGGTCTCGAACTTGATCGCGCGGTCGATGTCGAACTTCTCGATCGCGTCGATCAGGCCGAAGATGCCGTACGAGACCAGGTCTGCCTGCTCGATGTTCGGCGGCAGGCCCACACCCACCCGGCCGGCCACGTACTTGACCAGCGGTGAGTAGTGCAGGATCAGGCGCTCACGCACGGTCTGGTCGCCGGAGAGCTTGAACTTCTCCCACAGCGCCCGCAGAGCCGCTTCGTTGGCCGCGACCTGATCCTCCGCGGTCACGTCGACGAGAGCGTCGCCATTGGCAGTCACCCGGGTCCCTCCCTGCATCCGGTCAGGCATCACGTGCTCAGGCCCGGGGATGGGCCTGACGGTAGCTGGCGCGCAGCCGGTCCACGGACACGTGGGTGTAGAGCTGCGTTGTCGTGAGCGTAGCGTGACCGAGCAGTTCCTGAACGCTACGAAGGTCCGCGCCGCCGTCGAGAAGATGGGTGGCCGCGCTGTGCCGTAGCCCGTGCGGGCCGAGCGAGGGCGCGTCTTTCACCCGTTCGAGGGCCTCATGCACCACCTGCCGGACCTGTCGCTGATTGACCCGACCTCCGCGCCGGCCGAGAAATCCGGCCGGGCCGCTGTTTTCGCTGGTCAGCGCGGGCCTGGCGGAATTCAGCCAGGCTTTCAGAGCGTCCGCGGCGGGTACGCCGAACGGAACCACCCGTTCCTTGCCGCCCTTGCCGAGAACCCGGATCGTCCGTCGGTCGAGATCGATGTCGTCGACATCCAGCGAGCAGAGTTCACCCACTCGGACGCCGGTCGCGTACAGGAGCTCGAGCATCGCGAGATTGCGGACGAGTATCGGGTCGGCGGGGTCGTTCCTGAACCCCGGCGTCCCCTGGCCGTCTTCGTGAAGACCGTGCTCACCGGACCCCGGCCCGATCAGGGCGGCCGCCCGGGCCAACGCTTCCCCGGCCTGGTCCTGCCGCAGCACGCCAGGCAGGGGACGGCCCTTGCGGGGGGCCTGGAGCCGGGCTCCGGGATCGGTGGCGAGCCGGCCGGTGCGGTTCAGCCAGCGGCTCAGCGCGCGGGCGCTCGCGGCCCGGCGGGCCAGGCTGGTGCGGGCCTGACCGGCGGTCGACAGCGAGGCCAGCCAGGAACGCAGAACGGCCAGGGTGAGCAGCCGGTCGAGCGGTTCCCCCTGGCCTGTGCCGGTCGCAGACGTGGCCCGGGCGTGTCGCAGCAGCTCGGCCGCGTCGCCACAGTAGGCGCGCACGGTGTGACCGGACAGGTTGCGCTCGGCCGCCAGGTGCCGGGAGAACTCCTCCACCAGCACCTCGTCGTGCGCGTTCTGCCCCTCCGGACAGGCGTCGGCAGCCTCCCGTTCGGCACCGGGAACGGCCTGCGGACCGGGTTCCCGATGGTGGACGACGAAGGACTCGGCTGATCGGGCCGCGGGTCGGTCGGGCATCTGCCCACCGTCTCCCGTCAGGCCGCTGCGCTCAAGCACGACGTGCGGCGTGCCGTGCGGGTTCGGGGCAGTCTCACGACCCATGCCCGGTGCCGACCGGATCGTGGGCAGATGCCCGCAGGCGCGCCACCGGCCCGATCGGGTGGCCCCGCTGGTGATCCGGAGGCCAGGGCCTATTCTGCGTCGGGTGAACCGATCGGCCCACACCTCCCCCGTTTCGCCGGATGCCCCGGACACCTCGGCCGGCCCGGCTTCCGGACGCCGCGTCGTGCGGATCGGCACCCGCTCCTCGCCGATGGCGCTGGCGCAGGTCGAGCGGGTGCGGGCCGAGCTGACGGCACTCGAGCCCGGCCTGGAGGTGGAGGTCGTGCCCGTCACCACCAGCGGCGACCGGTGGCAGGGATCGCTGGCCGCGCTCGGCGGCAAGGGAGCCTTCACCAAAGAGGTTGATCAGCTGCTCCTTTCGGGCAACGTCGACCTGGCCGTGCACTGCATGAAGGACGTGCCGGGCGACCGGCCGGTGCCGGCCGGCACCACGTTCGCCTGCTACCTGGAACGCGACGACGTGCGCGACGCCCTGATCCACCCGGGCGGACTCACTCTGGACGAGCTGCCGGCGGGCACCCGGATCGGCACCTCCGCGGTACGCCGGATCGCCCAGCTCGCGCGCAGCCACCCGCACCTGGACACCGTGCCGATCCGTGGCAACGCCAACAGCCGCCTGGCCAAGCTCGCGGCCGGGCAGGCCGACGCCCTCCTGCTCGCCTACTCCGGCCTGGAGCGGATCGGCGAGACCGCCCGGGCCGCCGAGATTCTCGACGTGGACACGATGTTCCCACCGATCGGCGCGGGCGTGCTCGGCCTCCAGTGCCGTGAGGACGACGCCGCCACCACCGAGCTGGCCGGCCGACTGGGCAGCCCCGGCACCTGGCGACAGACCACGGCCGAGCGGATGATGCTGCATGTGCTCCAGGGGCACTGCAACAGCCCGATCGCCGGCTTCGCCGCCGATCTCCCCGACGGGCGCCTGCACCTGCGGGCGATGGTGTTCTCGCTGGACGGGAAGGTCGCGGTGCAGGCCGAGGAGACCGGCCCGGCCTCCGACCCGGTGCTGCTCGGCACATCGGTCGCGCTCACCCTGCTGCGGCAGGGGGCCCGGGAACTCATCGAGGCCTCCGCCGACACGGCCTGAACACGCCGTTGTCCGGCGCCCCGCCATCCGGCGGTCCGTCATCCGGCGGTTCGGGCCCGGCGCCAGCGCCCCGCCCGGTCCTCGGCCAGCCCACGCAGCTCCAGCCGGGCCAGCGCCACCAGGAGCGACGACTCGTCCAGACCCGCCACCCGGCACAGCGAGGTCACCGGTGCTCCCCTGCTCACCGGGAGTGCGTCGAGCACCCGCAGGTCGTCCTGCTCCAGCCCGTCGTACTCGGCGAGCGGCACCGGGGCCTCCTCCGCGACGAAAGCCCCGATCGGACCGGCCAGTTCGCACAGCTCGTCGGCCGAGGTGACGCACACCGCCCCGGTGCGCAGCAACCGGTGGGCGCCGTAGGAGGCCGGCGACGTGATCGGCCCGGGCACCGCACCCACCGGAATGCTCAGCCGGTCGGCCCAGTTCGCCGTGCCCAGCGTGCCGGAGCGCACCCCGGCCTCGACCACGCAGGTAGCCCGCCCGAGCGCCGCGATCACCCGGTTGCGGAGGATGAACCGCCACTTGGTCGGCGCCGAACCTGGTGGCACCTCGCTCACCAAGGCGCCGGACCGGGCGATCTCGCCGATCAGCAGATCGTTGGCCGCCGGGTAAGCCCGGTCGAGCCCGCCGGCGAGCACCGCCAGGGTGGGACCACCGGCGGCCAGGGCGCCCCGATGAGCGGCGGCGTCGATACCCAGCGCTGCTCCGGACACCACGGTGAGCCCCCGGTCGGCGCAGCCCATCGCGAGTTCCCCGGCCACGTGCTCGCCGTAGGCGGTGGCGGCCCGTGCCCCGACGATCGAAACCGCCTGCGAACAAGCCTGATCCAGCCGCAGCGGCCCCCGGACGTAGAGGCAGAACGGCATCTCGGTGTCAAGCCGGTGCAGTGCCTCCGGCCACTCCGGGTCGCCCGGGATCAGTAACCGGCCACCCATCAGCCCCAGGTTGTGCAGGTCGCGCGCCGGGTCGAGCCGGGTGAGCCGCCCGGCGTACCGCTCCGCCCCCGGCGCGCGCCCCTCCCGCACCCCCGCCAGCGCCGCCACGGCACCCATCTCGGCCAGCCACCGACCCGCCCGCGCGTCGCCCGGCTCGGCCAGACGGCTCCAGGCCGCCCGGGCCAGGCGCTCCTCCTCGTCGCTCCGGTGCGGGGTCCCGCTCACAGCGGCACCTGCCCCCGCCGGCGCAGCACCAGCGCACGGCCCACGTCGTCACGGTCCGGACGTTCCCGCCCGGCCAGGTCGCACATCGTCCAGGCGACGCGTAGCACCCGGTCATGCCCCCGGATCGACAGCTGGTGCCGGTCCAGCGCCCGGTCCACCTCATGGGTGACCGCTGGGGGCAGGCGCAGCACACCGCGCAGATGGCTGCCCGCCACCTCGCCGTTGCAGGTCCACGGAGTTCCGCCGAGCCGTTCGCGAGCCACCGCCCGGGCCGCCAGGACCCGCCGGGCCACCGTCGCGGAGGTCTCGGGCTGTTCCCCGGCCGCCAGGTCGACCCGGGACACCGGCGGCACGTCGACCTGGAGGTCGACCCGGTCGAGCAGGGGCCCGGACAGCCGGGACAGGTAGCGGCGGCGGGCCGCCGGCGCGCACACGCAGTCTTTGCCGGTGCCGAAGGCGAACCCGCACGGGCACGGATTGCTGGCCAGCACCAGCAGAAACCGGGCCGGGAAGCGGGCGCTGCCGCTGGCCCGGTGGATCACCAGATCGCCCTGCTCCAGCGGTTGCCGCAACGCGTCGAGCACCTGGCTGCCGAATTCTCCCGCCTCGTCGAGGAAGAGGATGCCCCGGTGCGCCAGCGAGGCCGCGCCGGGGTGCGGCAGGCCGGAACCGCCGCCGACCATGGAGACGGCCGTGCAGGTGTGATGAGGGCTCTGGAACGGTGGACGCCGGATCAGCCCGGCCGCCGGATCGAGCGTGCCCGCCACCGAGTGCAGGGCGGTCACCTCCACCGCCGACTCGTCGTCGAGATCCGGCAGCAGGCCGGGCAACCGGGAGGCGAGCAAAGTCTTGCCGGTGCCGGGCGGGCCCATCAGTAACAGGTGGTGCCCACCCGCGGCAGCGACCTCCAGGGCCATGCGGGCCGGTTTCTGGCCGACCACGTCGGACAGGTCCGGCTCCGGCCCGGCCGGCGCCCCCGGTGGGTGCAGGGTGCCGGGCCGCACCAGGACATCACCGGGACCGGTGGTGTCGGACTCCGCCGGACGGGTCGAGACCTCCAGCAGCACAGCCTGTTCCATCTCGACGGGCGCTCGCCCCGGCGCTCCACCGTGCAGGCGGATCAGGTCGGACAGAGTGGCCGTCGCGTGCACCCGGGCGCCGGGCACGAGCCGCGCCTCGGCCGCGTTGGCGACTGGCACCACCACGTCGGGACAGCCCGCGCGCACCGCCGCGAGCGTCGCCGGCAGCACCCCACGCACCGGGCGTACCCGGCCGTTCAGCCCGAGTTCGCCGATGTGCACATACTTCTGCACGGCCGGCGCCTCCAGCACGCCCTGCGCGGTGAGCAGGGCGACAGCGATGGCCAGGTCGAACCCGCTGCCGGTCTTGGGCAGCGCGGCCGGCGACAGGTTCACGGTGATGCGCCGGGTGGGCAGCGGGTGCCCGGAGTTGGAGCAGGCGGCACGCACCCGGTCACGGGACTCGGTGAGTGACGCGTCGGGCAGCCCGACCAGGGTGAAAGCGGGCAGCCCGAGGGCGATGTCGGCCTCGACGTCGACCACGTGCCCGGTCATCCCGACGATGGCGACCGACAGCGCACGGCCCAGTGCCACTCAGACCACCCCCTTCAGGTGCCGCAGCCGGGCCGGGCCGGAGGCCGGCCGGACGATGCCGACCACGTCGATGCGCACGTCGGGATAGAACCGTTGCTGCGTGGACAGCCAGGCACCGGCCAGGCGCCGGAGCCTTCCCGCCTTGAGCGCCGTCACCGACTCCAGCGGGTCTCCGGCCGCCAGCGAGCGCCGGGTCTTGACCTCGCACACCACCAGGCACTGCCCCTCCAGCGCCACCACGTCGATCTCACCGAGCCGGCACCGCCAGTTGCGGGCCAGGATCCGGCAGCCCGTGGCCTCCAGGTGCGCGGCCGCGAGTTCTTCCCCGTACCGGCCGAGTTCGGCCTTCGTCAGTTGCATCCCCACCACCTCCGCTGCGAAATCCTGCGCCGGACGGCCGGTCCCGCACACCCCCGTTCAGCGGCCTGTGGACAGACCACCGTTCCCGCCGACCTGTGGACGACAGGACGGACGGTGCACCCCCGCATGCGACCGGAGACGGATTCCGCGTCCCCGAGGGATGATTCCGGCGGCCGGTGCGCCGGAAGGGCCGTGAAATGTCGGAGGGCACCACTAGAGTCGGCCGGGTCATGATGATCACGGTCGAGAAACTCTCGAAGCGCTACGGCGCTGTCACCGCGCTCGACGGGCTGACCTTCGCCATCGAGCCGGGGGTCGTCGGGCTGGTCGGCGCCAACGGGGCCGGCAAGTCCACGATGATCAAGATCCTGCTCGGGTTGCTGCCGGCCACCAGCGGCAGCGCCCACGTGCTGGGTCTCGACGTCTCCACCGACGGCCCCGCCATCCGGCAACGTGTCGGGTACATGCCCGAGCACGACTGCCTTCCGGCCGACATGTCGGCCACCGAATTCGTGCTGCACATGGCGCGCATGTCCGGGCTGCCGCTGACGGCCGCCCGCGAACGCACCGCAGACACGCTGCGCCACGTCGGGCTGTACGAGGAGCGGTACCGCTCGATGGGCGGCTACTCCACCGGCATGAAGCAGCGGGTCAAGCTGGCCCAGGCCCTGGTGCACGACCCGGGCATGCTGCTGCTCGACGAGCCGACCAACGGTCTCGACCCGGCCGGACGCGACCAGATGCTCGCGCTGCTGCGCCGCATCGGCACCGAGTTCGGCATCCCGATGCTCGTGACCTCCCATCTGCTGGGTGAACTCGAGCAGGTCTGCGACCACATCGTGGTGGTGGACGGCGGGCGTCTGCTGCGGTCCACCACCACCGCCGACGTCACCTCGGCCAGCCGCATCCTGGCGGTCGAGGTCGACGACCGCGCCGATGAGCTGGAACGCGCCCTGCGCGCGGCCGGGCTCTCGGTGCATCCGGCCGGGCGGCAGATCGAGGTCGAGCTGATCGACGACAGCACCTACGACGCGGTGCTCGACGCCGTCGTCGGTCTCGGCGTCGGGCTGCACCGCCTGGAGCGGCGGCGGCACCGGATGGCCGAGATCTTCCGCGCCGACCCCACGCTCGATCCGGGGGTCCACGTGCCCGAGGGGAGGCAGTGATGAGCAACAACACCGGCGTCATCCACGACATCGGGTTCCGCCACTACGACGGACCGCGGCTCGGGCGCGGCTACCTGGTCCGCTCGCTCTACATCGAGAGCCTGCGCGGTTGTTACGGTCTCGGCCGCTCGGCCAAGTCGAAGATCATGCCGTTCCTGCTGCTGGTGGTGATGGTGGCTCCGGCCGTGATCGTCGCCGTGGTGGCGGGCGTGACCAAGCTCGACAAGCTGCCGATCAGTTATGTGCAGTACATGTTCGCGCTGGGCGCCGCGATCGCGATCTTCGTGGCCGCGCAGGCCCCGGCCACGGTGTCCCGCGATCTGCGGTTCCGGGTGATGCCGCTGTACCTGTCCCGCCCGCTGACCCGCAACGACTACGTGCTGGCCAAGTACGGCGCGATGAGCTCGGCGCTGTTCATCCTCATCGCGGTTCCGCAGACCGCTCTGTTCGCCGGTGCGCTGCTGGCCAAGATGTCGTTCTGGCCCAACGCGAAGGACTGGGCGGCAGGGCTTCTCGGGGCGCTGTTCCTGTCGCTCGTGCTGGGCGGCATCGGTCTGCTGATCGCCTCGGTCACCCCGCGGCGGGGCTTCGGTGTAGCCGCGGTGATCACCGTGCAGCTTCTGCTGGGGCTGGTCAGCGGCGTGCTCGCCTCGCTCGCCGACGTGCAGGGGCACCGGTCGCTGGCCGGGTACGTCGCCCTGATCAACCCGGTGTCGCTGGTGCAGGGCGTGCTGCACTGGATGGTCGACACCCCGGTCTCCTATCCGCAGCCGCCGCCCGGCACCGTGGGCGGGCTGGTGTTCACCGCGGCCATGATCGCCGTGATCGCCGGCTGCTACGCACTTCTCATCGCCCGCTACCGGAAGGTGTCGGCGTCATGACCGTGACCACGCCCTACGGGCCGCGCACCGGCACCGGGCCGGTGGTGATGCGGCTCGAGCAGGTCAGCCGATGGTTCGGCAACGTGGTGGCGGTGAACGACGTCTCGATGACGATCGGCCCCGGCGTCACCGGGCTGCTCGGCCCGAACGGGGCCGGCAAGTCCACGCTGATCCACCTGATGAGTGGCTTCCTGCCGCCGTCGTCGGGCACCGTCACGGTGGACGGCGAACCCACCTGGCACAACGAGAACATCTACCGGCGCATCGGTCTCGTGCCCGAGCGCGAGGCGATGTACGAGGGCATCTCCGGCTGGGACTTCGTGCTGGCCAACGCCAGACTGCATCGCCTGCCCGACCCGAAGGCCGCCGCCACCCGGGCGATCGAGACCGTCGACATGCAGTCCGCGGCGGCGCGTGACGTCGCCGGCTACTCCAAGGGCATGAAGCAGCGCATCAAGATGGCCACCGCGCTGGTGCACGACCCCGACGTGCTGCTGCTCGACGAGCCCTTCAACGGCATGGACCCGCGCCAGCGGCTCCAGCTGATGGACCTGATGACCGAGCTGGGCGCCAACGGCCGGGTGGTGCTGTTCAGCTCGCACATCCTCGAGGAGGTCGAGCAGATCGCGGGCGGCATCGAGGTGATGGTCGCCGGCCGGCACGCCGCGTCCGGCGACTTCCGCGAGATCCGCCGCCTGATGACCGAACGCCCGCACCAGTACACGATCCGGTCCAGTGACGACCGCGCACTGGCCGCCGCACTGATCGCCGACGGCTCCACCTCCGGGGTCGAGCTCGGCGTGCAGGCCGGATCGGCCGTGCTCAACGTGCAGGCCTCCGACTACCACCGGTTCGCCCGTCGGCTGCCGGTCTTCGCCCGGGAACGAGGGATTCGGCTGTACGAGGTCACACCCGCCGACGAGTCGCTGGAGAAGGTCTTCTCCTACCTGGTGAACCGATGAACGCCACCGTCGCCGGGCTCACCTGGCGCAGCCTCGTCGGCCGCCGTCGCGCCGTGCTGCTCGTCGTCCTCCCCGTCGTCCTGATCGGTCTGTCCGTGCTGGTCCGCCTGGTCAGCGGCGAGTCCCCGGACAACGCAGCCGATCTGCTCGGCTCGTTCTCGCTCGGGTTCCTGATCCCGCTGCTCTGCCTGATCGCGGGCACGGGTGCCATCGGGCCGGAGATCGACGACGGATCGATCGTCTACCTGATGGCGAAACCCCTGAACCGGTACGGCATCGCGGTGAGCAAGTGGGTGGTGGCGTTCGCCGTGATCGTGCTGTTCGGCGTACTGCCCACGCTGGTGGCCGGTTTCATCATGAACGGCACCGCCGACGACATCGCGACCGGCTACGCGGCCGGTGCGCTGCTGGCCGGGGCCGCCTACGTCACCGTGTTCCTGCTGCTGGCCGTCGTCACTCGCAACGCCGTGGTGATCGGGTTGCTCTACGCCCTGGTGTGGGAGGCGGCGGTCGGCGGGTACGTGCCCGGCGCACGGGCCCTCAGCATTCAGCAGTGGGCCCTGACCGTGACCCGGGCGATGATCAAGACCGACGAGGGAGACTACGGCATCGGCTCGGCGGTCGCCCTGCCCACCGGGGTGACCCTGCTGGCCGTGGTCACGGTGGCCGGTCTGGCCTACACCGGGTACCGGCTGCGGAGCATCCGGATCACCGGCGACGAGTAGCCCACCCAGAAACGAAGCCCGCGACCGTCCGCCCGTGAGACGTGCGGACGGTGGCGGGCTTCGCCACTGTCGTGACCGGGTGATCGGCACGCCCTCAGGAGGCTGCGCCGAAACCCCCATTCTTGGGGAGCTGTAGATCGTTCGGGGTGAGCTCCTCGACGTTCACGTCTTTGAACGTGACCACCTTGACCGCCTTGACGAACCGCGCGGGGCGGTAGACGTCCCACACCCAGGCGTCACTCATCGACACCTCGAAGTAGACCTCACCGTCGGCGGACCTCACCTGGAGGTCCACCTGGTTCGCCAGATAGAAGCGGCGCTCGGTCTCGACCACATAGCTGAAGAGACCGACCACGTCGCGGTACTCGCGATAGAGCTGGAGCTCCATCTCGGTCTCGTAGTTCTCCAGGTCTTCGGCGCTCATCTCGCCCCCCTACGGGTACCGGCCGGCGGGATGAGGGCCGCCCACGATCCGGGGGCCTGCCGTCGCTCGTTCATACCTGCCGCTTGCTCCTGTGTGCCGCTGGTCGGGACCGTCACGCGCTGCCAGGACATGATTACCACCTGCCCGTGCAGCCCGCTCCCGGCCCCGCTTCCGTCCCATGATGGCGCAGAACGGGGCGCCCGGGGACGACTGCCGCGCGCCTCTTCATCGCGAACACCCCGACGTTCCGGATTCACCCGCCTCCAGCCTGCGACGATGCGCACCAGGGCGAGCCCGCGACCGGGATTACACAGTCGGCGAACAGGCAGGGCGAGGACGTCGCGAACTCAGCCCGACCCGCACTCAGCTCAGCGCCGACCCCACCTCGACCCCGGCCCACGCCAGTGCCAGTCCCACCACGACGGACACCAGCACGTAGACCACGGCGCCGGGCGCGCGACCTCGCCGGACGAGCTGCACGGCCTCGAAACTGAACGTGCTGTAGGTGGTGAAGGCGCCGCACCAGCCGGTTCCGGCCGCCGCCAGCATCTCGCTGCCGATCGCCCCACCCGCGGCCAGCCCTGTCAGCAGGCCGAGCAGCGCCGAGCCGGTCAGATTGATCAGGAGCGTGCCCAGGGGCAGGCCGGTGTCGTGCCGGGCCTGCACCCATCGGTCCAGGAGGTAACGGCACGGCGCCCCGAGAGCGGCTCCCAGCGCAACCATCAGAGGAATCACGAGCGGCCCCCCGAAGCCGAATCCCCGGAAGCCGAATCCACCGAAGCCGAATCCACCGAAGCCGAATCCACCGAAGCAGCGTCCTCAGGAGAAGCGCCCCCCAGAGAAGCCGGGCCCCCGGGAGAAGCCGCGGGGGCAGCCGCAGAACCCGAGTCCCCCGCAATGGAGGAGCCGGGCCGGGCCGACCCCAGCCACTGCCCCAGCACCACCGCGATCAAGGCCCCGGCCAGGGTCAGCGCCACGTAACCCACCGCGGCCGAGGGCCGGTCGGCGTCGATCAGGTGGTACGTGTCCGTGCTGTAGGTGGAGAAGGTGGTGAAGCCGCCGAGGATCCCCACCCCGAGGAAGGGCCGGACCAGTGGGTGTGGGTGCGCGGCACGTCCCAGCCACGCCATCAGCAGCCCCATGAAGAACCCACCTGCGACATTGATCCCGAGGATCGCCCAGGGCACACCCCCGGGCTGGGCCGGGATCAGCCGGGTCAGGCCGTATCTCGCCTCGGCCCCGACCACCCCGCCCAGCGCGATGACGACCAGTACCCGGTGCCCGTAGTCCGCCAGGTCACGGCGGGGGCAGGAGGAACCGCTCATGGGAACAACGTCAGTTCCTCGTGGTCGTACCCCACGGCCCGCACGTGCTCCGGCGGAGCCGGCGCCGCGGGCTCCGGAGCGACGGCGGGCGGGGTCACGGGCTTTTCGTCGTCCACCATTGTCGGACCCAGCCCGTCGAGATCGAGAGTCTCGCCGAAAACCCCGTCGGAACCGGGGATGTTCCAGGAGAGCCGGTGCAACCGGCTCGGCCCGAGACGCCGTAGCGCCGCGAGGTGGTCGGGCGCCGAGTAACCCTTGTTCAGCTCCCACCCGTACCCCGGGTGGTCGCCGGCGAGATCGACCATCAGACCGTCCCGCTCCACCTTCGCCAGCACACTGGCGGCGGCCACGGCGGCACAGCGCAGATCGGCCTTCACCTGGGTGACCACCCGGGCGGGCACGATCGACGCGATCGGCACGCCGTCGATGAACGACAGCGGATGGCCGACCGCGACCGGCGCCTCGTCGAAATCGAACAGCGAAGTGCCCTGCGGCGCCTCCTCGATCGGATCGGCGGGCACGCTCAGCCAGTCGTGCGAACCGTCCAGCAGGGCGCAGTCCGGCCGCACCTCCAGGGTCGCGAAGGCGCGGGCGGCGGCCAGCCGCAGGGCCGAGATGATGCCGATCTCGTCGATCTCCTCGGAGCTGGCGTGCCCGACGGCCGACATCGGGGCCCAGCGCCGCAGCCGGGGCACCAGCTTCTCGCGCACGGCGGGGGCGAGGAGCTTGGAGTCACGCACGCCGGTGGGCGCGGACTTCGTGTCCAGGTCCACCACGACGACCCCGACGGTGACCGGACCGGCCAGGGCGCCACGGCCCACCTCGTCGATGCCGGCGACGAACTGATGCCCCTCGCGCAGCAGCTTGCGCTCCTCGCGGAGCGTCGGGGGTTGCGCCGACAGCTTCTTGAGCAGAGCCTTCTTCGCCGCGGCCTGACGGGCCTTCGCCCGCTGCGCCGCGGCCTGCTTGGCCAGGGCCTTCTTCGTCGGCGGCCTCGGAACGGACGCCGGGGTCATCGTGCACTCACCACCTGAAGCCAGTCGAAGCCAGTTGAAGCCGTCTGAAGCAGTCATCATTCGGACGGCCAGACGCTACCGGACTCCGGGCCGATCTCGACCCGAAGAGGCAGAAGTTTCGCCTGTTTCCACGGCGACGACAGCGAAAAGCCCATCTAGGGAGGGCTGACGCTCTGGAACACGTCCGAGGGATTGGTGAAGATCGAGATTCGGGGCAACGGCCAGACCCGGGCGAAGGCGACCCCCACCACGTTGTCGATCGGCACCGTGCCGTCGGCGTTGTCGCGGTGGTAGCGGGAGTCGGCCGAGTCGGAGCGGTTGTCGCCCAGCACCCAGACGTGCCCCTCCGGCACCGTGACCGTGAACTCCTCGTCGCTCGGCGCGCTGCCCGGCTTCACGTAGGGCTCGTCGATCGGCTCACCGTTGACCAGGATCCGGCCGTTCGCGTCGCAGCACTCCACCTTGTCTCCGGGCAGCCCGATGAGCCGCTTGATCAGGTGGTTGTCGGCGTCGCTGGGCATCAGCCCGACGAACATCAGGGCGTTGTGCACCCGCTGCACCGCCGCGTTGCTCGACTTCTCGGTCTCGGTCGTGGGCAGCCAGCCGCCCGGGTCCTCGAACACCACGATGTCACCGCGGTGCAGGCTGAGGGGGCCCGGCGTGAGCTTGCTGACCAGCACCCGGTCGCCGATCTGGAGGGTGTCTTCCATCGACGACGAGGGAATGAAGAACGCCTGCATCAGATAGGTCTTGATCACCAGGGACAGCCCCAGGGCGATCACCAGGACGAGGAAGACCTCACGGATCAGGTACCCGGCGGCCTGCACCGGGGTGAGCGGCAGGTCGCCCGGTTTCGGCCGGTGCGCCAGGGGCCGGAACTTGCCCGGCCCGGCCTTCTTCGGGCGGGGTGCCTTGCCGGCCCGGACCCGCTCGGCGTCCAGGGCGTCGCGACGGCTCGGGCCACGCGGGCGGCTGGCGGGCGTGCGCCGGGCGCGCCGCCAGGCCTCCTCGTCCGGGTCCGGCTCGTGTGCGCCGGAAGAACGGTGCGTGCTCACCCCCGACGTCACGGCGCCGGGACGTTCGCGAACGTCGAGGACGGATTGCGGAGCAGAGTGAACCTGTTCAGCGGCCAGACGTTCACGAAGGCGCGGCCGACGATGTCGTCGACGGGCACCATGCCGTTGTTGATGTCGGGGTGGTACCGCGAGTCCTGCGACACAGAACGATGATCGCCCAGAACCCAGACATGGCCTGCCGGAACCGTCACCGAGAAGGTCTTCTCGCTGGGCTCGTCACCGGGATAGAGGTAGGGCTCGTCGATCCCGACACCGTTCACCGTGACCCGGCCCTGGTCGTCGCAGCAGGCGACGACGTCGCCGGGCAGACCGATCACACGCTTGATCAGGTGGTCGTCGGAGTTGCTCGGCACCAGGCCGACGAAGCTGAGGATCTTGTGGACGTCGCCGGCCGGCTCGGTGGTGCTGTCGCTCAGCCAGCCGCCCGGGTCCTTGAACACCACGACGTCGCCGCGCTTGAGATCGAACGGACCGGGAGTCAGCTTGCTCACCAGCACCCGGTCGCCGGTCAGCAGGGTGTTCTCCATCGACGGCGACGGGATGAAGAACGCCTGCACCAGGAAGGTCTTGATCAGCAGCGAGAGGCCGAGCGCGATCACCAGCACCAGCGCCAGTTCACGGATCAGGCCGAACAGCACCGTGACCGGGCCGGGGGCGGGTTTCTCCGCCTCTTCCGGGGCCTCCGGCTCGCCCTGACCGTCGTGCTCCGGCGCGGGCGTGGTGGCGTTCCACGGATCGGGTGGCGTCACCTGTTCCTCCCATGCCTGGTCGCCGGTGTCGCCTGCCCTCACCGATCGGACCCGTCGTCGAGACCACCGATGCGCGACATCGGCCAGTAGATGCCGACGACCTTGCCGACCACCCGATCGGTGGGCACGGTACCGCCGCCGGGCGAGCCGAGATGGGCGCGGGAGTCGGCGGAGTCGGAGCGGTGGTCGCCCATCACCCAGAGCCGGTCCTCGGGTACCTCGACGTCGAACGCCGTGGTGCTGGGGGCCTCGCCCTCGGCCACGTAGGTCTCGTCGAGCGCCTCGCCGTTCACCGTGATCCGGCCGTCGGCGTCGCAGCAGACCACATGGTCGCCGGGCAGGCCGATCACCCGCTTGACGTAGTCCGTGGAGCCCACCGGCATGCTGAACACGGCGGCGAGGGCGCGGCCGATGCCGCCGAGCAGCGTGTCCGGTCCGTCGTCGAGGGGGTCGAACACCCCTGAGCCGTTGAACACGATCACATCGCCGCGCTGGATGTCGCCGATCACGTAGGACAGCCGCGACACCACCACCCGGTCACCGATCTGCACGGTGGGTTCCATGGAGCCCGTGGGCACCACGAAGGACTGCATGATGAACGCCCTGACCAGCGCGATCGTCACGGCGACCGCGAGCAGGGCGACGGCGGCCCGCCGGAACGGGCTCACCTGGGAACGTTCAGGCATCGCCGGACGGGGCGACGTCGGCACGGTACGGCCGGTCAGCACCCGAACCCACCCCTTCTTCAAGACCCCCGGACAGGGCCGCCCGGCACCGTTGAGGGTGCCCGGACGCCGGGCCGGCTTCCAGTGAATCTGACTTTCGATGAAACCGAGCTGTGCTTGCGCCGATCCTCGCACGCGGACGCCGGGATTGCCGCCGAACCACGCTCACCCAGGCCTGCCGGAAGGATTCACAGCTTCTCATCCCAAGCTGTGCCAGCCGAATCAGACGGGCACGAGTGGGACAAACCATTCCGGCCCCGGCTCCCTTGGGGAAGCCGGGGCCGGAACGTCGTGCGAGGTCGAGCAGATCAGCGCGCGGGAATCGCGTCGCGCTTCTCCTTGATCTTGGCGGCCTTGCCGCGCAGCGCGCGCAGGTAGTACAGCTTGGCGCGACGGACGTCACCACGGATGGCGACCTCGATCTTCTCGATGATCGGGGAGTGCACCGGGAAGGTGCGCTCCACGCCGACGCCGAAGCTGACCTTGCGCACGGTGAAGGTCTCGCGGACGCCACCACCGGAGCGGCGGATCACGACGCCCTGGAAGAGCTGCACACGCGAGCGGTTGCCCTCGACGACCCGGACGTGAACCTTGAGGGTGTCACCGGCGCGGAACGCGGGGATGTCGCTCTTCAGCGAAGCGGCGTCGAGCTGGTCGAGTGCGTGCATGGCGAATCGCTCTCTCGCGGTTGCCACAGGTCACCCGCGCAGGTAGAAGGTTCTGCGTGTCAACGGTCCGTGCCGGACTCGTCTGTCGGTTCCGCGCTCTCCCCCTGTGGCAGGGGCGCAGCCGACGGGCGGCACGAAGATTCAGTCTGCCACAGGGTCTGTCACCGGCTGAAATCGAGAGCCCACCAGTTCCCAGCCCTCCTCCAGCAACACGGCGCGGTCCTTCTTGTCCAGGGCGTCAGAACTGAGGACGGCGATGAGGTCGGGACGGCGCCGCGCCGTTCTCCGGAGCCGCTCGTCACGGCGCCACCGCTCGATCTGGGCGTGGTGCCCGGACATCAGCACCGGCGGCACGTCACGGCCCTCCCAGGAGGCCGGCTTGGTGTACACCGGGTACTCCAGCAGGCCGTCCTCATGGCTCTCCTCGACCAGGCTCTCGGCGTTGCCGATCACGCCGGGGACCAGCCGGGCGACGGCCTCGACGATGGTCAGCACGGCCACCTCGCCGCCGTTCAGCACGTAGTCGCCGAGACTCACCGGGCGCACCGGCATCAGCGTGGCGGCGTGCTCGTACACCCGCTCGTCGATGCCCTCGTAGCGCCCGCAGGCGAAGGCCAGCCAGTCCTGGCCGGCCAGTTCCCGGGCCATCGCCTGGGTGAACCGCTCACCGGAGGGACTGGGCACCAGCAGCGTGGGCCGGGCCTCGCCCCGGGCGAGCGTGCCGAGGGCCTCCGCCCACGGCTCCGGCTTCATCACCATGCCGGCGCCGCCCCCGGCCGGGGCGTCGTCGACGGTGCGGTGCCGGTCATGGGTGAACTCGCGCAGGTCGTGCACGGTGAGGTCGAGCAGACCGCTGCGCCGGGCCTTGCCGATCAGCGAGAGATCCAGCGGGGCGAGGTATTCCGGGAAGATCGAGAAGACGTCGATGCGCATCTAGTCGTCGAGGTCTTCCAGGAGACCGGGCGGCGGATCGAGGACGACGCGGCCGCCCGCGACGTCGACCTCCGGCACCAGCGCGCCGACGAAGGGGACCAGCCGGTCCTCACCCTTCGGCGTGCGGATCACCAGCAGGTCCTGAGCCCCCGGGTGCTGCACCGCGACCACCTCACCGAGCTTGTCACCGGTGGTGCCGACGGCGGTCAGGCCGACCAGCTCGTGGTCGTACCAGGCGTCCGGCTCGTCGGACGCGTCGGGCACCTCGACCTCGAGCACCGCGTTGCGCAGCGCCTCGGCCGTGGTGCGGTCGGCGACCTCCTCGAAGGTGAGCAGGAAGACGCCGTTGTTGTCGCGGACCCGGTCCAGGGTGAGGCTGGTGGCGATCCCGGACGCCGCCAGGGAACGGCGAAGGGAGCCGTCCTCCAGATGGAGAACGGCCCCCTTCACGAACCTCTGGCCCGGGTTGTCGGTGCGGACCTCGATGCTCACCTCACCGCGCAGACCGTGGGCACGACCGATCCTTGCAACCACGAGACGCACGGTTTCCTGCTTTCGGGTGGTACGGGTCAGCGGCCGCGGTCGACGTCGACGACGTCGACGCGGACCGGCTCACCGTTGGAGATGGCCTTGACCACGGTGCGCAGCGCGGTGGCGGTGCGACCCGAACGGCCGATCACCCGGCCCAGGTCTTCGGGGTGAACCCGGACCTCGAGCAGGGAACCGCGGCGGAGCGAGCGGTTGCGCACGACCACGTCGTCCGGGTGGGCGACGATGCCGCGAACCAGGTGCTCGAGCGCGTCGACCAGCATGATCAGGCCTGCTCGGCCGGAGCCTCGGCGTCAGCCGGCTTCTCGGCCGCCTTGGCCTCGGCCTTGGCCTTCTTCTCTTCCTCGCGCTTGGTGCGCAGGACCTTGGCCTCGTTCTCGTTCAGGCCCTTGGCCTCGGCGAAGCCCGAGCGGTCCTCGACCTTCTTCTCGGCGACGCGCAGGGTGCCCTCGGCGCCCGGCAGGCCCTTGAACTTCTGCCAGTCACCGGTGACCTTGAGGATCGCCAGGACCTGCTCGGTCGGCTGGGCGCCGACACCGAGCCAGTACTGGACGCGCTCGCTGTCGACCTCGATGACCGACGGGTCGTAGGTCGGGTGGTACTTGCCGATCTCCTCGATCGCCCGGCCGTCGCGCTTGGTGCGCGAGTCGGCGACGACGATGCGGTAGTGCGGCGCGCGGATCTTGCCGAGCCGCTTGAGACGGATCTTGACTGCCACTGGTGTGGACTCCTCATATGCATGGGTGCGGCCGCGCTTCTCCGCCGGAGTGGGGTTTCCGGTGGATCGGATCAGCCTTGGACTCGGCAACGCCTGCGGTGAGAGGGTCCGCACCGGCCGGGTTCAGCCGACCATTGTGCCAGACGGCAGGTGCCGTGGCGTACCACCCACCACCATCCACCCGCCGGCCGTCACCCCGTGGTGATCCGGGCACCGCGCAGCACGATCGCCCGGGGATGTTCCAGCACCGCCAGGTCGTCGCGCGGGTCGGCCCCGTAGACCACCAGATCGGCGGACTCCCCCTCGTCCGCCCCGGGCCGGCCCAGCCAGGACCGCGCGGCCCAGCAGGCGGCGTCGAGGGCGGCGGTGCGAGAGAGCCCGGCGGCGTGCAGCTCGGCCACCTCCCGGGCGACCAGCCCGTGCGGCAGGCTGCCCCCGGCGTCGGTGCCGCAGAACACCGGCACCCCCTCCTCGTGCGCCGACGCCACGGTCTCGTAGCGGCGCCGGTGCAGGTCGAGCATGTGCAGGTGGTAGGCCGGGAACTTCTCCACCGCGCGGGCCGCGATGCCGGGGAAGGTGGCGATGTTGACCAGGGTGGGCACGATCGGCACACCCTGGCGCGCGGCCAGCGCCCGGGTCGGCCCGGTCAGGCCGGTGCCGTGCTCGACGCAGTCCACGCCCGCCGTCAGCAGGTCGGGCAGGCACTCCTCGCCGAAGCAGTGGGCGGTGACCCGGGCCCCCTCGCGGTGGGCGGCGGCCATCCCCGCGGTCAGGGCATCGAGAGGCCAGCACGGGGCCAGGTCACCGGTGCGGCGGTCGATCCAGTCGCCGACGATCTTCACCCAGCCGTCGCCCAGCCGGGCCTGCTCGGCCATCATCGCCGGCAGTTGCTCCGGCTCGATCTCGTGCGCGTAACCCCGCAGGTAACGGCGGGTGCGGGCGATGTGCCGGCCGGCCCGCACCACCGCCGGCAGGTCGGCACGGCCGTCGATCCAGCGGGTGTCGGACGGCGAGCCGGCGTCGCGCAGCAGCAGCGCCCCGGCATCACGTTCGGCGAGAGCCTGCCGCTCGGTGGTGGCCCGGTCGACCGCGCCGTGCTGGTCGAGGCCGACGTGGCTGTGGGCGTCGACCAGGCCGGGCAGCACCCAGCCGTCGATCGTGGTCTCGTCGAGGCCGGGCCCGGTGGGCCGCTCGAACGTGATCCGGCCGCCGATCACCCAGGCGCCGTGCCGGGTTTCGTGCGGCCCGGTCATCACCGGGCCGGTCAGCCGGATCACCCGCACCACGTCACCCGCATCCTCAGCCGACCACGAC
The DNA here is from genome assembly GCF_018499875.1 of Kineosporia corallincola. Classification (GTDB taxonomy): domain Bacteria; phylum Actinomycetota; class Actinomycetes; order Actinomycetales; family Kineosporiaceae; genus Kineosporia; species Kineosporia corallincola. The sequence continues at coordinate 569,366 of NZ_JAHBAY010000004.1, read as the reverse complement.
GTCCACCGGAACCGGTGGACGTCCGCCGCGACAGGCGTCCACCGTTACCCGGGCAAGACGCGACCAGCGTGTCGGCGGCAGCGCCCGGGTGCGCCGCTCAGCGGCCCAGGAACTTCTCGAAACCGGGCGGCAGCTCGAGGTTGGCCGGGTCGATGTTCTGCTGGCCGCCGCCGAGCCCGAACGCGCCACCGGTCTGTCCCGGGGCGCCGGCCTTGTTGCCGTCGGCCAGCTGCTGGGCGCGCTTGGCCGGGTTGCCCGACTTGGCCTTGCCCTTGCGCGGGGCGACGTTCTTGCCCTTGCCCTTCTTGCCGCGGCCACCGGGCATCCCCGGCATGCCGGGCGGCATCCCGGGCATGCCCGGCATCCCGCCGCCACGACGCATGGCGCGCATCATCTTCTGCGCCTCGCCGAACCGCTCGATCAGCTGGTTGACCTCGCTGACCTGGGTGCCGGAACCCTTGGCCACGCGCAGCCGGCGCGAGCCGTTGAGCACACGGGGCTGGCGGCGTTCCAGCGGCGTCATCGATTTGATGATCGCCTCGACGCGGTCCATCTCGCGCTCGTCGAAGTTGTCGAGCTGCTCGCGCAGTTCGCCCATACCCGGCAGCATGCCGAGCATCTTCTTCAGCGAGCCCATGTTCTTCAGGGCCGCCATCTGGGCGAGGAAGTCTTCCAGCGTGAAGTCTTCGTCGGCGGCCAGTTTGGCGGCCATCTTCTCGGCCTGGTCGGCGTCGAACGCCTTCTCGGCCTGCTCGATCAGGGTGAGGATGTCACCCATGTCGAGGATGCGGGACGCCATCCGGTCGGGGTGGAAGAGCTCGAACTCCTCCAGCTTCTCGCCGGTGCTGGCGAACATCACCGGCTGACCGGTCACGCCCATCACCGACAGCGCCGCACCACCGCGGGCGTCACCGTCGAGCTTGGAGAGCACGACGCCGGTGAACCCGACGCCCTCCATGAACGCCATCGCCGTGGTGACGGCGTCCTGGCCGATCATCGCGTCGACGACGAAGAGCACCTCGTCGGGGTTGGTCTCGGCCTTGATGTCGGCGGCCTGCTGCATCAGCTCGCCGTCGACGCCGAGACGACCGGCGGTGTCGATGATGACCACGTCGTGGTGCTTGTCGCGGGCGAACGCGACACCGTCGCGGGCCACCTTGACCGGGTCGCCCTGGCTGGTGCCGGACACGCCCTGGCCCTCGGAGACGCCCCGCTCGGGCGCGAACACCGGGACCCCGGCGCGCTGCCCGACCACCTCGAGCTGGGTGACGGCGTTGGGACGCTGGAGGTCGGAGGCCACCAGCAGCGGCGTGTGCCCCTGCTCGCGCAGCCAGCGACCGAGCTTGCCGGCCAGGGTGGTCTTACCCGCACCCTGGAGACCGGCCAGCATGATCACCGTGGGCGGGTTCTTGGCGAACCGCAGCCGGCGCGTCTCGCCGCCGAGGATGCCGATGAGCTCCTCGTTGACGATCTTGACGACCTGCTGGGCCGGGTTGAGGGCCTGCGAGACCTCGATCCCGACCGCGCGCTCGCGGATGCGCGCCGTGAACTGGCGCACCACCGGGAGGGCGACGTCGGCGTCCAGCAGGGCGCGGCGGATCTCACGGATCGTCGCATCGACGTCGGCCTCGGACAGCCGGCCCTTGCCGCGGAGCGACTTGAAGGTGGCGGTCAGGCGGTCGGAAAGCGTGGCGAACACCCCAACAGCTTAATGTCTGCGCAGCGGTCGGTCACAACTGTGGACGACGCGGCCCGGCAGACCTGGCCTCAGGCCGTCGGCTGGGGCACCGATCCCGCGTCCACCAGGGCCGACACCGTCTCCGCCACCCGTGGCGGAGACAGCTGCCCACCACCGTGCTCGCACACGTAGAGCACGTCCACGGCCTGCCCGGCGTGCGTGGCCACGTGGGCCGAGCGCAGGTCCACGCCGACCCCGGCCAGCGCCGAGCCGATGGCGTGCATCAGACCCGGCCGGTCGGCGGCGCGCACCTCCAGCACCGTCGCGTCCTCCGAGGCCCCCGGCACCAGCACCACCCGGGGCCGGGCGGGCGCACCGGCCCGGCTGCGGAAACCGGCGTCGCGGCGCACCAGCGGGTCCAGCACGCTCTGGTCACCCTCGCTGAGCCGGCGCAGGTGCTGCTCCAGCAGCTCCGGCGGGGGCATGTCGCCGCGGCTGTCCACCCACCAGGTGTCCACCGCGATGTCCGGGCCCTCGAGGTGCTCTCCGAGGTGGTCGGCGGCGACCGTGCGGACCAGCGCCGACTTCGCGGTGAGCCGGAAACTGGCCAGCACACCGGCGATGTCGGCGAGCAGGCCGGAGCGGTCGGGGGCGACCACGGTGACCACGTGCAGCTCGTCCATCGGGCTGACGGCGACCCGCGGGCGTCCGTCGGCCAGCACCGTGCGCACCAGTTCCGCCTCCGCCTGCGCGATCGGGGCCGGGCCGGGCGGTTCCTCACCGCGCAGCGCGGTCGAGGCCCGGGCCATCAGGTCGTCGACGAGCCGGGCCCGCCACGCCGTCCAGGCCACCGGGCCCACCGCCGTGGCGTCGGCCTCGGTCAGGGCGCGCAGCAACAGCAGCGTCTCCTGCCGCCCGCCGACCGCCTCGACCAGCGCCTCCACGGTGCGCGGGTCGTCCGGGTCGCGGCGGGTGGCCAGCTCGATCAGCGTCAGGTGCTCACGCACCAGCCGCCCGATCAGCTCCCTGTCGTCGTCGTTCAGGCCGATCCGGCGGGCCACCTTCTCGGCGATCGGCCCGCCGGTGACCGAATGGTCCTGCGCCCCGGCGATCTTCCCGATGTCGTGCAGCAACGCGGCCAGCACGAGCAGGTCCGGACGGCTGGTGTCACGCAGCGCTCCCTGGATCCGGATCACCGTCTCGATCAGGTGCCGGTCCACGGTGTGCCGGTGAACGGCGTTGCGCTGCGGGCGGTTGCGCACGGCCGTCCACTCGGGGATCCACCGGGTGATCACCCCGGCGCGGTCCAGTGACTCCCACACCTGGGCCAGCCCGGGGCCACCGGCGAGCATGCCGACGAACTCCTCGCGGGCCGGCTGCGGCCAGGGATCGGGCAGCGGCGGGCAGTCCTGCGCCAGGTGCTCGACGGTCACCGGCGACAGCGGCAGCCCGCCCCGCACGGCGGTGGCGGCCGCGCGGATCGGCAGCACCGGGTCCTGGGCGGCCTCGACGCCGACGCCGAGCACCACCTCGCCGTCGTGCTCGACCAGGCCGTGTCCCAGGGGCCTCAATCGTGGACGACGAGGGCCCGGCCGCAACCTCCGCGTGGGCAGGGACTGGCGCGCGCGACGGGCCGTGACGTCCACCGCGTAGGCGATCGACCGGGTGCAGTCGGCCACCCGGGAGAGCAGTTCGTCGGCGTCGGTCAGGCCGCACAGCACGGCCACGGCGTCCTGGTCCGGCAGCAGCAGGCGGTCGTTGTTCTTGCCGGTGACGGCCTGGAGACAGTCGCGGACGTCGAGGAGGAGCTCGTGCACGTCGTCCACCGACCCGTGCGGCCGGTCGGTGACCCAGCTGGCGGCGAGCGCACGCAGCACGGTCACGTCACGCAGCCCGCCGCGGGCGTCCTTGAGGTCGGGTTCGAGCAGCTGGGCGGCCTCGCCGTAGCGTTCCGCGCGCTCGGCGAGCGACTCCAGCACCTGCGGCAGCCGGCGCCGGATACCGCCGCGCCAGTCGCTGAGCAGGCTGGTGCGGGTCTTCACCACCAGGGCCGCGTCGCCCGCGATCACCCGCAGGTCGAGCATGCCGATGGCGGCGGACAGGTCGGCCGAGGCCACCTCACGGCACTGGTTGGGGGTGCGCACGGAGTGGTCCAGGCGCAGGCCGCCGTCCCAGAGCGGGTACCACAGGCGCTGGGCCAGTTCACCCACCTCGTCGGCCGGCAGCCGCCGGCCGTCGTGCAGCAGCACCAGGTCGAGGTCGCTGGCCGGCCCGGCCTCGCCACGGGCGACGCTGCCGACGGCGGCCAGGGCGATCCCGTCCTCCGGCCCGCTCTGGCGGCGGCGTCTGGGGCGGTCGTCCAGGGGTGCGACGGCGGCGGCCCAGTCCAGCTGGAGGACCTTCTCGACCATCGAGGTGAGGGTCCGGCGGCGCTCCGGGCCGGGAGTGGCCGAGCGCAACGCCAGAGCGAGTCTGTCCTTGCGGAGGTTACGGGCGGCTACCGACGCTTCGTGGGCCAGATCTTCCGCGGTCTGCGCCTCGTGATCCTCCTGCGGGAAGATCTCGCTCGCACCGTCGTCCAGGCCGTCGAACTGGCCAGCCGTCACCGTTCACCTTTCGTCCCGGCGCCCGGGCCGTCAGGGCTCCTGCGCGGGTTGGGGAATGCACCGAGCTCCCGGCACCCCTGGCGAACAGGGGTGCCGGGAGCCGCGGTTCGTACCGGATGCCTAGGCCTGCCGGTCCTTACAGGGCGTCCGCGCCGCGCTCACCGGTGCGGACCCGGACCACGTCGTCGACGGGGGTCGTCCAGACCTTGCCGTCACCGATGCGGCCGGTGGCGGCGGCCTTGGTGATGACGTCCACGACGTCCACCACATCGGTGTCGTCCACCAGCACCTCGACCCGCGACTTCGGGACCAGGTCGACGGTGTACTCGGCGCCGCGGTAGACCTCGGTGTGGCCCTTCTGGCGGCCGTAGCCGCTGGCCTCGCTGACGGTCATGCCCTGGACCCCGAAGGTCTCCAGCGCGGCCTTCACCTCGTCGAGCTTGTGCGGCTTGATCACAGCGGTGATCAGCTTCATGCCGGAACCTCGCTCTCAGCAGTCTTCTTGGCGGCAACCACCGGACGGGTCGAGCCCCCACCGGTCGAGGAGTCGTAGGCCGACTCGGCGTGCTCGCGGCCGTCGATGCCCTCGACCTCGGACTCCTCGTCCAGACGGAAACCGATGGTCTTCTGGATGGCGAAACCGATGATCAACGTGAGGATGAAAGAGTACGCGAGCACGGCGAACGCGCCCACGGCCTGACGCCAGAGCTGGTCGATGCCGCCACCGAAGAACAGGCCGTCGACGCCGGCCGGCGAGGTGGAGGTGGCGAACAGGCCGATGGCCAGGGTGCCCCACAGACCACCGATCAGGTGGACGCCGACCACGTCGAGCGAGTCGTCGTAGCCGAGCTTGTACTTCAGGCCCACGGCCAGGGCGCAGAACACACCGGCCAGGACACCGATGATCACGGAGCCGATCGGGCTGACCGAGCTGGCGGCCGGGGTGATGGCGACCAGACCGGCGACGACACCGGAGGCGGCACCCAGCGACGTCGGGTGACCGTCACGGAAACGCTCGACGAGCAGCCAGCCGATCAGGGCGGCGGCGGTGGCGGCGATGGTGTTGACCCAGGCCACCGCGGCGAGGGTGTTGGCGCCCAGGGCCGAGCCGGCGTTGAAGCCGAACCAGCCGAACCACAGCAGACCGGCACCCAGCATCACGAACGGCAGGTTGTGCGGGCGGAAGGGCTCCTTCGGCCAGCCGACACGCTTGCCGAGCACCAGGGCGAGGGCCAGGCCCGCCGCACCGGCGTTGATGTGAACCGCGGTACCACCGGCGAAGTCGATGGCCAGCAGCTTGTTGGCGATCCAGCCGCCGACGCTGTCCTCACCCGCGGTGGTGCCGTCGAACGCGAACACCCAGTGCGCGACCGGGAAGTAGACGATGGTCGCCCAGACCACGGTGAACACGCACCAGGCGCCGAACTTGGCGCGGTCGGCGATGGCGCCGGAGATCAGCGCGACCGTGATGATCGCGAAGACGGCCTGGAAGCCGACGAACGCGAGCGACGGGATCGTGGCGACGATGCTGTCCTCGCTCATCAGGCCGGTGAGCCCGAAGAACTGGCTCGGGTCGCCGACCAGACCGCCGCCCAGGTCGTCACCGAACGCCAGCGAGTAGCCGTAGATCACCCAGAGCACCGTGACGATGCCCAGCGAGCTGAAGCTCATCATCATCATGTTGAGAACGCTCTTCGTGCGGACCATGCCGCCGTAGAAGAACGCCAGACCGGGAGTCATGAGCAGGACGAGCGCAGCGCTCGTCAACACCCAGGCGGTGTCTCCGGTATCCATCCGCACCCCTTCAAATGTTTAACCGCCCCTTGGTTGAAGGGGCCGTCGTCGGGACCATCGAGGTGTCGCCGGCAGCTCAGGGTGACGGCGACTGGCTGCGACCCCCGAACGGAGTCGCTCGCTCACGGAAAAAATTGCTGTGAGCCGGTTTCCTACCGACACACAGGGGGTTTCTGCGTCGTAACGTTTGCGGTGAAGATGTTTCCGCTCAGTTACTCGTCCTGGGCATTAGCCCGTTCGGGCGTCTGTGCGCCGGAGCTCGCCCCTCCACCTTATGGCGCCGTGACCGAACGGTGATCAGAACGTTGCTCTAGCAGCTGTCGCGTCACCCAGAGATCAAATCCGTGTGGCGTCAATCATTTCGGCCCGTTTCTGTGGCAGTCGGTGGCGTACCGGACGTACCGGCAAAACGCGGAGCGGGCCCGGTCCGGTGAGGACGGGCCCGCTCGGGCGGGTCTGGGGACGTCAGGCGAGCAGGGCGTCCACGAACGCGTCGGGATCGAAGGGCGCCAGGTCGTCGGGGCCCTCGCCGAGACCGATGAGCTTCACCGGCACGCCGAGGGTGCGCTGCACGGCGACCACGATGCCGCCCTTGGCCGTGCCGTCGAGCTTGGTCAGCACGATGCCGGTGATGTTCACGACCTCGCTGAACACCTTGGCCTGCTGCATGCCGTTCTGGCCGGTGGTGGCGTCGAGCACCAGCAGCACCTCGTCGACCGGGCCGTGCTTCTCCACCACGCGCTTGACCTTGCCGAGCTCGTCCATCAGCCCGACCTTGTTCTGGAGACGCCCGGCGGTGTCGATCAGCACGACGTCCGCCTCGGTCTCGATGCCGGCCTTCACCGCGTCGAACGCGACCGAGGCCGGGTCGGCGCCGTCCCGGTCGCTGCGGATCGTCGGTACGCCGACCCGGTCGCCCCAGGTGGCGAGCTGGTCGGCCGCGGCGGCGCGGAAGGTGTCGGCGGCGCCGAGCACCACGTCCTTGTCCTCCGCCACCAGCACCCGGGCCAGCTTGCCCACGGTGGTGGTCTTGCCGGTGCCGTTCACGCCCACCACCATGACGACGGCCGGACGCCCGGGCGCGTGATCGACGGCGAGCGAGCGGTCGAGGCCCTCCCCCGGGTCCACGAGCGCCTTCAGCTCCTCGCGCAGCAGACCGCGCACCTGGTCCACGTCACGCACGCCGAGCACGGTGACCCGCTCACGCAGGCGGTCGACCAGCTCGGTCGTCGGGTCGACGCCGAGGTCGGCCATGAGCAGCGTCTCCTCGATCTCGTCCCAGGTGTCCGCGTCGAGCTTGTCGCGGCTGAGCAGTTCGAGCAGGCCCCGGCCGAGGGCGTTGGAGCGGGCCAGCCGGGCGCGCAGTCGCACCAGCCGTCCCCGCGGGGCCTCCGGCCGTTCCAGGTCGGGGACGAGGATCTCCGGCTCAGTGACCTCGGGCTCGGCCACCGGGGTGGCCGGGGTGGTCTCGACCGGAGCGGTCGGTTCGAGGACGTCGACGGCCCCGGACGTTTCGGCGTCGCCCTCATCCGTGGCGGACGGACGGCGCTCCAGCGTCGTGGTGTCCGCGGCGCCGGGCGGGAGCGGCGGCTGCTTCCGTCCGCGGCCGGCCAGCAGCCCGACGGTGCTGCCGAGCGCCGCGAGTGCGACGATCGCGATGAGAATGATCCACTGGACGGTGTCCACTCCGGACGAGCCTCCTCAGGCACAGGCCGGCGCCGGGCCCCCGACGCCGAAGACGTGTCGGCAGTACCCGAGCATGCCAGCCCTCCCCCGGGTGCGCCCGCGCCGGGTGCTCCTGTCCCGGCGCGTCACCCGCTCACCCTCCGATCGGTGACGTTCCGCAGCAGGTGACGCGCAAAGCGCAGCGATCCGGTGCCTCCGCCGTGACGGAGGCACCGGATCGCCGTGGACGGATCAGCGGGACGCCGCGCCGTTACCGGCCGTGCCGCACCTTGCCGCCCCTGGACTTCTTGCCCCGGGACCGGCTGTTCTTGTTCCGCCCGTTGCCGCCGCGCTGGTCGCCGTCGGGCAGGTCGATCTGGTCGAGCACCGCTGTCTGCGGGGCCTGCGGGGCCTGCGGGTTTTGCGGGGTGGGTTCGTCCGGCACCGGCGCCATCACGACCGTCTCGTCCGGGGAGGCCGCCGCCTCCCGCACGGACTGCATGACCTCGGTCTCGGCGGCGGGGGTCACCTCGGCCGCGGGGACCGGACGCATCACCTCGGTCTCGGCGGCAGGTGCCACCTCCGACACGGGCACCGGACGCATCACCTCGGTCTCGTCCGCAGGTGCCACCACCGGACGCATGACCTCGGTCTCCGCAGCCGGCTTCACGCCGGATGTCGCCGCCGGACGCATCACCTCGGTCTCCGCAGCCGGGGTGGAAACACCCTTCGGACCGGCCGACGCGATCGGCTCACGCACCGGAGCCATCACCACGGTCTCGTCGGCCGCGGCCACGGGAGCGGCCTTCTCGGCCGACGCCTCCGGCTTCTTGGTCGAGGTCTCCGGCTTCTCGGTCGAGGTCTCCGGCTTCTCGGCCGGGGCCACCGCCTTCTTGGCCGGGACCACCGCCTTCTCAGCCGGGGTCTTCCGCTTGTCGGTCTGGGCCTTCGGCTTCTCGGTCTGGGCCTTCGGCTTCTCGGCCTGGGCCTCTTCGACCCGAGCGGCCGCAGCGTCCACCGGGCGCATGACCTCGGTCTCGGCAACCGGCGCGGGCCCGGCAGCAGGAGCCGGACGCTTCTTCGTGGCCTCCGCACCCGACGTGGCCGCGCTCTTCGCCCCCGACGAGGCGATCGGCTCACGGATCGGCGCCATCACGACGGTCTCGTCGGCGGCCGGCGGGTTCTGGTCCGCCGCCTTCGCCTTCGGGGCCGGCGGCTGCGGGGAGGACTGGGCAGGAGCCGCCTGGTTCCCCGTGGGTGCCCCGGCCACCGGCTCGCGGACCGGAGCGATCATGACGGTCGCATCGGCCGGGTCCACGGCCGCTTCGGTCTGGTGCGGGGCGGCCTCCGCCTGCCGCTCGGCGGCGTCGCTCCGCTGTGCCGCGCCTTCGCCGACCGGACGCTTCTCCGCCGGACGAGACTCGGGCCCCTTCGCCCCCTGCCCGGTGGACCGGGCCACCGGCGCCTTCACCGGGGCGATCATCACCGTCTCGTCGGCCGGGTCGGGCGCCGGACGCGGCGGGGTCGCCGGCTTCGGCGGGGTGGACTTCTGGGGCGTCCTGGCCACCGGCTCCTTGATCGGGGCCATGCGCACGGTCTGGTCGGGTGCGGCGATCGGCTCCTTCACCGGGGCGATCATGACGGTCTCGTCGGCGGCGTCGGTGTGTGCCGACGGCTCGTTCTGCGTGAGGCTGCCGGGCCTGGCCGCCGCCTCGGACCTGGCCGCCGCTGAGCCCGTACCCGTGGTGGTGGCCGAAGCGGCAGTCGTGGTGGACGACGTCGCGGGCTTGGCAGCACTCGCGGGCCTGCCAGCAGCCTCGGCCTTGCCAGCAGCCTCGGCCCTGTCGGCAGTCGTGGGCCCACCGGCCGTTGCGGGCTTCGCGACGGAAGCGGGCTTCGCGACAGAAGCGGGCTTCGCAGCAGTGCCGGCCGGCGGTTCTTTCACCGGGGCGATCATCACGGTCTCGTCGGAGAGCGCCACGGCGGGCTCGGGGGTGGGCGCGGCCTCGCCGGTCTTGCGGGCTTCGGCGGCCTTCGCCTCCGCGGCCTTCGCCTCGGCCGCCTTGGCCCGGGCAGCCGCGTTACGCCCGCCGATGATGGCCGCCACGTCGAACCGGTCGCGCCGCGGGCCCTTGGGCTTGGCGGTGGGCTTGGCCGGGGTGCTGGTGTGTCGCACTCCCCCGCTCTGGACCTCGCCACCCTGACCAGCGGCATCCGCCTCCGCACCAGCCACCCGGGCGGAGGGCCGGCGCACACTCTGGGCGCCACCGGCCTGCCGCGGCGCGGCCGTGACGGCTGCACCGGAGGCAGCAGCCGGGGTGGACACCCCGGCCGCCACCGCGCCGGGGACGGGGAGCATCGGCATGGTGACCTCGGCCTCGGTGAACGGGCGGTCACCGTCGCCGGGGATCTCCGGGTCGGCCGGCAGGGCGATGTCGCGCACCGGGATCTCGCCCGTGTTGCCGAGCCAGGCCGACGCGGGGTGCACCCGGCCGCCGGTGGACGCGGCCGAACGGGTGTGCCCCTTCGGCTGCGCGGAACGCCCCATCGCCGCGGTCAGGTTGGCGGCGCCGACGGCGGTGGGCCGGGCCGCGGCACGCCCGGGGGCGGCCGCACCCTCCTTGTCCTCCAGACGATCGAGGGCGCCGTGCATCGCCTCGCTGATCGGGTGCCAGATGCGCTGGAACCACTGGGCCGTCGCGATGGAGGCACGCCACGACGCGATCAGGCCGCGCAGGGTGCCGCGACCGGCGGCGGCCGGCACCGCGGCGGTCGACATCACCGCCCGTTTTCCTTCGGGAGTGAGAACCCTTGAACCGGAGCGCAATTGAGGTGCGGCGATCAGGTACAGAAATCCGATCGCAATGGTCAGGATGAGCAGCAGTCCCACGATCGCGGCAAGCACATGTCTACGTTACGAGGTATTTCGCCTCGACCCAATGGGAACGGCCATGCCAATTGTTTCGATCATGTCACTCTTGCCGCCAGGGGCTGGACACCCGACCGAATCCATGACTATCAAATCGTCCTCGAAAACCACCACCGGACAGCGTCTTTCAAATGACGGCGCTGGTCAGGCACGCGCGCCCCAGACATCCCTTCGATGATCACCCGTACGGAACAGTCACAGGAACGACATTGCCGACTACCGGAAAAGTCCCAGCCCGCAAGGGGAACTGTCACCGGGCGCCGGGCGTTGAGGGCGGAGCGCGAAACCTGGCGGTTTACCGGGGCAATCGAAAAGGCCCCCGGAACGCATCAGGGAGCCTTCACGATGTCATGGTCGCCTCAGCCGAGGATCATGGCAACCTCAGACCGTCTCTTCCCCATCCGGCACCCCGGACTCCCCGGTCTCCCCGGCCGCCTCCGCCGCGGCCAGGTCGATCACCCGATCCGCCGAAGGCGCCACCTCCGCGGAAACACTCGCCTTCGCCGAGTCACCGTCGGCACCACCCCCGGCACCGGCAGTGGCACCGGCACCACGCCGCGGACCGGACTCGCCGTCGTCGTCCGCCAGCCGCTGGCTGATCACCGTGGTCACCCCGTCGCCGCGCATCGTGACGCCGTAGAGCGCGTCCGCGACCTCCATCGTGCGCTTCTGGTGGGTGATCACGATCAGCTGCGACGACTCGCGCAGCTCCTCGAAGATCCGGATCAGCCGGCCCAGGTTGGTGTCGTCGAGGGCGGCCTCCACCTCGTCCATCACGTAGAACGGGCTGGGCCGGGCCTTGAAGATGGACACCAGCAGAGCGACGGCGGTGAGCGAGCGCTCGCCGCCGGACAGCAGCGACAGGCGCTTGACCTTCTTGCCCGGCGGTCGCGCCTCCACGTCCAGCCCGGTGGTCAGCATGTTCGACGGATCGGTGAGGATCAGTTTGCCCTCGCCGCCGGGGAACAGCCGCTGGAACACCCCGACGAACTCGCGCGCGGTGTCGTTGAACGCCTCGGTGAAGACCTCCTCCACCCGCCGGTCCACGTCCTCGATGATCTGGAGCAGATCCCGGCGTGACACCTTCAGGTCGTCCAGCTGCTTGTTCAGGAACGTGTGCCGCTCCTCCAGCGCCGCGAACTCCTCCAGTGCCAGCGGGTTGACCGTGCCCAGCAGGTTCAGCGCCCGCTCGGCCTTGCGCAGTCGCTTCTCCTGCGTCGCCCGCTCGAACGGCACCGGCTGCGGCGCCCTGGCCGGTTCCGGGTCGCCGGGGGCGGGCGGGCTCGGCGGCACCAGCTGGTGCGGGCCGTACTCGTCGATCAGCACGTCCGGGTCCATGCCCAGTTCGTCGACGCTGCGCTGGCGCAGGGCGTCGATCCGCAGCCGCTGCTCGGTGCGCACCACCTCGTCGCGGTGTGCCGAGTCGATCAGCCTGGCCTGCTCCGAGGCCAGCCGCTGCTCCGTCTCGCGCATCGCCTGGAGCTCGGCGTCGCGGGCGTCGCGCTCGGCCTCCAGCCGCAGCCGCTCCTGCTCGGCCACGGCCAGCGACGCATCGAGCAGCACCAGCATGTACTCACCGCCGGCCAGCACCGCGCGGGCGATCTGCATCTGCCGCTGCCGGCGCTCCTCCCGGGCCACCGCCCGGGCCCGCGCGGCCCGTTCCTCGGCGGCCCGCTGCATCAGCTGATCGGCGTGGCCGGCCACCGCCCGGGCCCGCTCCTCCGCGGTGCGCAGGGCCAGCCGGGCGTCGGTCTCCTCGCTGCGCGCCCGGGCCGCGGCCTCGGTCAGCCGGTCTCGCTCGGAGGTGTCGGGCTCCTCGTCGTCGGCCGCGTCGAACGACTCCTGCGCCGCCTCCAGCCGGGCCTCCAGCTCGAACAGCGCCTCGCGGGCGGCGGCCTCGTTCTGCCCGGCCTTCTCGTGCTGGGCGCGTAGCCGCTCCACCTCGGCCTCGGCGGCCCGCGCGGTACCGGCCAGCCGGCCGCGCTCGGCCGCCAGCTTCGCCTCGGCCTGCGCGCGTCGTCCCTCGAGCTCGGTGATCCGGCCCTCGACCCGGCGCAGGTCGCCCTGCGCCCGTTTGACCGCGTCCTGGAGATCGCGCACCTGCTGCTGCACCGTCTGCTGCCGGTCCCGGCCCCCGGCCAGCGCGGCCCCCGCCGTCTCCGCCTTCTCCGCGGCCGCGGCCACCCGCTCCCCGGCCTGCTCGACGGCGGCCTGGGTCTCGATCGGCGAGGGCGCCGAGGCGGAACCACCGACCACCCTGACGGCCGACACCAGTTCCCCGGAGGTGGTGACCACCGACAGCTCCGGCCACAACCGGATCAGCTCGGCGGCCGCCCGCAGGTCGGGGACCACCGCGACCCGGTGCAGCAGCCGGTCTACGGCCGGGGACAGCTCCCCCGGTTCCCGCACCAGCGTGCGCACCCAGCGGGCACCGGGCGGCAGCGCGGGCCAGCCGGCCGGGTCGGCGTCGGCGAGGGCACCGCCGCCCTGCGCCGGGACCAGCACGGCCTGACCGCCGTCCTCGGTCGCGAGAAGATCCAGCGCCGCGAGCGCACCGGTCAGGTCCCGGACGGCGACCGCCCCGGCCGCCGGGCCCAGGGCCGCCGCGACGGCGGTCTCGAAGCCGGGCTCGACCGCGAGCACCGCCGCGAGCGAACCGATCAGGCCGGGCACCCGGTCACCGGCCGCGAGCACGGCCCCGGCGCCGTCTTTACGCCGGAGCCCGAGCGCCAGCGTGTCGCGCCGGGCTGCCCACTCCTTGCGCTCGCCGTGCGCCTCACGTTCGGTGTGACGCAGCGCCTCCAGCTCCCGGTTCAGGCCGGTGAGCTGCGCCTGTGCCGCCTCCAGGGTGGCTTCGTCGGCGGCGATCCGGTCGGCCACCTGCTCGGCCTCCACCCGCAGCGCCTCGGCCTGTGCCTCGTCCTGCGCCGAGGCCGGCGACACCTCACCCGAGGTGACCAGCGCCTCGACCTCCGCCGCCGCCTCGGAGGCCCGCCGCTCGGCGTCCCCGATCGTGCCGGCGAGCCGCTCGACCGCGTCCACCGAGGCGTCCACCGTGCTGCGCTGCGCCGCGACCCGGCCCGCCAGCCGGGCCAGCTGCTCCCGCTGGTCGGCGGCACGCCGGGCCAGCTCGACCAGGCGCTGCTCCTCGGCGCGGGCGGCCTGCTCGGCCTCACGACGCCGGTCCTCGGCCGCCAGCATCAGCTCACTGGCGCCCTCGACCTCGCCCTGGAGCTGTTCCTCCTGCTCGCGCACCAGCGCAGCCTGTGCCTCCAGGTCGTCCGGGTCGCGCCCCGAGGCGCGTTCCGGCTCGGACTCCGACAGCAGCCGCAGCCGGTCGGCCGCCAGGCTGTTCGTGCCACGGGTGCGCTCGCGCAGCGAGGAGAGCTGGTACCAGGTGTTCTGGGCCTGCGACAGCTGCGGCGAGGCTGCGCTCGCGGCCAGTTCCAGGGCGGAGAGCCGGGCCCGGGCCCGGGCCAGCTCGCCCTCCACCAGCGAGCGGCGTTCCTGCACCGCGGCCTCGTCGGCCAGCTCGGCGGCGATCGTCTCGGTCAGCGTGACCAGGTCGTCGGCGAGCAGCCGGGCCTTGGCGTCACGCAGATCGGCCTGCACCACCTGCGCCCGGCGGGCCACCTCCGCCTGCCGGCCGAGAGGCTTGAGCTGGCGCCGGATCTCGGTGGTCAGGTCGGCCAGGCGCTGAAGGTTGCCCTGCATGGCGTCCAGCTTGCGGATCGCCTTCTCCTTGCGCTTGCGGTGCTTGAGGACGCCCGCGGCCTCCTCGATGAACCCGCGCCGTTCCTCCGGGGTGGCCTGGAGCACCTGGTCGAGCTGGCCCTGCCCGACGATCACGTGCATCTCGCGGCCGATGCCGGAGTCGGACAGCAGTTCCTGGATGTCGAGGAGACGGCACGGGGAGCCGTTGATCGCGTACTCCGAACCACCGGAGCGGAACATCGTGCGCGAGATCGTCACCTCGGTGTAGTCGATCGGCAGCGCACCGTCGGAGTTGTCGATCGTCAGCGCGACCTCGGCGCGGCCCAGCGGGGGGCGGCCGGAGGTGCCGGCGAAGATGACGTCTTCCATCTTGCCGCCGCGCAGGCTCTTGGCGCCCTGCTCACCCATCACCCAGCTGAGCGCGTCGACCACGTTGGACTTGCCCGAGCCGTTCGGGCCGACCACGCAGGTGATACCCGGCTCCAGCCGCAGCGTGGTGGCGGAGGCGAAGGACTTGAACCCGCGCAGGGTCAGGGTCTTCAGGTGCACGGGCGGCTGACTCCTCGGCTGATGCGGACGCCTCAGGCTACCCGGGCCGCGACCCGGTTACCCGCGCGTCACCCGATCTCCATCCGGTTCGCCCGGCCCGACCGCGGCGCAAGTGCTGGCACACTAAGCCGCCTCTCGGAAGGCCGGCCCACTCGCGCAGGGCGAAACCGCTCGGAGGAAGAGCCCCACCATGACCATGGCCCCTCAGGACCAGAAGACGTCCGGCATCACCGTTCCGGACCACGCACTCTCCGAAGTCTGTGTCCAGGCACCGGGTTCCGGCCCGGGCTTCTGGACCGGCGCCCCCAGCGTGTGTTTCCAGGACGGCACGTTCTGGCTGGCCTACCGGGTCAGGAGACCGGTGGACGCCGGCCGCGGGGTGGCGGTCACGCTCGCCCGCAGCCAGGACGGGGTGCACTTCGAGACCGTGGCCTCGGTCGACCGGGACATCTTCGGTGCCGCGTCGCTGGAGCGCCCGGCCCTGCTGCCCACCGGTGACGGCGGGTGGCGGCTGTACCTGAGCTGCTCCACGCCGAACTCCAAGCACTGGTGGATCGAGGCGCTGGACGCGGACGAGGTGGCCGGTCTGCCCACCGGCAAGCGCACGGTGGTGCTGCCCGGCGACGACCTGACCGGGGTCAAGGACCCGGTGGTGCTGCGTGACGAGAACGGCTGGCGGATGTGGGTGTGCTGCCACCCGCTGGACGACCCGGACGCCACGGACCGGATGAGCACCCGCTACGCGACCAGCCAGGACGGCCTGACCTGGGAGGTCGGGCCAGTGGCGATGGCCGGGCGCCCGGGGACCTGGGACGCCCGGGGCGCCCGGGTCACGGCGGTGGTCCCGCGGGGCGATCGTCTGGTCGCGTACTACGACGGCCGGGCCTCGGCCGAGGAGAACTGGTACGAGCGCACCGGGGTGGCCGAGGGAGCTGCCCCCGGGACGTCGTTCACCGCCGTCGGCGACCGCCCGGTCGCGCAGTCGCCGCACGGCGACCACGCCCTGCGCTACCTCGACGTGGTCGATCTGCCGGACGGGTCCCGCCGGCTGTACTACGAGGCGGCCCTGCCCGACGGCTCGCACGACCTGCGCACCGAATGGGTGACGACGTGAGCCCTCGCTTTATGTCACCGGGTGCAGAATCCGTGGCACCGGGTGCACTATGGAGGGGTGACAGTTGAGCTCTCCACCACCCGGTCGATCGTCCGTAGCTGGGAACTGACCCAGCTACGGCCGCATCACCACGCACACTGGGCCGCCCTGCGGGCGGTCATCTCGGTGGGAGCACCGGTCGCGGTCGTCCTCGCCCTGGGCCGGGGCGACCTGGCGCTGTTCGCCAGCTTCGGCGCCTTCAACAGCCTGTACGCGCGGCACTCGGTCTACGGCTCACGGCTGCGCATGCAGACCGAGGCCGGGCTGATGATGATCTGCACCGTCACCCTGGGCGTGGTGGTCGCGGCGATCGGCGGCACCTGGCTGGCGATCGCCGCGACCGCCGCGGTCAGCGTCGGTGGCTACCTGCTCTCCCGCTGGGCGCAGTGGGCCCCGCCGGGCTCGCTGTTCCCGGTGTTCGCCGTCGGGGCCTGCGCCTCCCACCACCAGTCGTGGGGCACGGTGCCGGTGGCGCTCGCCGTCAGCGCCGCCGCCGCGGCCTTCGCGGTGCTCGTGGGCCAGTCCGGAAAACTGTTCCCGGCCGGGCGTCATCGCGACAAGCACCCGCACGCGGTGCGGCTGTCACGGGCCGAGCTGCTCGGCGCCCAGGGAGTGCGCGGCGACCTGATCGCCTACGCGGCGGGCCCGGTGATCGCCGGCACGATCGCGGCCGCGGCCGGCGGCGCGCACCCGTACTGGGCGATGGTCTCCGCCGTCGCCCCGCTCACCGGCCCCAGCAGCACGCACCGGGTGGCCCGGGCGATGCACCGGATCTGGGGGACGGCGGCCGGCGTCGTGCTCAGCCTGGTCATCCTCTCGTTCGACCCGGGCGTGGTGCCCACCCTCGTCATCGCGCTGCTCGCCCAGGCCTGGGCCGAGCTGTTCGTGATGCGCAACTACGGTGTGGCCGTCATCGGCATCACCCCGCTCGCCCTGCTCATGCAGCATCTGGCCGTGCGCAGCGACCCGCTCGCCACCAGCACCGACCGCCTGGTCGAGACCGCCCTGGGACTGGCCGTCGCGATCGTGCTGATTCTGCTGACCCGGCCCCGGGCCACCGGCTGAACCGTCGGGTTCAGCTCTCGCTGGGTGCGAACTGCCCCCGCGAGGTGGTGCCCATCCAGTCCGAGAAGGACTGCCCGGCAAGCTCGTTGAGCAGAGCGTTGTCTTCGCGGTAGGCCTCGACCAGACGCATCCGCACGGCCTGGTCGAGCACCGGGCGCCGCGCGTCCCCCTTCTGCAACAACCTGAGCAGCGGTTCCCCGGCACGCCGCCACACCTGCGGCGGGGCGTAGGCACCGGCCGCCGCCCCGGCTCGCACCACCCGCGACAGCACCGCGGTACGGCGCGACGGCTCGACGTAGGGGCGGGAGTTCTCCCGGGCCGGCTGCTCCACCCGCCCCGGCTCCACCCCCAGGAACGCGCACACCTTGTCGAGCGCCGTGTCGGGCGTCTCGACCAGGTCGCGGTAGCGCAGTACGTGCACCTGGTCGCGGCCGAACAGCTCGGTCAGGTCGCGCAGCTGCTCGCCGTACAGCCCGAGCCGGCGGTAGTGCCAGAACGGCGCCCAGCCGGCCGCCACCCGCTCGTCCTCGGCGGCCCAGGCCCGGGCGAAGTCACCGATCGGCTCCAGCCCGTCGGACCACAGGTGCATCCAGTTCGAGTACGCCCGGTCGATCGGATCCCTCAGCACCACCAGCAGTTTCGCGTGCGGCACGTCGGCGCGGAGGCGCCGCTGGGCCAGCCGGTCGTAGAGGTAGAACGGCGTGCTCTCACCCTTCAGCGTGCCCGGGGGCGCCACGTCGAACAGCGCCTCGTACTCACCGCGCCGCCACACCCACTCCCGCGCGCTGTGCGCGTCGCCGGGACCGCGCTGCCCCGAGCGCCGGGGCGGCCCGCCGTCGCACAGGTAGAACTTCGGCTCCTTCACCGCCGACAGGTACAGCTGCGGATGCTGGGCCAGGGCCGCGTGCAACGCCGTGGTCCCGGCCTTCGGCGCGCCGAGCAGAAAGAAGTCTGGCAGGGCCATCGATGCCTCCGAGATCAGGATTGCGAGAAATTCTAGACCAATCCGATAGAGTTACTTGAAGTGGAGCCGTACGAGTGCTTCACTCGATCTCATGGCTAGTTGTTTTTCATAACTGATCTGGGTAAATGGCGCCCTGTCACGACGCGCGAGCGTCGCGGCCCGTGCGCCGCGGGGCTGTTCCTGCTGATCTACGCGACCGGAGCTTTTCAATGTTGACCTCACCGGGGCCAGATGCCAATCGAGGCGACCACTCCCAGACCGGGCTGGTGGTGCGGCTCAGCGTGCCCGGCACGCCGGCCGACGCCCGACGCGGCGCACGAGAGGTGACGGGCGACGGGCAGGGTCCGCGGGCACAGCATCAGCCCGGCCCCGACCTGCGCGGCATCGCCCGCGCGGTGGAAGACCTGGTGCACGCGGTGGCGCCCGACGTGATCACCAGCGTGGAGATCGAGCTGCGTGAGCCGGGCCGGCCGGCCGGCCTCGGGCAGGGCGGCCCGAAGCCCGCCGGTACCAACGGCGCAGTCGTCGGCCGGCGCTGGGCGCCGCTCGACGACGAGGCCGGAAAGCGGCCGCTCGCACCGGTTCCGGCCGAGAGCCCGCGCGACCCGGCGGAGCCGTTCGACGTCGACACCACCCGCCGCACCCTGGCACTCGACGGCGACCCGGTCGAGCTGACCCGCCGCGAGTTCGACCTGCTCGCCTTCCTGGAGCGGCACCGGGGTCAGGCCCTCGGCCGCGACGAGCTGATGCGCGCCGTGTGGCACACCGGTTACATCTCCGGCGACCGCACCATCGACGTGCACGTGCGCCGGCTGCGGGTGAAACTCGGCCGCCACGCCGACCGCCTGGTCACGCTGCGCGGCTACGGCTACCGGCTCGACTGACCGGACTCAGGACCGCCCGGCGCGGGGCTTCGGCTGGCACTTCGGACAGAAGAACGAAGACCGGTTCATGAAGCTCTCGCGCCGGATCTGCGTCCCGCACCGGTGGCAGGCCTCGCCCTCGCGCCCGTAGGCGTCGAGACCCCGCTCGAAATAACCGCTCTGGCCGTTCACGTCGACGTACAGGCTGTCGAAGCTGGTGCCGCCCTGAGCCAGCGCCTCGCGCATCACGTTCTGCACGTCGGCCAGCAGCCGGTTCAGCGTGGGGCGGTTCAGCTTGTCGGTGGGCCGGTCGTAGTGCAGCCGGGCCCGCCACAGCGCCTCGTCGGCGTAGATGTTGCCGATGCCCGAGATCAGCGTCTGGTCGAGAAGTGCTCGCTTGAGCCCGGTCTCGCGTCGCTTCAGCCGGGCCGCGAGCAGGTCGGTGTCGAGCGCCGGGTCCAGGGCGTCCCGCGCGATGTGCGCCACGGGCTGCGGGAGCAGCGCCTCACCGGCGCCGTACTCCCCCTGCACCGGGCCCTCCCCGGCAGGTTCCTCGGGCAGTCCGGTGGGCACCTCGTCGTCGGGCACCCCGCCCAGCCCGCCGGGCCCGCCGTCGGGCGTCTTCACCATGCCCACCACGGCCAGCCCGCCGAACATGCGCTGGTCCACGAACCGCAGCTCCCGGCCGCTGCCGCCGGTCAGCCCGAGCCGGACCCGGAGATGCTTCTCGTCCGGGGCGTCCGGGGCCTCCAGCAGCAGCTGGCCGCTCATGCCGAGGTGGGCGAGCAACGCCTCACCGGAGTCGAGGGTGAGCCAGAGAAACTTGCCGCGGCGCACCGCGTCCAGCACGGTGACGCCGCTCAGACGGCTCACGAAGTCGTCGATACCGGCCTCGTGGCGGCGTACCGGCCGCGGGTGCAGCACCTCGACGTCGTCGATGGTGGTGCCGGTCACCCAGCGGGCCAGGCCACGCCGCACCACCTCGACCTCGGGCAGCTCAGGCACGAATCAGTCCTCTGAGGACGGGTTCTCGGGGTCTTCCGAGGCCGCCTTCTCCTCCTGCGCCGCGCGAGCGGCACGGTCGGCGGTCAGACGGCCGAAGGCGGCTGCCGCAGCCTCCTGCTCGGCCTCCTTCTTGCTGCGCCCGCTGCCGTTGCCCCGGCTGATGCCCTGCACCAGAGCCGCGGCGTGGAAGATCTTGGCGTGGTCGGGGCCTTCCTCGGTGACCGAGTACTCCGGCACCCCGAGGCCCTCCACCGCGGTGAGTTCCTGAAGACTGGTCTTCCAGTCCAGCCCGGCGCCGAGTTCCGCGCTGGTCTCCAGCAGCGGGTCGACCAGCCGGTGCACGAGCTCGCCCGCGAGGTCCATGCCGGACTCGAGGTAGACCGCGCCGATCAGGGCCTCGACCGTGTCGGCGAGGATGGACGACTTGTCGCGCCCACCACTGGCCTCCTCACCCCGGCCGAGCATCAGGTACTCGCCCAGGCCGAGACGGCGGCCGACACCGGCCAGCGCGCGCATGTTGACGACGGCGGCCCGCAGCTTGGCCAGCTGCCCTTCGGGCAGCGTGGGATGACTGCGGTAGAGGGCCGAGGTGACGACCAGGCCCAGCACGGAGTCGCCCAGGAACTCCAGCCGCTCGTTCGTCGGCAGCCCGCCGTTCTCGTACGCGTACGAGCGGTGGGTCAGCGCCTTGAACAGCAGCCCATGACTGACCTGGACACCGAGGACCTCGACAAGCCTTGCGTGCTTGGCGAGAGCCTCGGCATCCAGGCCGGCTGACGATGCGTCGTCTGGGTCAGTAGTCACAGCGAAGTGGGCTTCCTGACCTGAGAGGGAGATGGACTCCTCGTCAGACGCATGCCCGGCCGTCATGCTCAGACTCAGAGGTCCTTGACCTTGCGACCCTTGTACTCCAGGTACAGCGGGGTGCCGGCGGAGTCGGTGACGACCTTCGCCTGGTGCGGCCGGGAGTAGGTGGTGGTGCCACCCGACGTCGTGGTGGTGAGCGCCGTCGGCGTCGCCTTCCACTGCGCCCGGCGGGACCGCGTGTTGCTGCGGGACATCTTCCGCTTCGGAACGGCCACGCCTTCAGCTCTCCTTCGTATCGTCCGGGGCACCCACTGCGGGTGAACCGGATGCTTGGTTCGGCATCCCATCGGTCAGGATGCCCTGAAGTGCCGACCAGCGGGGGTCGGCCACCTCGTGCTTGTGGTCCGGGTCGTCTGCCAGGTGCGCACCGCACTCGGAGCACAGGCCCGGGCAGTCCTCCCGGCAGACCGGCTGGAACGGCAGGTCGGACACTATCGCGTCACGCATCGCCGACTCGAGGTCGATCAGCTCGTCCACGAGTTCCTGACGGTCTTCCTCCTCGTCCTCGGCCACCCGGTTCTCCGGGTAACTGAAGAGCTCAGAGATCGAAACGTCGAGATCCAGCCGAACCTCGTCGAGGCAACGGATGCACTCACCCACCGCCTCGGCCGAGATCTTGCCGCTGACCAGCACGCCTTCCATCACCGCCTCGAGCCGGAGATCCAGCTCGACGTCGGAGCCCTCGGGGACGCCGATCACTTCGGTGCCCAGCTCAGCCGGCGCCGGCACGGTGCGCTGCACCTTCCGCATCATGCCCGGCCGCCTGCCGAGTTCTCTCGTGTCGAGAACATAGGGCGATCGGGCGTTCAGACGGATGGCGCACTCCTCACACGGACCAGCAGGCTGGTGGACACTAAGACCAGCGAGCAAGGTTACTCGAGGTCGCGGGCTTATCCCAAACCGGAACGCTCGGCGGCCCGTTCCACGGCGGTCAGGTCGAGCACCCGTTTCTCCGGCCCGGTGGCCAGACCGCTCCCGACGCCCGCCGGTATCCGCTCGTACTCCAGCTCGTCGGGGTGGCGTGCGGGCCCACGGGTGGACGGCGAGGGCGTGAGCCCGTCACCCCCGTGCCCCGGTGGCGCGCCCTCCGGCCGCACCGGGTCGTGGATCACCGGATCGGCCGCCCCCGGATCACCGCCCTGCCGGTCCTGATCCCCCCGGGCATCGCCCTGAGTGTCGTGCTCCGCGGCCTCCGGGCCGGAGCCGGCCGGGTCCACGGGACCGGCGGGGAGAGCCCTGACGGCCCCTGCGTCGTCCTCAAGTTCCTGGTCGTAGGCCTCCTGGCCGGTGTCGGCCGGCTGCTGCGCCCAGGCGTCGCGCTCCCGCTGACGCTCCACCGCCTGCTCGTGCTCGGCCTGCACGTCGTACCCCTGCGGGTCGGCGTCGTCCGGCAGCGGCTCCAGATGGTCCAGCTCACTGCGCTCCCGCAGCCGGTCCCGGCCGCGCCGCACCTGCCCGAGACTGCGGTTGAGCGTCTCCTCCAGCGCGCCCAGCCGGTTGTCGCAGTACAGATCGCACTCGCGCAGCAACCGGGCGGCCTCGGCCCGGGCCGCGTCGAGGATCTGCTCCGAGCGTGCCTCGGCACTCGCCACCAGCGCGCTCTCCGTGATCATCTGTTCGGCGTCGGCCTGCGCCTGGGCCAGCAGCTCCTCCGCCTCGGACTCGGCGCGGGAGATCACCTCCTGGTGCGCCACCAGCAGCTCGGCCGCCTGGTCCAGCTCGACCGGCAGCTCGGCCCGGGCGCGTTCCACCAGGGCCAGCATCTCGGCGCGGTTCACCATGCAGGACGCCGAGAGCGGGACCGAAGACGCCCGCTCGACCATTGCGCCCATTGCATCCAAGGTTCGGCGAAGACTCACCGAAGACCTCCCTCCACGCTTTCGGTCCGATGCGTGGGGAAGCGGCAAAAGGCACTCAGCGCAACTCAAGAGTCACGGAGAGCTTTAACCTAACGCATCGGGCTGACCGTTTTCAGTCTGACCAACCCGCCCGACTCGTTCCAGGAGGCGCGCCAGGACATGGTCCGGGACAAGTCCGGACACGTCGCCCCCATGCGTCGCAACCTCTTTGATCAAACTACTCGAAACATGCTCGAATCTGGGCTCTCCGGACAGGAATACCGTCTCGATCCCGGACAGATGCCGGTTCATCAGGGCCATCGGCAGTTCGTAGGCGAAATCGGTGCCGCCGCGCAGCCCTTTGACCACCGCCACGGCCTGCACCCGGCGGCAGAAGTCGACCAGCAGGCCGCCGTCCACCGGCATCACCGTGACCTGCGGCAGGTCGGTCAGGCTCTGCTTGATCAGCCCGACCCGCTCGGGAACGGTGAACATCGACCTCTTCGACGGGTTGCCGGCCACCGCCACGATCACCTCGTCGAACAGGACGGTCGCCCGCCGGATCACGTCGAGATGACCGTTGGTCACCGGGTCGAAACTGCCGGGGCACACGCAACGACGAGTCACCCGCACGACGCTACCGGGCAGGGCCCGGTGCGCTCACCGGTCACCCGGTGCCCTTGATCACCCCTTGGCGCCCCTCGATCACCCGCCGGCCACCCCTCAGCCACCTGGCCGGTGCCCCCGAAAGCCCCCGGCAGAGCACGACGGTCTCTCAAGAGCTTCAGGACGACGAGGGCTCCGGGTCCCACACCGCCTGCCAGATCGTCGTCTCGCCGTAGCGGCGTTCCTTCTCCCGGTGCAGCCCGGCCGGCCAGCGCGGTTCCGGCGACCGGCGGCTGCGCTCCACCACCACGGTGGCGTCGGGCGCCAGCCAGCCCCGGCCGGCCAGGGACGCCAGCAGGGACGCCAGCTCGTCCTCGTCCAGCGGGTACGGCGGGTCGGCGAACACCAGGCCGGCGGCCAGGGCCGGGCGGCCGTCGAGGTACTTCTGCACGGGCGAGTGCACCACCGCGACATCGGAGAGACCGAGCGTGGCCACGTTCTTGCGGGCGGCGTCGACAGCCGGTTTTCCGGCGTCCACCAGCACCCCCTGGGTGGCCCCGCGGCTCATCGCCTCCAGGCCGAGGGCGCCGGAACCGCAGAACAGGTCGAGCACGGGCACCCCCCGCACCAGGTCACGAGCGTCGAGCGACCCGAACAGGGCCTCCCGCACGCGTTCGCTGGTGGGGCGGGTGGCGCCGCCCCTGGGCACCACCAGCCGGCGGCCACCGGCGACGCCGGACACGATCCTGCTCATCACTAACCCCGATCCAGGAAGGCCGCGCGGTCGGAACCGACCCACGGTCGCAGTGCGGCCACCAGCTGCGGATGGGCCCGCAGCCGCACGTCTTCGTCGAGCAGCTCGGTGGCCGCGGCCCGGGCCTCCACGATGACCTTCTCGTCGCGCAGCACCCGCAGCAGCTTCAGCGAGGAGTTCAGGCCGGACTGCTTCGAGCCCAGCACGTCTCCCTCACGGCGGGTCTCCAGGTCGATGCGAGCCAGCTCGAAGCCGTCGCGGGTGCTCTCCACCGCCCGCAACCGGTCCAGCGAGGGCCCCTGCCCGGCCTCGGTGAGCAGCAGGCAGACGCCCGCCGCCGCGCCCCGGCCGACCCGGCCGCGCAGCTGGTGCAGCTGCGACACCCCGAACCGGTCGGCATCGGTGATCACCATCGCGGTGGCGTTCGGCACGTCCACACCGACCTCGATCACCGTGGTGGCGACCAGCACGTGCACCTCGTTGGCGGAGAACCGGCGCATCACCTCCTCCCGCTCGTCCGCGGGCATCCGGCCGTGCAGCATCTCGATCACCAGGCCGTCCAGCTCCGGCTGGACCCGCAGGGCCGCCAGCACGTCGATCGCGGCGGCGGCCGGGCGCTTCTCGTCGCCGAGCTTCAGCTCGAGCCGGTCGTCGTCCACCGGGTCGACGTCGTCCTCGGACTCGTCCTCGCCGATCCGGGCGCAGACCACGTAGGCCTGGTGCCCGGCCCGGCACTCCTCCGCCACCCGCTGCCAGGTACGGCTGAGCCAGCGCTCGTCGCGCACCGGCACCACGTGGGTCTGGATCTCGCTGCGCCCGGCCGGGAGCTGGTCGAGCACCGACGTCTCCAGGTCGCCGAACACCGTCATGGCGACCGTGCGCGGGATCGGCGTGGCGGTCATCACCAGCAGGTGCGGGGTGTTCTTCCCCTTCTGCCGCAACGCGTCACGCTGCTCCACGCCGAACCGGTGCTGCTCGTCGACCACCACCAGGCCCAGGTCGGAGAACTGCACGGTGTCCTGGATGAGGGCGTGGGTGCCGACCACGATGCCGGCGTCGCCGGAGGCCACCTCCAGCAGCGCCTTGCGCCGGGTGGCCGTGTTCATCGAGCCGGTGAGCAGCGTGACCCGGGTGCCCCGGTCGTCGCCGCCGAGCATGCCGCCCGCGGCCAGGTCGCCGAGCATCGCGCTGATCGAGCGGTGGTGCTGCACGGCGAGCACCTCGGTGGGGGCCAGCAGCGCGGCCTGGCCGCCGGAGTCGACCACCCGGGCCATCGCCCGCAGCGCCACCAGCGTCTTGCCCGAGCCGACCTCGCCCTGGAGCAGCCGGTGCATCGGGTGTTCCTGCGACAGGTCGGCGGCGATCTCGTCGCCCACCTTCTTCTGCCCCTCGGTCAGCTCGAACGGCAGCCGCTCGTCGAGGGCGTCGAGAAACCCGCCGGGCACGTGGTCGCGCGGGGTGGCCTGCTGCTGCCGGTCGGTGGCCTTGCGCCAGACCAGCAGGGTCTGGAGCACGAACGCCTCCTCGAACTTCAGCCGCCGCTGCGCCGCCGCCAGCTGGGCCCGGTCGCCGGGGGCGTGGATCTGCCGCAGTGCCGAGCTCAGGCCGATCAGGCCGAGTTTCGCCCGGACCCGGTCCGGCACCGGGTCGGGCAGGTCTTTCGGCAGCGTGTCGAGCACCGGGCGGATCGAGTTACGGATGAGCGTGGAACCGACCTTGCCGGTGGCCGGGTAGATCGGCAGCGGCATGACCAGGCGCTGCTGGATCTCGTCCTCGGTCATCTGCGACTCGTCGTCGAGCAGCTCGTACATCGGCTGGGCCAGCTGCTTGCGGTTCTGGTAGCGCGACACCTTGCCGCTGAACAGCGCCCGCCGGCCGACGGTGAGCTCTTTCTGCGGCTTGAACACGTTGTTGAAGAACGTCAGGTCGAGCGAGCCGTGCCCGTCGGTGACCTCGACGGTCATGATCTTGCTGCGCCGGGTCTTCATCTCGCGCACGCTGACCTTGCGCACCTCGGCGACCAGGCTGACCGGCACGTCCTCGGGCAGCGAGTCGATCGGGGTGAGCTCGCCCAGCTCCATGTAGCGGCGCGGGTAGTGCCGCAGCAGGTCGTTGACCGTCTCCAGACCGAGCTCGCGCTCCAGCACCTTGGCGGTGCGGCTGCCGAGCACCTTGGTCAGCGACTCCCTGAGACGTTCCGGCATCGATTCGTCCGGCCCCGCTGTCGCCACCGAGCGCTCACCCCTGACTGTTCCTCGAGATCACTCCACCCCGATCAGGAGCGGGTACCGGGGCTGACCGCCGTCCACGACGTTCACCTCCAGTCCCCGGCCGAGACCGCGGGCGTGCGCCGCCACCGAGCGGGCAAGGGCATCATGCCCCCCGGCACCGACAACGATGGTGACCAGCTCCCCGCCGGAGGCCAGCAACCGGTCCAGGACCTCGACGGCGACGGCGGTCAGGTCGTCGCCGAGCACCGCGAAGTCACCGTCGACCACCCCGAGCGCGTCCCCGATCCTGCACTCCCCCGCGCTGGTGAGTCCATTCCGGGCGGCCACGGTGACGGCGCCGTCGCGGGCCCCGCCGGCCGCGGCCGACATCGACACCACGTCGTCGTCGAACCGGCGGTGCGGGTCGTGCACCGCGGCGGCGGCCAGTCCCTGCACCTGGGCCCGGGTCGGCACCACGGTCACCCGCACGCCCTCGGTGCGGGCCGAGGCGGCGGCGATGCGGGCGACGCTGAGCGTGTCCGCGTCGTTCGGCAGCACGGCCACGTCGCTCGCCCCGGTGCGGCGGATCGCGGCGAGCACCGCGGCGGTCGAGGGACGGCGCCCGGGGCCGCCGGCCACCACCGTCGCCCCCGTGCTCTCGAACAGGGCGGCGAGACCGGGCCCGGCGGCGCAGGCCACCAGGCCGTTCGTGCGGGTGCGGGATTCCGCCGGGGCCG
Source organism: Kineosporia corallincola (assembly GCF_018499875.1). Lineage (GTDB taxonomy): Bacteria > Actinomycetota > Actinomycetes > Actinomycetales > Kineosporiaceae > Kineosporia > Kineosporia corallincola. The sequence continues at coordinate 542,369 of NZ_JAHBAY010000004.1, read as the reverse complement.
GGCCGGGAGCGCCCGGGCCGAGATGGGTGATGCGGATCCGGTGCGGGTGCCCGGCCCCGAGCGCGCGTTCCACGGCCGCACCGGCGTCCTCCACGTGCACATGGACCTGCCACAGGTCCGGTCCGCCCACGATCACCAGCGAGTCGCCGAGCCGGTCCAGCCCGGTGCGCAGCTCGTCCACCAGGGCGTCACCGCGCTCCGGATCGGTGTCGAGCAGAAACATCACCTCGTACAGCTGCGGGCCGGGCCGCGTGGGGACGGCGAACACCTCGTCCTGCCCTGGCTCCGGTGCCTCGGCGTGCGCGCAGTGACCGAGTGACAGGGGCGGTGTGGCCGCCGGGCCGGTCGCCGGGTGGGACCGGTCGTGCGCGCCGGGCCCGGACGGGCCCCCGGTTCTGCGGCCGTGCCGGTCGCCGGCCCCCCGCCGCAGCACCGGCACCCCGATCGCCGGGGTGGCCGGGGCCACCGGCACCGGGCCGAGGCAGGCCGCGAAGTCGAGGGCGGGCAGATTGGCCGGACGCCGACGGCGGTGCTGACGGTGCCGGCGGTGCGGGTGCCGGCCGGCCAGCACCACCTCGGCCAGGGTGTCGAGCAGAACCACCAGACCGCGGCCACCGGCGTCCACCACACCGGCCGCGGCCAGCGCCGGCAGCTGCACCGGGGTGCGGGCCAGGGCCAGCCGGGCCGCCTCGGCGGCGGCGCTGATCACCGTGTCCAGGTCACCGTCGCAGTCCGGGCCCGCCGCCTCCCGCGCGGCCAGCGCCGCGGCCCGGCTGACCGACAGCATCGTGCCCTCGACCGGGAGGTGCACGGCCTTCCAGGCCTGCTCGTCGGCCCGCCGGAAGCACTCGACGGCGGTGCGGGTGGTGAGTTCGCTGTGCGTGGCGAGCACCTGGGCCCAGCCGCGCAGCAGCTGCGCGCCGATCACGCCGGAGTTGCCCCGGGCCCCCAGCAGCGCGCCCCGGGCGAAGGCGTCGGCCACCTCGGCCACCGGCGCGTGCGGGGGCAGGGTCTGCGCCGCGGCGACCGCGGCCTCCAGGGTCAGGTACATGTTGGTGCCGGTGTCGCCGTCCGGCACCGGGAACACGTTGAGGGCGTCGATCTCCTCGCGGGCGTCGGCGAGCGCCCCCAGCGCGGTCAGCGCCCAGCGCCGCGCGGCCGGAGGATCGAGAACGTTCAGCACCTCAGCCCTCCCTCACCACCGGAACCGGATCGGACACCATTCGCCGGACAGTATCCGCCGCCCCGGCCCACCGGCCATTCATGCGCCGTTCATCCGACTACGCCACTTTCCGCCCTTCCTGGTCACCCGGCGAACGCGGACCGACACGGCGCCGGTTTGGGAAGCGCGACAGGGTTCGGCTACTCTGCTCGGGAGCGTGGTAGGCCATCGCTGCCTGCGGCTGCCGACCAGCGCCGGGCATGCAGAGAACGACCGCCCGCAAGAAGCATTCAGTTCAATGACCCCAGGAGATCACCGTGGCCGCCAACTGCGACGTCTGCAAGAAGGGACCGGGCTTCGGCTTCAGCGTCTCCCACTCGCACCGCCGGACGAAGCGCCGCTGGAACCCGAACATCCAGCGCGTCCGCACCACCGTGGGCGGCACGCCGCAGCGGATCAACGTCTGCACCTCCTGCCTGAAGGCGGGCAAGGTCAGCCGCTGACTCCCCACTCCGACGACCGCCGGGCGTTCCCACCAGGGAGCCCGGCGGTCGTCGTTTTGCCCCGGCAGCAGACGGGTTCGGCTCACCCGATCGAGTGAATCCCGCGAGCCGGGCCGCCCGGGGTGGGCGACCCGAGAGCCGGATCCCTCGGAGGCGAGCCGGCCGGGGTGGGACCGCGTACGCGCAGGACCCACCCCGGGTCGCCCAGAAGCCGGTCAGCTCCAGTGCCGCCAGCCGCCCTCACCGGTGAACGGGCGTCCTCCCAGCCACACGCCCGGCTCCCCGGACCGCACCCGGCCGATCACGCCGAACGCCGCGGGCACCACGGCCGAGGGCGGGAAACAGGCCAGCAGGGCGTGGTCCTCACCACCGGTGAGCACCCAGTCCCGCGGGTCGGGCTCCGGCTCGGAGCCCGCGGCCGACCCGAGCACCGAGGCCGCCCGCAACAGGTCGGCCGAGGGGCGCAGGGCGTCCGGATCGAGGTCGAGCACCGCCCCGGAGGCCCTGGCCACACGCAGTGCGTCACGCACCAGGCCGTCGCTGGTGTCGATCATCGCGCTCGCCCCGGCCAGCGCCGCCTCCACCCCGGCCGGGTAGGGCGGCACCGGGGCGCGGTGCTCGCGCACGAGCGCGGCCAGCACCGGGTCCTCGACGTCCCGCAGCCCCGCCCGCAACAGTGCCCAGCCGGCCGCCGAGCGTCCGCTGCCGGGTGTCACCGCGATCAGGTCGCCGGGCCGGGCCCCCGACCGCAGCACCGCGCGGGGAACCGCGAGAGTGCCCAGCGCGGTGCCGGTGACGGCGATCTCCGCACCCGACGACACGTCTCCCCCGGCCACCACCGCCCCGGCCCGGGAACATTCGGCCGCCAGACCGTCCGCGAGCGAGTTGGCCCACCCCGCCGGGACATCTGCGGGAGTGGTCAGACTCACGAGAAGTGTGTGAGGCCTGCCACCCATGGCCGCGACATCCGCGAAGTTCTGCGCCGCCACCTTGATCCCGATGTCACGGGCTGTCGACCAGTGCCGCAGAAAGTCCTGACCCTCGACAATCGTGTCGGTGCAGGCGATCAGCGGCCCGGCCAGGCTTCCGGTCAGGTCCAGAACTGCTGCGTCGTCACCCGGGCCGACCGTGAGCCAGGGCGCGGAAGGGTAACGATCGATGACACCGGAAACGAGGGCGTCCTCACCCAGAGTGCCGATCGTCGGACCGAAACGTTCCGGTTCACCCCCGGACGTCGCTAAATCCATACCCAACCTTCAGTCTCGATCCGGCGAACCCTCTGCTGCGCCAGTCGATCGACACGGTAGCGTGACCGCCCAATGTCTGAGTCGGCCCGCACCGTGGAGCCTCTGGAGACCCTCAGGCAGTTCGGACAGGAGAAACACGTGGTGGTGCAGGCTTACATCTTGATCCAGACCGAGGTCGGGCGCTCGACGTCCATCGTCACGGAGATCGCTCAGATCCCTGGCGTGACCTTGGCCGAGGACGTCACGGGTCCCTATGACGTCATCGCCCGGATCGAGGCGCCCTCCGTCGACGAGCTCGGCCAGGGTGTGATCGCGAAGATCCAGGACGTGAAGGGCATTACCCGCACGCTCACCTGCACCGTTGTGAAGATGTGAGCTGATGCGCCGCGTCCTGCGTGACATCGGGCAGATCAGGGTCCGGCCTCGGCGCCGGGCCCTGATCGCTGTGCCCGTGGCTCTCGGGGCGGCCGTGGTGCTGGCGGCCTGCGGCTCGGGATCGGCAACAGGGGACGGCGAAGAGGCCGCTGCCCTCACCCCCGGTCCCGATGCCGCCGACGCCGCCTGCACCGACCTGCTCGACCGGCTGCCCGCGACGGTGCTGTCGCTGGCCCGCGACACCGGTGAGCAGCCCCGGGGCATCGCCCGCTGGGGCGACCCGGCGATCTCGCTGAGCTGCGGGGCGACCCCGACCGGCCCGACCACCGACGAGTGCATCGAGGTGGACGACGTCTCCTGGGTGTTCACCGAGAGCGACGACAGCTACAACTTTCTCACCTACGGCCGTGACCCGGCCGTGCTGGTGCGGGTGCCGAGCTCGGTGGAGCGTTCCTCCGCCACCGGCGCCCTGGCCGACCTGAACGACGCGGTGGCCGAGCTCGACACCACCGAACGCCGTTGCTACGACGTCACCGACACCGTTCCCGGCAGCAGCGCGACCACGGCCACGAACTGACGAGGGCCGGTCCCGGACATCCGGAACCGGCCCCTGGGGCGGTATTCGGTCAGCGCAGGCCGGTGGGACGGGCCAGAGCGGTCCGGATCAGCCGGTCGATCAGCTCCGGGTAGTCCAGGCCGGTCGCGGCCCACATCCGCGGGTACATCGACGAGCTGGTGAAGCCCGGCATCGTGTTGATCTCGTTCACCACCACGCTGCCGTCGGCCAGCACGAAGAAGTCGACGCGGGCCAGGCCCTCGCAGTTCATCGCCTCGAAGGTGCGCACCGACAGCTCGCGCACCCGGTCCAGCACGTCGGCGGGCAGATCGGCCGGGCAGGACAGCTTGGTGGTGCCGTCCAGGTACTTGGCCTCGAAGTCGTAGAAGTCGTGACCCCCGACGAACTCGATCTCACCGGGCAGACTGGTGGCGACACTCCCGTCGGACGACTGGAGCACCGCGCACTCGATCTCCCGGCCGACCACCGACGCCTCGATCACCAGCTTGCGGTCGTGCTGCAACGCCTCGGCGATCGCGGCGTCGAGCCCCTCCGGGCCGTCCACCTTGCTGATGCCGACGCTGGAACCGGCCCGGGCCGGCTTCACGAACACCGGCCAGCCGAGCTCCTCCACGTCGTCGCGCACGCCGTCCGGGTCGTGCTGCCACTGACCGGGCCGCACCACCAGGTACTCGCCGATCGGCAGGCCGGAACCCTTCAGCATGACCTTCATCACGGCCTTGTCCATGCTCGCCGCGGAGGCCAGCACCCCGGCGCCGACGTAGCGCACGTCGGTCAGCTCGAGCAGGCCCTGCAACGTGCCGTCCTCACCGAACGGGCCGTGCAGCAGCGGGAACACCACGTCGACCTGACCCAGCTCGCGCGGCACCTGGCCGTGCTCCAGCACCTGGAGCGTCGAGTCGGTGGTCTGCACGGGGGCGATGACGCCGGGGCCGTCGCCGTCCTTCACCTCGGGCAGCACGCCGGCGGTGATCGCCCAGCGGTCCGGGTCGTCGGCGGCCAGCACCCAGCGGCCGGTGCGGGTCACCCCGATCGGGATCACCTCGTAGGCGTCCCGGTCGATGGCGCCCAGCACCGACGAGGCGGTGGCACAGCTGACCGCGTGCTCGCTCGAGCGCCCGCCGAAGAGCACGGCCACCCGCGGCTTGCGAGGGGCCGGGTTTTCCGAATCCGTGGCACCCACGGGCAGGATTGCGTCCATGACCGGCGAGAGTACCGGTCCCGGAGCCCTGCGATCCGCGCCGAGTCCCGCACCGGGGAACCCTCCCGGGCGACAACTACGCTGTGCGTATGAGCGACTCCTCGCACACCGGGCCGGCGCCGGCGACGGTCGTGGTCACCGCGGGCCGGCCGCCGGCCGGCCCGAACCAGCCGATGAACGTGCCGGTGGTGCTCACCTCCACCTACACCGCCTCCGACTTCGCCCTCCAGCCGGGCGATCTGGGCTACGGCCGCTGGTCCAACCCGACCTGGACCGCGCTGGAGGAGACGCTCGGAACCCTGGAGGGCGGCCGGGGGCTGGCGTTCGCCTCCGGCATGGCGGCGATCTCGGCGGTGCTCGGGCTGGTGCCCCAGGGCGGCACCGTGGTGATCCCCGACGCGCCCTACTCCGGAACCGCCCAGCTGGCGGGTGAACTCGCCCGGACCGGCCGGCTGGGCGTGCGCGCGGTGCCGGTGGCCGACACCGCGGCCGTGGTGGCGGCGCTCGACGGTGCCGACCTGATCGTGCTGGAGAGCCCGACGAATCCGCTCATGGACGTCGCGGACCTGCGGGCGATCCTCGCCGCCGCGCGCGAACGCGACGTGCTGACCGCGGTCGACAACACCTTCGCGACTCCCCTTTTGCAGCAACCCCTGTCACTCGGCGCGCACCTGGTGGTGCACTCCGCGACGAAGTACCTGAGCGGTCACTCCGACGTCCTGCTCGGCATCGTTGTCACCGAGACCGGTGAGGACGACGAGCTTTTCGGCCGGTTGCACGGGCACCGCACGCTGAACGGCGCGATCCCGGGACCGATGGAGGCCTGGCTGGCGCTGCGCGGGGTGCGCACCCTGGCCCTGCGGGTGGAGCGGGCGAGCGCCAACGCGGCCGAGCTGGCCCGGCGCCTGACCACCCATCCGGCCGTCTCCCGGGTGCGGTACCCGGGCCTGCCCGGCGATCCCGGTCACGAGCTGGCCCGCTCGCAGATGCGGGGTTTCGGCGCGATGCTGTCGTTCGAGCTGCGCGGGGACGCCGAGCAGGCGGAGCGGGTCGGGGCCGCCGCCCGGCTGTGGGTGAACGCCACCAGCCTGGGTGGGGTGGAGTCGACACTGGAGCGACGGCGCCGGCAGAGCGCCGAATCGCCCCTGGTGCCGGAGTCACTCATCCGGCTGTCCACCGGCATCGAAGACGTCGAGGACCTGTGGGCCGACCTGTCGCAGGCCCTCGACGCCGCGGTGAAGAAGGACTGAGGATCAGGCGAACTCGGACTTGCGGCGCCGGGAGAGCAGGCTCTGGGCCAGTTCCGAGAGCGGCAGCTCGCCGCGCACCACGCCGGTGACGGCCTCGGTGATCGGCATGTCCACGCCGTGGGCGCGGGCCAGGTCGAGGATCGGGCCCGCGCTCTTCACACCCTCCGCGGTGCGGTTGGTGATGGCGATGACCTCGTCCACGCTCATGCCCCGGCCCAGGTGCACGCCGAACGAGCGGTTGCGCGACAACGGCGAGGCGCAGGTGGCCACCAGGTCGCCCATCCCGGCCAGGCCGGCGAAGGTGGCCGGCTCGGCGCCGAGAGCCACCCCCAGGCGGGTGATCTCGGCCAGGCCACGGGTGATGATCGAGGCCTTCGAGTTGTCGCCCAGGCCCATCCCCTCGACCATGCCCACGGCCAGGGCGATCGCGTTCTTCACCGCTCCGGACAGTTCCACGCCGATCACGTCGTGGTTGGTGTAGGGCCGGAAGTAGGGCGCGTAGCAGGCCGCGGCGACCAGCTCGGCGGAGGCGTGGTCGGTGCAGGCGACGACGGTGGCGGTCGGCTGCCGGGCGGCGATCTCGGCGGCCAGGTTGGGACCGGAGACCACGACGTTGCGCTCGGGGCCGATCTCCAGCACCTCGCCGATCACCTCGCTCATCCGCCGCAGGGTGCCGTCCTCAACGCCTTTCATCAGGCTCACGGTCACCGCGGACGGCCCGATCAGCGGCTTCCACGCGGCCAGGTTCGTGCGCAGCGTCTGCGAGGGAACCGCGAGGACGACGATGTCCGCGCGCTCCAGCGCGGCCGCCGGGTCGGGGGTCGCCGTGATCGACACCGGCAGGTCGAGTCCCGGCAGGTAGTCCGGGTTCTGGTGGCGCAGGGCGATGTCAGCGCAGACCTCGGCGCGACGGCCCCACATCGTCACCTCGGCGCCGGCATCGGCGAGAACCATGGCGAAAGTGGTGCCCCACGATCCGGTGCCCATCACCGCGACGCGACTCATTCTTCTGACCTCTTCCGCTTGTCTGACTTCGGGTTCGGGTTGCCGTACTGCGGTTTCCCGCCGGTTCTGGGGTCGTGACGCCGCGCGGGCGCCGGTTCGCCGCGGATCTGCGCGAGCATCGCGGTCAGCTCGTCCATCACCTGCTCGGTGGCCTCGGCCAGCAGGGCGGCGGTGAGCGGCCGCCCGGCCCACCGGGCGAGATCGACCGGCGGGCCGGCGACCACGGTGACGGTGTGCCGGGGAAACACGTGCAGGCGTTTTCCGTACGGCGGGTAGATCTCGTGAGCTCCCCACTGCGCGATCGGGATCAGCGGGGCCCCGGTCTCCAGGGCCACCCGCACGGCGCCGGTCCGGCCCCGCATCGGCCACAGGTCCGGGTCGCGGGTGAGGGTGCCCTCCGGGAAGAACGAGACGCAGTCACCTTCCCGGACCGCCTGCACCGCGGAGAAGTAGGCTGCTCCGGCGTCACCCGTGCCACGGTGCACGGGGATCTGCCGGGCGCCGCGCACCACCCGGCCGAGCAGGGGCACCCGGAACACGCTCTCCTTGGCCATGAAGCGGGGCAGCCGCCCGGCCTCGTACACGAAGTGCGCGAAGGTGAACGGATCGAGTTGGGAGACGTGGTTGGCCACCGTGACCACGCCACCGGTGGCCGGAAGATTTTCTGCGCCCCGCCAGTTCGTCTTCGTCAGCACCAGCAGGATCGGCTTGAGCACGATCACGGCAAAGCGGTACGCGGGCCCGATCCTCCGCCACCTCACCCGGGTTCCACCTTTCCGTATCGAGAGCACCGCGCAACAGCAGCAACGGCACGACGCCATCAGACCATCTTGCCGTCAACCGGCCCAGCCCCGCCCGTCAGCACCCTCCAGCGACCATCAGGAGTCGACCACCATGATCGAGGACGTCGCCGGCCCCGGCACTCGCGGCGTATCTCCCGGTGCCCGGCCGGGTTCCGGCCACGGGCACGGCTTCGAGCCGGAGCCGCCGTCGGACGCCCAGCGCACAGACATCCGGCCCACGGACGCCCGGGCGGTGGACGCCCGCTGGACGGTGGTGCTGCCGTTCAAGGGCGGCCCGCAGGCGAAATCGCGGCTGTCCGCGGGATCCCGGCCGGCCGGGCACACCGGGCTGGCCAGCGCGATCGCCCTGGACTGCCTGGACGCGGTGCTGGCCGCACGGCTCGTCGGGCAGGTCGTCGTGGTCACCGCCGACCCGGCCCTGGCCGTCCCGGCCGCCGCGGCCGGCGCCGTGGTCCGGCCCGAGACCCGGCCCGGCACCGGGCTGCTCGCGGCGATCGCTGACGGCCTGGCCGGGCTGGAGGGGCCGTGTGCGGTCCTGCTGGGCGACCTCCCGGCCCTGCGCCCGGCGGAACTGGACCAGGCGCTCCAGACCGCCTGGGAGACGCTGACAGCGGTGTCACAGCGTCCGGGGATGGCCTTCGTGCCGGACGCGGACGGCATCGGCACCGTACTTCTGGCCGCCGCCGGCCCGGCCGCGATGGTTCCGTCGTTCGGCCCGGAATCGGCCCGGCTGCACGCCGCGTCGGGCGCCCGGCGGCTCGACCTCGACCTGCCCACCCTGCGCCGCGACGTGGACACCCCGGCAGACCTGGCCCGGGCCACCGAGTTCGGGCTGGGCCCCCGCACCCGTGCCGTCCTGGCCCTAGGCTGATCGCGTGCAGGCCACCGTGTACCGCTACGACCCGGGCACCGGGTCGGGTTCCGTGCTCACCGATTCCGGCGACGTGCTGCCCTTCACCGCCCGCGCCCTGGAACACAGCGGGCTGCGGCACCTGCGGCCCGGCCAGCGGCTGACCGCCACCCGCGAGGGCGACGAGATCGTGGCCCTGGCGCTGGGAACCATCGGCACGGCGCCGCGCCCGCAGCCGTAGCCCTCGTCGTCCACCATTGAAAAAGAAATCCCCGGCGGCCGTGCGGCCACCGGGGATTCACCGTGTGCGGAACGCTCAGCTGCGCTCGTAGTTCGCGCCGAGCATCTGGAGCTTCTGCTGGAAGTGCTCGTAACCACGGTCGATCAGGCCGATCCCGCGCACCCGCGAGGTGCCCTCGGCCGCCAGCGCCGCGATCAGGTGGCTGAACCCGCCGCGCAGGTCGGGCACCGTGATGTCGGCGCCGTGCAGCTTGGCCGGACCGGAGATGACCGCCGAGTGCTGGAAGTTGCGCTGGCCGAAGCGGCACGGCCGGCCACCCAGGCACTCCCGGTAGAGCTGGATCTGGGCGCCCATCTCGCTGAGCGCGTGGGTGAAGCCGAGCCGGTTCTCGTAGACCGTCTCGTGCACGATGGACAGGCCACTGGCCTGGGTCAGCGCGACCACCAGCGGCTGCTGCCAGTCGGTGCCGAAGCCCGGGTGCACGTCGGTCTCGAGTACCAGCGAGTTCAGCGCACCGCCCGGGTGGCTGAACCGGATGCCGTCGTCACCGATGTCGAGAACGCCTCCGACCTTACGGAACACGTTCAGGTAGGTCATCATCTCCTGCTGGCGCGCGCCCAGCACGGTGATGTCGCCCTTGGTGGCCAGCGCGGCGCTGGCCCAGCTCGCGGCCTCCATCCGGTCGGGCATGGCCCGGTGGGTGAAACCGCCGAGCCGGTCGACGCCTTCGATCCGGATGGCCCGGTCGGTGTCGACGCTGATGATGGCGCCCATCTTCTGGAGCACCGCGATCAGGTCCATGATCTCGGGCTCGATGGCGGCGTTGGTGAGTTCGGTGACGCCCTCGGCCAGAACGCTGGTCAGCAGAACCTGCTCGGTGGCACCGACGCTCGGGTAGGCCAGCTTGACCTTGGTGCCCTGGAGCCGGCGCGGGGCGCGCAGCGCAATTCCGTTCGGCTGCTTGTCGACGACCGCGCCGAATTGCCTCAGCACGTCGAGGTGGTAATTGATCGGGCGGTCGCCGATCCGGCAGCCGCCGAGATCGGGAATGAATGCCTCGCCCAGACGGTGAAGCAGAGGACCACAGAAAAGAATGGGGATTCGGCTGGAACCGGCGTGCGCGTCGATGTCGGCGACATGCGCCTGAATGACATTGCTGGGATCCAGCCGGAGTTCGCCCTCCGGGCCGGGAACCTGCTCGACCTGAACGCCGTGCAGCTCCAGCAGACCGCTGACGACGCCGACGTCACGGATCTCCGGAACGTTACGCAGCACGCTCGGTTCGTCACCGAGAAGCGCGGCCACCATGGCCTTGGAAACCAGGTTCTTGGCACCTCGCACCTGGATGCTGCCGACCAGCGGGGTGCCGCCGTGCACGGTGAGTACGTCGTTCATGGAACACATCGTGGACCACGACCGGCCAGGCACCAATTCCAGCCCCGCCAAGACCTCACCTGCTGCTCATCGGCGCAGGTGGCCGGATGCTTGAACGCCGGGCGCCGGAACGGGCCCGGACGGCGCCAAAACGGCCACGTGGTGGGCGTCCCGGGTAGTTGCCGGGTCGCCCACCACGTGTGGAGGGGTGGTGCTGCTCAGCCGAGATCAGGCGCTGGTGCTGCGACGACGCGTGGTGGTGCGCTTCGCGGCGGTCGGCGCCGGGGTGGCCTTGGTGGCCGTGCGGCTGGCGGTGGTCGCCGTCTTCTTGGCGGCGGTCTTGCGGGCCGTGGTGGTCTTGGCCGCGGTGGTCTTCGCCGCCGTGGTCTTCGCCGGGGTGGCCTTCGTGGCGGTGGTCTTGCGCGCGGCGGGAGCCTTGGTCGCGGTCTTCTTCGCGGCCGCGGTGGTCTTCGCCGGGGTGGCCTTGGTGGCGGTGGTCTTCTTCGCCGCCGCGGTCCGGGTCGCCGTGGTCTTGGCCGGAGTGGCCTTCGTGGCGGTCTTCTTCGCGGCCGTCGTCTTCGTGGCGGTGGCCTTGGTGGCGGCCGTCTTGCGGGTCGTGGTGGCGGCCTTGGCGGCGGCGGCCACGCCACGCGTGGTGGCGGCGCGGGTGGAACCGGCGACCGGCTTCGGCAGGGTGCGCGGCTCGGCGACGTACGCCTTGAAGGACGTGCCGGCGCGGAAGCGCGGGACCGAGGTCTTCTTGATGCGGACCTTCTCGCCGGTGCGCGGGTTACGGCCGGTACGCGCGTTGCGGACGGCCTTCTCGAACGAACCGAAGCCGCTGATCGTCACCTTCTCGCCGCGGACGACGGCGCGGGTGATGGTGTCGATGACGGCGTCCAGCGCGTCGGCCGCGGCCTGACGGCCGCCCAGGCGCTCCTGGAGAATCTCGACGATATCTGCCTTGTTCACTTCATCCTCCGGTACACGGGATCGAGCGGACGCCCGATGTTGAAGACGAAGGTAAACGCAATCCGGCCTATAAATCCAATACAGAGTGAGGTTTTGTCGTTGTGTCTCAAGGCAAAACCGCCCCGGCAAACGCCCTCGGCGGCCCCCGCCCACCTCGGTGAAGAGGCTGTGCGGAAGCCGCCGAGTCAACCGAAATCCTTTATCCCAGAAGGAATTCCGGTTATGAATTGCGATTCCGGTTGGCAGTCACCGGATGCCCGGAGGGCAGTCAGCGGGCCGGCAGGGTGCGCGGCAGGAAGTGTGGCCGATTCGACTCGAAAGCAGTCACGTCATCGACGTGCCGGAGGGTCAGGCCGATGTCGTCCAGGCCCTCCAGCAGGCGCCAGCGGGTGTAGTCGTCGACGTCGAAGTCGACCGTCAGGTCACCGCAGACCGCCTTGCGGGCCACCAGATCCACGGTCACCTCGGTGCCCGGGCGGCTTTCCAGTGCCGCCCACAGCTTCTCGATGTCCGCCTGCTCGACGATGCCGGTGAGCAGGCCGGCCTTTCCCGAGTTCCCCCGGAAGATGTCGGCGAACCGGGAGCTGAAGACCGCCCGGAAGCCGTAGTCGTTGAGGGCCCAGACGGCGTGCTCCCGGCTGGATCCGGTGCCGAAGTCGGGACCGGCCACCAGAACCGAACCGGCCTTGTATGCATCCTGGTTCAGGATGAACTCGGGGTCCTGGCGCCAGGCGGAGAACAGGCCGTCCTCGAATCCGGTGCGGGTCACCCGCTTGAGGTACACCGCCGGGATGATCTGGTCGGTGTCCACGTTCGAGCGGCGCAGCGGGACACCGATACCGGTGTGAGTGCTGAACTTCTCCATGATTGAGCGGTCCTTTGGCTGTGAAGACTTGAGTGGGTGGCGGGAACTGCCGACGCTGTGAGCGGGCTCAGCGAGTGACGGAAGCGCCTTCCTGGGAGGCGACCTCGAGTCCCGGCGCACCGGACGGCGCCAGGTCGGCCGGCGAGGACAGGGTGCCGCGCACGGCGGTCGCGGCGGCCACGGCCGGCGAGACCAGGTGCGTGCGACCGCCCTTTCCCTGCCGTCCTTCGAAGTTGCGGTTCGAGGTGGAGGCACTGCGCTCGCCCGGCGCCAGCTGGTCCGGGTTCATGCCCAGGCACATCGAGCAGCCGGCCTGCCGCCACTCGGCGCCGAAGTCGGTGAACACCTTGTCCAGCCCCTCGGACTCGGCCTGGAGCCGCACCCGGGCGGAGCCGGGCACGACCAGAACCCGCACCGAATCCGCCTTCTGCCGCCCCTGAACGACAGCTGCCGCCGTACGTAGGTCCTCGATCCGGCCGTTCGTGCACGAGCCGATGAACACCGTGTCGACGGCGATCTCGCGCAGCGGGGTGCCGGCCTTCAGGTCCATGTAGGTGAGGGCGCGCTCGGCGGCCTGCCGGGCGTCGGCGTCCTCGATCTGGGCCGGGTCCGGCACGACGGCCGAGAGCGGCGAGCCCTGACCGGGATTCGTGCCCCAGGTGACGAACGGTTCCAGGTCGGGTGCGGAGAGGTGCACCTCGGCGTCGAAGGTCGCGTCGTCGTCGGTGTGCAGCGTGCGCCAGTACTCGACGGCGGCGTCCCAGTCCTCGCCCTCCGGCGCGTGCCGGCGGCCCTTCACGTAGTCGAACGTGGTGTCGTCCGGGGCGATCATGCCGGCCCGGGCACCCGCCTCGATCGACATGTTGCAGATCGTCATGCGGGCTTCCATCGACAGCGCCCGGATGGCCGAGCCGCGGTACTCCAGCACGTAGCCCTGGCCACCGCCGGTACCGATCTTCGCGATCACGGCGAGAATGATGTCCTTGGCGCTGGTTCCGGCGGGCAGATCGCCGTCCACGTTGATCGCCATGGTGCGGAACGGCTTCAGCGACAGCGTCTGGGTGGCCATCACGTGCTCCACCTCGCTGGTGCCGATGCCGAAGGCCAGGGCCCCGAAGGCGCCGTGCGTGGAGGTGTGCGAATCTCCGCAGACCACGGTCATACCCGGCTGGGTCAGCCCGAGCTGCGGGCCGACCACGTGCACGATGCCCTGGTCCAGGTCACCCAGCGGGTGCAGCCGCACACCGAACTCGGCGCAGTTGCGGCGCAGCGTCTCGATCTGGGTGCGGCTGACCGGGTCGGCGATCGGCTGGTCGATGTTGAGGGTCGGGGTGTTGTGATCCTCGGTGGCGATGGTGAGGTCGGTGCGGCGCAGGCCGCGCCCGGCCATCCGCAGCCCGTCGAACGCCTGCGGGCTGGTGACCTCGTGCAGCAGGTGGAGATCGATGTAGAGCAGGTCGGGCTCACCGTTCGAACCGGCGCGCACGACGTGCGCTTCCCAGACCTTCTCCGCCAGAGTGCGGCCCACGTTGATCATCCTCCATTCGGGATCGGGTGCTTCCGAACCCGTTCGGCTGTTTCCCCCGGGCACCGTCGCGGTGCCCGGGCCTGCGATTCCGGCGTCAGACTTGCGTCTCGCTTCGTGAGACGCCAGTATCGGTACATGGACAAGAGTAGCGGAGTCGGCGTCCTGGACAAGGCAGCCGTGCTGCTCGACGCGCTGGAGGCGGGCCCTGCCACGCTGGCCCAGCTGGTGACCGCGACCGGGCTGGCCCGGCCCACGGCGCACCGCCTGGCGGTCGCCCTGGAGCACCACCGGCTCGTCGGGCGTGACCTACAGGGCCGTTTCGTGCTCGGGCCGCGGCTGGCCGAACTGGCCGCCGCCGCCGGGGAAGACCGGCTTCTGGCCGCCGCCGGGCCGGTTCTCACGGCGCTGCGCGACCACACCGGCGAGAGCGCGCAGCTGTTCCGTCGGCAGGGTGATCAGCGCATCTGTGTGGCCGCCGCCGAAAGGCCGGTGGGGCTGCGCGATTCCATCCCGGTCGGTTCCGCGCTGTCGATGCTCGCCGGTTCCGCCGCGCAGACGCTGCTCGCCTGGGAGGAGCCGGATCGCCTGCACCGCGGGCTGAACGGGGCCAAGTTCACCGCCAGCACGCTGTCGGCGGTGCGTCGCCGGGGCTGGGCGCAGAGCATCGCCGAGCGCGAGCCGGGGGTCGCCTCGGTGTCGGCGCCGGTGCGTGGGCCGTCCGGCCGGGTGGTGGCGTCGGTGTCGATCTCCGGCCCGATCGAGCGTTTCACCCGTCAGCCGGGCCGTCAGCACGCCACCGCGGTGGTCGCCGCGGCCGGGCGTCTCACCGAGGTGTTGCGTCGCGGGCAGGTCCAGGCCTGACGTCGCCCGGTCAGTTTCCTGCGGCGGGCAAGGCATTCGGGCCCCATCCGCCCTGCCCGCGTGGTGCACCGCCGCGGGCGGTGAACGTCGCCCGGTCACGAGAACCCGTTTGGCGCAACGATAACTGTGGACGACGAGGAGCCCGGGCCGGCACCGCCGGGTTCCGTGGGAACGGCGCCGGACCCGGCCCGCCCTCGTCGTCCATGCGTTGTCGGCCCGACTGCCGACGCCGACCACTGAGGCCGACCGCCGGGCGCCAGAAGCGGTGGCCGGCGACAAAATCGGTGAGCCCGCCACCCCCGGAGGGGTGACGGGCTCACCGTGTGGTTCGTGCCCGGGTCAGGAGACCCCGGCCTCGCCGCTGAACTCGGCCGCCTCGTCCTGGGCGGAGGAGACCAGCGCGTCGACCGTGATGTCGCCGTTGCCGTCTTCGATCAGGCGGCGCAGCAGCACCAGCTCGATCCGGGCCAGGTCGGGCTCGTCGAGCTGCTCGAGCACCTGACCCACCGTGGCGTCGTCGCCGAGCACCGAGCGCACCAGAGCCTGGGCGGCGGACTCGTCGATCGCGACCGGGGACTGCGCGTAGGGAGCGGCGGCGGCCGAGACGAACGCCGCGACATCGGCCTGCTGGCCGGCCAGGCGACGACCGACGGCCGTGTAGAAGGCCGCGCCCACGATCTCGCCGAAGGCGTTCCAGCCTGGCTCGTCCAGGGCCTTGGTCTGCTCCGGGTACGAGTTCAGGTCACCCGTCAGCAAGTCCCGAACCAGTTGGCCGATCTGGGCCGTCATGAGCCTTCCCTCCATCGTTCTGGTGTTGCTCCCGCGGTGGCGCACAGTGCTGGGCGCCAGATGTCGTCGCAGGTCGGCGAGAGATTACCGGACATGAAGACGGCCCCCGACCGGATGAGGTCGAGGGCCGTCTCCTCGTGTAGCCCCGACGGGATTCGAACCCGCGCTACCGCCTTGAGAGGGCGACGTGCTAGGCCACTACACAACGGGGCCTTGTTGCCTGCTGACCAGGTCAGCGATTTCGATGCCAGCCAACTGCTCGGCTCTCACCGATTTGGTCAGATTGCCTTGTTGGTGGCCTGAAGCCACCTTCTGACGATCCCACCAAGCTGGGGTACCAGGACTCGAACCTAGACTAACTGAACCAGAATCAGTCGTGCTGCCAATTACACCATACCCCATGGGGGTACTCACCCGATGGCCAGATGATCTCCCGGAGGAGAGAATCTGTCCGTTGGGCGAGCACCCACCGAGAACATTAGCGGGCCGGGCCCGAAGCCCCAAATCAGATCCCCGGAACGCCGCGCCGAACCCTTGCCCCGGAGCCCCCGCCCAGCCCTTCGGGGGGCCTGATCGCGGCCACAGGAGCTGGTGCGGGACCTGGTCGCGACGTCCCTCGTGTCGCTGCGTCGCGGCGGGAACTCAGCCTCGGCCTGGCCGCCCCCCTTCGCCCGTGCCCGCCCCGGAACAGGTCGACACCCCGGCCTCGGCCCTCCCGCCCTGGAATCGGCCGGCGCGAAGATCGTGGCGGCCACGGCCTGAATTCCACGGTGCCCGGCTGGTTTCCATCGGCGCGAGACCAGCCGGAAGGAGCAGGGGGTGCCGTCTGCGTTGTGACACCGCCCTGAGCGCCTGGGCGGTGTCAAAAAACTCCATGAGCTCGGGCCCGCCCTTCCATCCCGCACAGACTCATCCGAAACCTCTGCGAGACAAGGGAAGATGCCCCCATCACCGTCCGCCACGCCGAGATGCCCAGGCCGCCGCGCCCCTCGTGCACGGAAGCCGGGCCGAGCCGCACCATCCCCGCCTCCCCAGGGCATCTCCCCCACACGGCCGCTCCCTCGCCGCCACCCCTCGACGTCGTCGACATTCGCGCCCCTCCCGCCCACAGTGCGACCGCCCGCCGTACGCCCACCGACGTGACCGGGCACGCCCACACGACCACGCCGTGCCCACACGATCAGGCCACGCCCACGAACCAGCCCACGCCCACACGACCACGCCGTGCCCACGAACCAGCCCACGCCCTCACGAACGCAGTGATGCGACACGGATCACCCACCCACCCGGCACACAGGGCGGGCCGCGCCGCACCCACGCCGCCCCGATGCGACACAAGCCACATCGCCGCATCGGAATCCACCCGCGCGGCACCCGCCGGAGACCGCGAGATCCGCCGGGGACACCGCCGCCCGAACCCGGCAGCACCCCCGCCGAGCCTGCTTCGAAACCAACTCGTTACCCCCGCGCCACCCGCCCCAACCCACCCCCGGAACCAGTCCCGCAGATCGAGACCAACTCGTAACCGCCTCACTTGCCCCATCAGCATCACTGGCATCGCGTGAGTTACCTCATCCCGCCCGTGCACCCTCTCGAACGGGACGTAGGTCACCCCCAGCCTCACAACTTTCCATTACTTTGCGTCATCCAGCGGATTGGATCTCCGCACGATGCGGCTACGTGGCGAGTCCAGAGCGCCACGGAATGTGCACGACATCTTCAGAGGGCAATATGACTATGGGTAAGGTGTCGGACACAGGTTCGTCCGGACTTCCGCTCTTGGCGCTTCGGCGATTCGGCTACGCTCCAGCTCAGCGGGCGTGATCACCGGGGGACGGGGATGTTCACAGTTCAAGCACTAGTTTTCGGGTCCGGCGCTCCACCTGGCGACGTCCCGACGAAGCGCGCCCCGGGCATCGGGCCCGGCTCGGGCACGCCGCCGCGCGGTCCGGCATGCCCCCGCGCCCACGGTTGCAGGGGGTGACGAATGGCGGTCTCGGGCATCCGGCTCACTGAGCTGTCCCCGCTCTCTCTTCTGGCCGGCCCCGGCCGGGCCCAGGCCCGGCGCGTGCCGCCGGCCCGTCCGGCCAACGGCCGACAGGTCTCCCTCCGCATCATCGGGGTCAGCCTGCTGCTGGTCGCCCTGGGCGGCGTGCTCTGGCTGGTCCCGGCCACCCAGCAGCTGGGGGCCCGTGGCCAGCTGGCCCTGAGCCTGAACTGGTACACCGTCGCGGCACTGGCCGCGGCCTGCGAGATCGTCGTGCAGATGGTGCAGGTCAACGGGCACCGGCAGGTCCGCGCCATCTCGATGAACGAGATCGCCACGGTGCTCGGCCTGTTCTTCGCCACCCCGGGCAACTTCGTCGCCGGCCGGCTGATCGGTGTGCTGCTGGCCCTGGTGGTGTGGCGGCGGCAGGGCCCGGTCAAGGTGTTCTTCAACGGCTCCATGCTGTTCGCCGAGTCGGTGCTGGCCCTGCTGCTGTTCAACCTGATCCGCGGCTCCGGCCTGCCGATCGACCCGCAGGCCTGGGCCGCCGCCCTGATCGCGACGGTCTGCGGTGGGCTGTTGTCGGCCCTCGCCGTCACCGTGGTCATCGCCGTGGTCGACGGCGAGACCAAGCGCCGCGACTTCCTGCTCGAGGCCGGGCGCGGCGCCGCCACCTCGGCCTTGGTCACCTGCATCGCCCTGGTCGCGGTGCACGCCCTGGAGGCCGACCGCCGGGCCGCGGTGCCGCTCGCCGTCTCGATGGTGCTGCTGCTCATGGCTTATCGCAGCTACTGCTCGCTCTCCGAGCGCCACCTCAGCCTGGAACGGCTCTACCGGTTCAGCCACGCGGTGAGCAGCACGCCCGAGGTGAACGAGATCCTGGCCGGGGTGCTCCAGCACGCCCGCGAGGTGCTGCGCGCCGACTACGCCGAGATCGTCTTCGTCTCGTCCGAGGCCGGCCATCAGCCCCTGCTGATCGACAGCCGGGGCGCGGCGGGCAAGCTGCGCCGGGTGCGGCTGAGCGAGACCGCGGCCAACGACCCGAGCTGGGCCGGGGTGGTCACCAGTGGCGGTCCGCTGCTGATCCCGCGCGGCGACCGCACCCATCGTGCCCTGCTGACCGACCGCGACCTGCGCGACGCCGTGCTGGTGCCGCTGCGCGGCGAGGCGGGCATCGTCGGCACCATCCTGGTCGGTGACCGGATCAGCGACGTGCGCTCGTTCGACACCGACGACGTGCAGCTGCTGATGACCGTGGCCAACCACGCCAGCATGGCCCTCCAGAACGGCCAGCTGGTCGACCGGCTGCGGCACGACGCCCTGCACGACAAGCTCACCGGCCTGCCCAACCGCAACCTGCTCCAGCAGGAGATGGTGGTGGCGCTCGGCGACATGCGCACCGACCGCTCCCCCGGCCTCACCGTGATGAACCTCGACCTGGTCAACTTCAAGCAGGTCAACGACACCTTCGGGCTGCCGCTCGGCGACCGGCTGCTCCAGGAGGTGGGCCAGCGCCTGCACGCGTCGCTGGGCGGGCGCGGGGTGCTGGCCCGCACCGGTGGCGACGAGTTCACCGTGCTGCTGCCGGGTTCCGACACGGTCACCGTGGCCCAGGACATCGCCGGGCAGCTGCGCTGCGGCCTGGAGAAGCCGGTCAGCATCCAGGGTGTCGACGTCGAGGTCGGGGTGTCGATCGGCATCGCGGTCGCCCCGCTGCACGGCTCGGACGGGCACACCCTGCTCAAACGCGCCGACGCGGCGATGTACTACGCCAAGAACTCCGGCTCCGGTCTGCACGTGTACGAGAAGGGGCTCGACGCGAACGAGACCCCGGAGCGGCTGGCGCTGACCGCCGAACTGCGGCAGGGCATCTCGGCCGGTCAGCTGGAGGTCTACGTGCAGCCCCAGGCCAGCCTGCACACCGGGCAGGTGCTCGGGGTGGAGGCCCTGGTGCGCTGGCGGCACCCGCGGCACGGCCTGCTGTTCCCCGACACGTTCATCCCGCTGGCCGAGCGCAACGGCCTGATCCCCCAGCTCACCGACGCGGTGCTGGAACAGGCCGTGGCCGCCTGCGGTCGCTGGCGGCGGGCCGGGCACCGGCTCACGGTCAGCGTGAACCTCTCGGCCCGCAGCAATCTCAACGAGAACCTGATCGCCAGCGTGCAGCAGCTGCTCACCCGGCACGGCGTGCCGGCCCGGGCGCTGACCCTGGAGATCACCGAGAGCTCGGTGATCCGCGACCCGGCCCGCACCCGCATCGTGCTGGACCGGCTGCACGACCTCGGAGTGGGCCTGTCCATCGACGATTTCGGCACCGGCTACTCGTCACTGTCCTACCTGCGCCAGCTTCCGGTGCAGGAGGTGAAGATCGACAAGAGCTTCGTGATGAACATGCTCGCCGAGGCCAGTGACGCCGCGATCGTGCGCTCCATCGTCGATCTCGGCACCAACCTCGACCTGACGGTGGTGGCCGAGGGTGTGGAAGACGCTGCCACCTGGGCCGAGCTGGAACGCCTGGGCTGCACCAACATGCAGGGCTTCTACCTGGCCGCCCCGATGCCCCTGGCGGTGTTCACCGACTGGCTGGCGGCCCGCGAAGGGCATCTGGCCGAGGCCCGCTGAACCAGGTACGACCCAAAATCGTGGACGACGATGAGCCCGTCTGAAGCTCATCGTCGTCCACCATTTCAGTCGCGCGCGACGACCGGGTTGCTCAGCACGCCCATGCCCTCGATCTCCACCTCGACCCGGTCACCGGCCACGATCGGGCCGACGCCGGCCGGGGTGCCGGTGAGGATGACGTCGCCGGGCAGCAGCGTGAACGCGGCCGACACGTAGGCCACGATCTCCGGGATCTTGTGGATCAGCTGGGCGGTACGGCCGTCCTGCTTGGTGTCGCCGTTGACCCGCGTGGTGATGCGCAGGTCGGTGGGGTCGGTGTCGAGCACCAGGTAGGGACCGATCGGGCAGAACGTGTCGAAACCCTTGGCCCGGGCCCACTGGCCGTCGGACTTCTGGAGGTCGCGGGCGGTGACGTCGTTCGCGATCGTGTAGCCGAGCACGACGTCTTTCACCCGCTCGACCGGCACCTCCTTGCAGAGCTTGCCGATGACGATGGCCAGTTCGCCCTCGTAGTGCACGTTCGAGGACTGCCGGGGCAGCACGATCGGGTCGCCCGGGCCGATCACCGAGGTGTTCGGCTTGAAGAACAGCAGGGGCTCGGCCGGCGGGGCCTCACCGGGGGTGCTGGCCATCTCGGCCACGTGGTCGGCGTAGTTCTTGCCGACCGCCACCACCTTGCTCCGCGGGATGACCGGGGCGAGCAGCCGCACCGCGTCGTCGAACCTGACCTTCTCACCGGTCATCTGGACTGTCTGGTAGAGCGGATCGCCGCTGATGACGTGCAGGAAACCTGAGCCCTGCCCGCCCTCCACGATCGCGTACCGAGGGTCTTCGCCGGTGGTGAATCTCGCGATGAGCACGACCCGACTTTATGCCATGACCTGTGGGGACATACTGGACGGCGTGACGTATGCGGGTGAGACGACGATCGACGGCACCCTTCTGCGGGCGGAACGGTGGACGACGCTGGCCCGCGAGCACGAGGCCCGGGCCGATGGCATGACCGCGGGTCATCGCGCCCGCAAGGCGTCGGGGCAGCGTCACGCGATCGAGGACTTCCTCTACGAGTACTACAACACCCGGCCCTCGGTACTGCGGCGCTGGCACCCGGGTGTGGGCGTGCGGCTGGAGCCGGTGCCGGGCATGCCGCACGAGAAGTGGCGCTGGTACACGACGAATCCGGACGGCACCGTCGGTCTCGACGCGGCCGCGTTCCTGCGGGACCGGGGCGACTCGGTGCGGTTCATCCACCGCCTGCTCACCGCCATCGCCTCGCGGCCCACCTTCACCGGCTGCTTCGGCCTGCACGAGTGGGCCATGGTCTACCGGCAGGACGAGCACCGGCACACCCTGCCGTTGCGGCTGGGCCAGGCCGGCACCGACGCGGTGGTCCAGGCGCACCCGATCCGGTGCAGCCACTTCGACGCCTACCGGTTCTTCACCCCGGCCGCCGTGGACCTGAACCGGGTGCGGCCGAGCCGGGAGTCCCAGGTCGAGATGGACCAGCCGGGTTGCCTGCACGCCTCGATGGACGGGCACAAGTGGGCGTCCAAGCTCGGCCCGGCGGTGCCCGGCGACCTGGCTCTGGACTGCTTCGAGCTGGCTCTCGACATCCGGCTGCTCGACATGCAGGCCTCGCCGTACGACCTGACCTCGTACGGCGAGCCCGCCGTGCCGATCGAGACCGCCGAGGGCAAGGCCGAGTACGTGGCCCGGCAGCGGGAGTTCGCGGCCCGGTCACAGGTGCTGCGGGGCCGTCTGATCGAGGTGCTGGAGAGCCTGATGAGCGCTGCCGGGACAGACGTTTCGTAACTTTCCCCCGTTCGGGGTGTAACGGCCCAGGCCCGCCCGAAAACGGGTGGGCCGAATACGGGGCGTGTCCCCGATTCCGCCGTGATGTCTTGTCGCCGAGGCTATTTGACATGATGACGAGAAGGTTCACGGTTCGCGGGCGTGCTCGCGTCGCCACCGGCGCGGCGGCGATCGGCACCCTGATCGCAGCTTCGCTCGTGTCCCCCGTTCTCGCCGGGGAGTCGTCCGCCGCGACCCGGACGGTCTCCCCGGTGAGCCCGTCGCCGGAGAAGCCGGGCGGCACGCTGAAGGCCGCCGGCAGCAAGGTGTTCCAGCCGGTCGGCCTGCCCGACGGGTTCCGGCCCGAGGGTGTCACCTCCGGCCCGAAGCGCACGTTCTTCGCCGGGTCGCTGGCCGACGGGCAGATCTGGACCGGCAGCCTGGTCACCGGGGACGGCCGGCGGCTGACGGCCGGGGTGGCCGGCCGTTCGGTGCGGGGCCTGGAGTGGGACAAGCGCTCCAACCTGCTGTGGGCCGCCGCGCAGGACGGCGCCACCGGTGTCGTGCTGGCGATCGACGCCTGCTCGGGCAAGGTGCGGCACCGGATCGAGGTGCCCGGCGCGCAGTTCCTCAACGACCTGACGATCGAGCCGAACGCCGTGTGGGTCACCGACTCCCGTGTGGACCGGCTCACCCGGATCGCCCTGAACCGCGACACCGGCCACTACGCCGACTGGTTCAACTTCATCCCGCTCAAGGGTGCCTGGCCCACCGACGGCGACGGCAACCGGGCCAACGGCATCGACACCCTGTGGGACGGCGCGCTGCTGCTGAACCACAGCACGGCCGGCGGCCTGTGGCGGGTCGACCCGCACACCGGCACGGCCACGTCCATCCCGGTGAAGGGCGGACCGGGCATCACCGGCGGCGACGGGCTGGAGCGCAAGGGACACACCGTCTACGTGGTGCGGGGCTCCGGCCAGAACCAGGTGGCCGTGCTGAAGCTGCACCACAACTGGCGCGGCTGGCGGGCGTCCTGGCGCACGGCGCTCAGCTCACCCGACCTGGACGTGCCCTCGACCGCCACGATCGTGAACCACACGCTGTGGGCCGTGAACGCCCGCTTCGGCGTGGAGGACCCGCAGAACGCGAGCTACCGGATCATCCCCCTGCGCAAGAAGGTCAACTCCGGCCTCTGAAGAACCATCGAACGACGGACGGCGCGTGGCTTGTCAAAAGCCCCGCGCCGTCCATCATTTCAGAGTCGTGACGGCACACCCGAGAAGTGCAGACCGTAGACGAAACTCTCCAGCAGGGCCTGCCAGCTGGCCTCGACCATGTTCGGGCCGACGCCCACGGTCTGCCAGACCGCCCCGTTGCCCGTGGTCTCCACCAGCACCCGGGTGACGGCGTCGGTGGCCGACGCGCCGTCGAGGATGCGCACCTTGAAGTCGGTGAGCTTCATCCGCTCCAGCTCGGGGTAGACCGGCAGCAGCGCCTGGCGCAGGGTGTGGTCGAGAGCGCTGACCGGGCCGTTGCCCTCGGCCGTCGCCACCGTACGCACGCCCCCGGCGGTCAGTTTCACGGTGGCCTCGCAGACCGCGGCGCCGCCGTGGAACTCGGTGATCACCCGCCAGCTCTCCACGTCGCAGTACACCGGGCGAGTGCCGTGCACCTCCTCGTGCAGCAGCAGCGAGAACGACGCGTCGGCGGCCTCGAAGGTGTACCCGTCGGCCTCCAGCTGCTTCACCCGCCCGGTCACCCGGCCGAGCAGGTCGCGGTCGCTGGACAGGTCGAAACCCAGCTCCCGGCCCTTGAGCTCGATCGAGGCCCGGCCGGCCATGTCGGACACCAGCATGCGCATGTCGTTGCCGACGCCCGCCGGGTCGATGTGCTGGTAGAGGTCCGGGTCCACCTTGATCGCGCTGGCGTGCAGCCCGGCCTTGTGCGCGAACGCGCTGGCCCCGACGTAGGGCTGACGGTTGTACGGCGCGACGTTGGCGATCTCGTCGACGGCCCGGGCGATCCGGGTGATGTCGTGGATGCGGCCGTCCGGCAGCACCTTTCGCCCGAG
This sequence comes from Kineosporia corallincola, assembly GCF_018499875.1. Taxonomy (GTDB): domain Bacteria; phylum Actinomycetota; class Actinomycetes; order Actinomycetales; family Kineosporiaceae; genus Kineosporia; species Kineosporia corallincola. The sequence continues at coordinate 518,292 of NZ_JAHBAY010000004.1, read as the reverse complement.
TTTCAGCTCCAGGTCGGCGACGACCGTGATCAGGTCGGCGTTCCCGGTGCGCTCGCCGTAGCCGTTCAGGGTGCCCTGCACCTGGATCACGCCGGCGTCGACGGCGGCCAGCGAGTTCGCGACCGCGCAGCCGGTGTCGTTGTGGCAGTGGATGCCCAGGTCGGCGCCCGATCCCTGGCGCACGTCACGCACCACGTCGGCCACCTGGTTCGGCAGCATGCCGCCGTTGGTGTCGCACAGCACGACCGCCTCGGCGCCGGCCTCGGCGGCGGCCCGCACCACCTCCAGGGCGTAGGCCCGGTCGAAGCGGTAGCCGTCGAAGAAGTGCTCGGCGTCGACGAACACCCGGCGGCCGTGATCGCGCAGGTGGCGCACGGTCTCGGTGATCATCGCCAGGTTCTCCTGCGGCGTGGTGCGCAGAGCCCGCTCCACGTGCCGGATGTCGCTCTTGGCCACCAGCGTCACGGCCGGGGCGAGCGAGTCGATCAGCGCCTTCACCTGCGGGTCGTCGTGCACCGCGACACCGGCCTTGCGCGTGGCGCCGAAGGCGGTGAGCACGGCGTTCTTCAGGGTGAGTTCTTCCGCCGCCCGGCGGAAGAACTCGGTGTCCTTCGGAATCGCGCCCGGCCAGCCACCTTCGACGAAGCCCACCCCCAGATCGTCCAGGTGCCCGGCGATCAGCAGCTTGTCCTGGACCGAGAGGCTCAGTCCCTCCTGCTGGGCGCCGTCGCGCAAGGTGGTGTCGTACACCTGGAAGGTGCCGCCCGAGCCTGTGCTGAGGCCGGTGCTCTCCATCGTTGCTCGCCTTTGGTCGGTGGGTGCTGGTCCACGCATGAAAAAAGACCCCCCGCATGGGTGCGGAAGGTCTGCGCGTCGACGGTGCCGGGCTCTTACTGGCCCTGGGCGGTGCCGACGCGCCTGTGAATAATGACGCGGTTGATGAACATGCTGCCGGTCATTCTGCCACACAACAGAATTGAGGACGACGACGAGCCGTGCGAGCTCGTCGTCGTCCTCAATTCGGGCCGTTCTAGGCCAGTTTGCGCATCCAGCCGTGGGTGTCTTCTGCCCGGCCGTACTGCACGTCGAGTAGCGACTGCCGGATCTTCATCGCGACCTCGCCGGACGGGATCTCGAGTTCGCCACCCTCCCAGGCGAGTTTGCCCAGCGGGGTGATGACGGCCGCGGTGCCGCAGGCGAACACCTCACTGATCTCGCCGGAGGCCACGCCGTCACGCCACTCGTCGATGCTGATCTGGCGTTCCTCGACCTTCAGCCCCATCTCGCCGGCCAGGGTGAGGATGGAGGAGCGGGTGATGCCCTCCAGGATGGTGCCGGAGACGGTGGGCGTGACCAGTGTGCCGTCGCGCTTGACGAAGTAGATGTTCATGCCGCCGAGCTCCTCCACCCAGCGGTGTTCCGCCGCGTCGAGGAAGCAGACCTGCTCGCAGCCGTGGGCCTCGGCCTCCAGCTGCGCGGCCAGGCCGGCCGCGTAGTTGCCGCCGCACTTGGCCGCACCCGTGCCACCGGCGGCGGCGCGGGTGTAGGTGCTGCTCAGCCAGATGCTGACCGGCTTGACCCCGCCGGAGAAGTACGGGCCGACCGGCGAGGCGATGAGCAGGTAACGCACCGTCTTGCTGGGCCGGACGCCGAGGAAGGTCTCCGACGCGTACATGAACGGCCGCAGGTAGAGGCTGCTCTCACCGCTGGCGTGGTCGGGCACCCAGGCCTGGTCGGTCTTCACCAGCAGGTCGATGCTCGCCAGGAAGTCCTCCTCGGAGAGCTCGGGCAGCGCCAGCCGCCGGGCGGACCTCGCCAGCCGGGCCGCGTTCGCCTCCGGGCGGAACGCCCAGACCGAGCCGTCGGCGTGCCGGTAGGCCTTGAGCCCTTCGAAGATCTCCTGTGCGTAGTGCAGAACGGCCGCGGCCGGGTCGAGCTGGATCGGGCCGTAGGGGATCAGGCCGGCGTCGTGCCAGCCCTCGCCCTGCGTCCAGTCGATCGACACCATGTGATCGGTGAAGAACTTGCCGAAGCCGGGCTGGGCGTGGATCTGGGCCCGGCGCTCCGGGGTGGCCGGTGCCGGGTTCGGCGTGACGCTGAAGGTCAGCGGACGGCTGGTGGTCTCGGACGGATCGACGACATCACTGGTGTCGAGCGTCTCGGTGGTGCCGAGAATTCTGGCGTTCATCGCGGTACTCCCTCGCATTCCGGTCTGGTCCGGTGACCGGAAAGAATCTGTTGACGACGGTAGCAGCGGAGAGCTCGCCTGACCTGGGCCGTTCCGGGTGGGGATACGGCTGACGGCCGGCCGGGGTGTTCCCCCGACCGGCCGCCTCGGCTCGTTGCGCTAGACAGGCACCCCTGGTCAGGCGAGACGCGAGGCGATGGCCTCGCCGATCTCCGACGTGGTGCGTACTCGCTCACCACGTGAGGTGAGGTCTTCGGCCACGGCCTGCTCGATCTTCTGGGCGGCCTTCTCCAGCCCGAGGTGCTCCAGCAGCATCGCCACGGACAGCACGGTGGCGGTGGGGTCGGCCTTGCCCTGGCCGGCGATGTCGGGAGCGGAGCCGTGGACCGGCTCGAACATGCTCGGCGCGGCGCTGCGGTCGGGGTTGATGTTGCCCGACGCGGCCAGGCCGATGCCGCCGGCGATCGCGCCGGCGATGTCGGTGATGATGTCGCCGAAGAGGTTGTCGGTGACGATCACGTCGAACCGGCCCGGGTTCTGCACCATGAAGATGGTGGCCGCGTCGACGTGCAGGTAGTCGGTGGTGACCTCGGGGAACTCGGCGTTGACCTGTTCCACCGTGCGGCGCCAGAGGTGACCGGCGTGGGTGAGCACGTTGTGCTTGTGCACCAGGGTGAGGTGCTTGCGCGGGCGGCCGGCGGCGCGACGGAACGCGTCCCGCACCACCCGCTCGATGCCGAACGCCGTGTTGATGCTGACCTCGGTCGCGATCTCGTGCGGCGTACCCGTGCGCACCGCGCCGCCGTTGCCGACGTAGGGGCCCTCGGTGCCCTCGCGGACCACGACGAAGTCGAGGCCGTTCTCGAGGACGTGCGGGGCCAGGGGCGAGGTGACGCCCGGGTACAACCGCGCCGGCCGCAGGTTCACGTAGTGGTCCAGCTCGAACCGCAGACGCAGCAGGAGGCCCCGCTCCAGAACGCCACTCGGCACACCGGGGTCACCGATCGCGCCGAGCAGGATGGCGTCGTGCTGCCGGATCTCGGCCAGCGCGGCGTCGGGCAACGTCTCGCCTGTCTTGTGCCACAGGCGAGCACCGAGCTCGTACTCGGTGGTCTCGAAGGACACCTCGGTGCCGACCGCGGCGTTCAGGACCTTCAGGCCCTCGGCGACCACCTCCGGGCCGATGCCGTCGCCAGGAATGACGGCCAGCCGGACGGACGTGGGTGCGGTCGGGGTGCTCATGGTCGGGATCCTACTCCTTGCGTCCGGATACCGGGCGCTCTATCTCAGCATGTGGACGATCTGGGCGGGGCCCGTCAGCGCGTTTCGCCTGGCTGCCGGCAGGTACCCGAATAGGCTGGCCGCCATGGGATTCCGGATGGACGCCGTCGGTGTGGTGGTGGCCGACCTGGCCAAGTCGATCGCCTTCTACCGGCGTCTGGGGTGCACGTTCGAGGGGGACCAGGCCTCCGGCCACATGGTGGCGCGCCTCGACGGGATGAGCCTCACCCTGGACACCGAGGAGGCCGTGAAACGGCTGGGCTGGGACGTGGACCAGGATGCCCCGCGCACCGGCATCACGCTCGGCGTGCGCTGCGACTCGGCGGCTGGGGTGGACGAGCTGTACGCCTGGCTGGACGACGACGGCTTCGGCTTCCGCGAGCCGATGGACGCGCCGTGGGGCCAGCGGTTCGCGACCGTGCAGGACCCGGACGGCACCCACATCGACCTGTACGCGCCCCGGCCCTGACGAGAGCGCGGCCCCTTCGGCGGGGGCCGCACCCTCGTCGACGGGTCAGCGGCCGGCGCTGCCCTCGACGTAGTCCGAGTCGGTGGCCTTGACCCAGCTCATCAGCTTGCGCAGCTCGCGGCCGGTGGCCTCGATCGGGTGCTGCTCACCCTTGGCGCGCAGGGCCTTGAACTCCGGCGCGCCCTTGTCCTGGTCGTCGATGAAGCGCTGCGCGAACGCACCGCTCGTGATGTCGGCCAGGACGGCCTTCATGTTGTCCTTGACGTGCGCGTCGATGACCCGCGGGCCGGACACGTAGTCGCCGTACTCGGCCGTGTCGGACACGCTCCAGCGCTGCTTGGCGATGCCGCCCTCGTACATCAGGTCGACGATCAGCTTGAGCTCGTGCAGGCACTCGAAGTACGCGACCTCGGGCTGGTAGCCCGCCTCGGTCAGCGTCTCGAAGCCGTACTGCACCAGCTGCGACATGCCGCCGCAGAGCACGGCCTGCTCACCGAACAGGTCGGTCTCGGTCTCCTCGGTGAAGGTGGTCTTGATGCCGCCGGCGCGCAGGCCGCCGATCGCCTTCGCGTAGGAGAGCGCCAGGTCCCAGGCCTTGCCGGTGGCGTCGACCTCGACCGCCACGATCACCGGCACGCCGCGGCCGTCGGTGTACTCGCGACGCACCAGGTGGCCCGGGCCCTTGGGGGCGACCATGCAGACGTCCACACCGGCCGGCGGGGTGATGTAGCCGAAGCGGATGTTGAAGCCGTGGCCGAAGAACAGCGCGTCGCCCTCGGCCAGGTGCGGCTCGATGGACTCCTTGTACACGTGACGCTGCACGTGGTCGGGCGTGAGCAGCATGACCACGTTGGCCTCCTGCACCGCCTCGGCCACGCTGAGCACCCGCAGGCCCTCGGCCTCGGCCTTGGCCCGGCTCTTGCTGCCCTCGGCCAGGCCGACGCGCACGTCGACGCCCGAGTCGCGCAGGCTCAGCGCGTGCGCGTGACCCTGGCTGCCGTAGCCGATGACGGCGACGGACTTGCCGGCGATCAGCGAGAGGTCGGCGTCGGCGTCGTAGTACATCTGTGCTGCCACAGTGCTGGTTCTCCTTATTGAGGGTGGTAATCGAATACAGGGTCGAGGTTAGAGGCCGTCGCCTCAGGCGCTGCGCAGCGCCCGGTCGGTGATCGAGCGGTTGCCGCGGCCGATGCCGATCAGGCCGGACTGCGACAACTCGCGGATGCCGAACGGCTCCAGCACCTTGAGCAGGGCCGCCAGCTTGTCCGGGCTGCCGGTCGCCTCGATGGTGACGGCGTCCGGCGCCACGTCGACCACGTGGCCGCGGAACAGCTCCACGGTCTCCAGCACGTGGCTGCGCGTGGTGGCGTCGGCCCGCACCTTGACCAGGAGCATCTCGCGCTGGACCGAGGCGCCCGGCTCCAGCTCGACGATCTTGATCACGTTGATCAGCTTGTTGAGCTGCTTGGTGACCTGCTCCAGCGGCAGCTCGTCGACGTCCACCACGACGGTCATCCGGGACACCCCGGGATGCTCGGTCGGGCCGACCGCCAGTGAGTGGATGTTGAAGCCCCGCCGGGCGAACAGGCCGGCGACCCGGGTCAGGACGCCGGGCCGGTCCTCGACCAGGACGGAAAGGGTGTGCTTGTGCGTCACGTCGATCGTCCTCAGTCTTCGCTGTCGAAATCCGGGCGGGTGTCACGCGCGATCTGGATGGCGTCGTTGCTGACGCCGGCCGGGACCATCGGCCAGACCATCGCGTCACGGTGCACGACGAAGTCGATGACGACGGGGACGTCGTTGATCTCCATCGCCTTCTTGATCGTGGCGTCCACGTCTTCGGGCGTCTCGCAGCGCAGCCCGACGCAGCCGTAGGCCTCCGCCAGCTTGACGAAGTCGGGGATCCGGCTGCCGACCGAGGTGTGCAGGTCGGTGTTGGAGTAGCGGCCGTCGTAGAACAGGTTCTGCCACTGCCGGACCATGCCCAGGCTGGAGTTGTTGATGACGGCGACCTTGATCGGGATCTGGTTGATCACGCAGGTGGCCAGTTCCTGATTGGTCATCTGGAAGCAGCCGTCGCCGTCGATCGCCCAGACCACGGTGTCGGGACGGCCGGTCTTCGCGCCCATCGCGGCCGGCACCGCGAAGCCCATCGTGCCCGCACCGCCGGAATTGATCCAGGTGTGCGGGTTCTCGTACTTGATGAACTGCGACGCCCACATCTGGTGCTGGCCGACACCGGCGACGTAGATCGAGTCCGGGCCGGAGATCGCGCCGATCCGGGCGATCACGTCCTGCGGCGAGACCTCGCCCTCCGGGGCCGGGGCGTGGCCGAGCGGGAAGGCCTGGCGCCAGCCGTCCAGCTGCTGCCACCAGGCGGTCAGGTCGGCGCTGCGGCCGGCCTTGTGCTCCGCCTCGACGGCCAGGCACAGCTCGGCGATGACCTCTTTGGCGTCACCCACGATCGGCACGTCGGCGAGCCGGTTCTTGCCGATCTCGGCCGGGTCGATGTCGGCGTGCACCACCTTGGCGTGCGGTGCGAAGGAGTCCAGGTTGCCGGTGACCCGGTCGTCGAACCGGGCACCGAGACTGACGATCAGGTCGGCCTTCTGGAGCGCGGTGACCGCGGCCACGGTGCCGTGCATGCCCGGCATGCCCAGGTTCTGCTGGTGCGAGTCGGGCAGCGCGCCCAGCGCCATCAGGGTGGTGACGACGGGGGCGCCGGTCGCCTCGGTGAGCCGCCGCAGCTCCTCGCTGGCGTGCGCCTTCAGCACACCGCCACCGACGTAGAGCACGGGACGCGACGAGGAGGTGAGCAGCCGGGCGGCCTCCCGGATCTGCTTGTTGTGCGGCCGGGTGACGGCGCGGTAGCCGGGCAGGTCGAGCTTCGGCGGCCAGGAGAACGTGGTGCTCGCCTGGAGCACGTCCTTGGGCACGTCGACCAGAACCGGGCCCGGACGGCCGGTACTCGCGATGTGGAACGCCTCGGCCACCGCGCGCGGGATCTCCGCGGCGTCGGTGACCAGCATGTTGTGCTTGGTGATCGGCAGGGTGATGCCGACGATGTCCGCCTCCTGGAAGGCGTCCGTGCCGATCATCTTGCTGCTCACCTGGCCGGTGATCGCGACCATCGGGATCGAGTCCATGTAGGCGTCGGCGATGGCGGTGACCAGGTTGGTCGCGCCCGGGCCGGACGTCGCCATGCAGACCCCGACCCGGCCGGTGGCCTGGGCGTAGCCCTCGGCCGCGTGCCCGGCGCCCTGCTCGTGGCGGGCCAGGATGTGACGGATCCTGGTGGAGTCCATCAGGGGGTCGTAGAGCGGAAGGATCGCTCCGCCCGGGATCCCGAAAACCGTTTCTACACCGACGGACTCGAGCGAGCGGACGAGGCTCTGCGCCCCGGTCATCGGCTCACCGGAGACCTGCGGGCCGGTGGTGGCGGCGCGGGCTGCGCCGGAGGGTTCGGTGTGGGACTGGCCGGGCATCAGGGGGTTCCTTCGCTCGTCGGATCACTGCTGTGCATCGGACCGTCGATGCCGGCAGCTGAGATGCGCGCAACTGTCGGCAGGGACGAAAAAACCCCTCGTCCCAATGGGCACAAGGGGTCGCGCGCTCGCGGGTCACCATGACCTCAGCGGGCGCGCCGTCCAAGTACGAGAGTCTTACGCACGCTCACACGTTGCCCCCGGATTGCGGGGATGTCAATCGGGACCCGGCAGGTCTCACTTACTGAGACGGCCCGACCGCTCCTCGGGCAGGCTGCCGGACGGTGCCGAATCGGGCAGATCGAGCACCGGTGGGCCGTCGGCGTTTTCCGGAACCCGGCCGGGTGCGGGCGCGGGCTCCCCGTCGTCCCCGAGTTCGCCGCCAGGTTCGCCGGCGGGTTCTTCGATGTCGAGCGGACCGCCCGCCAGCAGTCTGCGGATCTCGGCGGCCGGCAGCGCCCGGGAGAACGCGAAACCCTGCCCCGCCTGCACCCCGAGGTCGCGCAGCGCCCGGGCGGTGGCGAGGTCCTCCATCCCCTCCGCGACCACCGACAGGTCCAGGCCCCGGGCCATCGACACCACGGCGGACAGCAGCGCCGCGGCGCGCGGGTCGGTGCCCAGCCCGGCCAGCAGCGAGCGGTCGATCTTGACCAGGCTGACCGGCATCCGGCGCAGGTAGGACAGCGACGAGTAACCGGTGCCGAAGTCGTCGATGGCCAGCCGGATCCCGGCGTCGCGCAGGGCCTGGAGGGCGTCGGGGGCCGGGCCGGAGTGCTCGACCAGCTGGCTCTCGGTGAGCTCCAGCACCAGCCGGGACGGCGGCAGGCCGGTGGCGTCGAGCATGCCGGTGACCAGCTCGACGAAAGCCGGCGAGACCAGCTGGGCCACGGACATGTTGACGCTGACCGAGATCTGGTGGCCGCGCCGGGCCCAGCCGGCCGCCTGGGTGACCGCCTGGCGCAGCACCCACTCCCCCAGCTCGGTGATCGCGCCGGTGTCCTCGGCGATCTCGACCAGCTCGGCCGGGCTGACCACGCCGTCCCGCTCGAACCCGGCCTGGTCGGGAGGCAGCCGCAGCAGCGCCTCGACGCCCTGCACGTGCCCGTCGGCCAGCCGCACGATCGGCTGGTAGGCCACGGCCAGGTGCCCACGCTCCAGGGCGTCACGCAGGCCGATCGCCAGGTCGACCCGGCGGCGCACCTGTTCCTCCAGCTCCGGCCGCCAGCTCTCGTGCCGGGCCCGGCCGTCCGACTTGGCCGCGTACATCGCCAGGTCGGCGCGGTGCACCAGGGTGGCGGCCGAGCTGCGGCTGCCGGCCGGGTGGTCGCCGAGGGCGGCCGGGCCCTCGCGCTCCGGCCGGATCCGCGGGTCGCCGTCGGTGGGGTCGGTGTAGGCCACACCCACGCTGACGCCGAGCTGGACGGTGCGGCCGCCCACCCGGAACGGCGGGGCGATCGCCTCGACCAGGCGCTGGGCGGCCGTGGTGGCGGCGGCCCGGCCGACGCCCTCCATCGCCAGGATGAACTCGTCGCCGCCGACCCGGGAGACGATCACCCGGCGGGCGTCCACCGCTCCGGCCACCGCGTCGAGCCGGGCGGCCACGTCGACCAGCACGCGGTCGCCGGCGGCGTGCCCGAACCGGTCGTTGACGGCCTTGAACCCGTCCAGATCGGCGTACAGCACGGCGATTCCGCTGTCCTCGTCGGTGTCGTCGCCCGGCGCCGGGCGGGCGAGCAGCAGCCAGGTGCCCACCTCGTCGAGCAGGTGGGCCCGGTTGGCCAGGCCGGTCATCTGGTCGAAGCGGGCCAGGCGTTCCAGGCGCTGGCGCAGCTCGACCGAGTCGGTGACGTCGTTGAGGTTGGCCACCGCGCCGCCGTCCACGCCGCGCAGCCGCAGCTGGGCGGTGCCGGCCGCGGGCGGGGCCAGGAGCAGCTCGATCTCGGCGGCGTCGCGGTGCCCGCGGGTCACCTCCAGCACGGCCTCCCGCACCCGGCGCTGGTCGTCGGGCCGGGCCAGCTCCTCGAACGGGCGCTGGGCGATCGAGGAGGGCGGGCGGTGCAGCAGCCGGGTGGCGGCGGCGTTGACCGCGAGGATGCGGCCGTTGGTGTCGAGCCGCAGCAGCAGGTCACTCGTGTTCTCGACGAGCAGGGCCAGGCGCTTGCGGGCCTCCACCTGGCGGCGCAGCAGCTCGTCCTGCTCCAGCAGCAGAAGGGTCTGCCAGACCACGAACGCCGCGGCCAGGCAGCCGAGGCCGAAGAGCGGGATCGGGCCGGTGCCGGTCACCGTGGCCTGGGCGCCGACCGCGACCGGGGCGGCCAGCGCCACCCCGTAGGGCACCAGGCGGCCGCGACGGCGGGGCAGGTGACGCACGTCGTCGGCGGGCTCGGCGTCGGAGCGCTCGGTGGGTGGCTGGTTGCGGGTCAGGCGCAGGCTGTACAGGGCGAGCAGGAGCCCGGCCGCGCAGGCCACCGGCGCCAGCACGGCGTCGGAGACCTCGGGGCGGCTGGGCAGCTGGGCGCCCGCCACCCGGGTGCCGCGCAGCAGGTCGGACAGCAGGACGGCGGTGAGCGCCGTGACCAGCAGACCCCAGGACCGGCCGGGCGCGCTGTTGCCCTCCGGCCCGGCGTATCCGGCCGGCTCGGCCGGGGTGCGGGTGGGCAGGCGCAGCACGACCAGCAGCGAGACCAGGTCGAGCACGGCCGGGAGCAGGGCGAAGGCGGTGCTGGCGGGCAGGTGCAGTGGGGCGCCGACGACCACCCAGGCCACGGTGGCGGCGGCGAGCGCGAGCACCACGGCCTCGGCCACCCCGATGCCGGGGCGGCGCACCGGCACGATCCGGTCGCCCATCGCGGCGTGCGCGGTGAGCAGCCCGGCGGCGGCCACGACCATCAGGAAGTCGGCGATCTGGCCGGCCGGCAGCGAGCTGGACGGGTCGAGCAGCCGGGCCGGTACCGATCCCAGTGCCCAGCACAGGCCGGCCGCCGCGGCGGTGGGGGTGAGCAGGCGGCGGGTACGCACGATCGCGCGGGCCCAGGCCACCCCGGCCAGGGCTGCCGCGGCAGCCATCAGCATCGCCTGCACCACGGTCACGACAGTAACCGGCAGCCACGCGGCCGACCCGCACCAAGAGATCGGACGCGTGAAGTCTCAACGGATTGTGACCGCACGGTGGTGCAGGGTGAGCGCGGCGCCGGGCGTGGGCCGGGGCAGACCCCACCCACCCGGGAAGGACACCTCCCCGACGTCCACAGGTTGTGCGGGTGGGGCGCACCGAACCGGCACCCGACCGGTCAGCTGGGCACCCGGTCGTCCACCGCTCGCCGGGGGAACGGGATCCGCGGCATCGCCGGGGCCGGGCTGACGAACGGGTCGCTCACCCGCAGTTCCTCGATCGGGCGCGGCGGGGAGAACAGGAAGCCCTGCGCCAGACGGCAGCCGTACTCCAGCAGCAGCTCCGCCTGCCGTCGGGTCTCCACACCCTCGGCGATCACCTCCAGGCCGAGTTCCGCGGCCAGGCCGAGCATCGAGCGCACCAGCACGTCGTCCTCGGCCTGCTGCCCCAGACCCCAGACGAACTTGCGGTCGATCTTGAGGATGTCGACCGGCAGCCGGGACAGGTACTGCAACGAGGAGAACCCGGTGCCGAAGTCGTCGATGGCCACGTGGACGCCCTCGGAGCGCAGCAGGTCGAGGCGGGAGGCGGTGCGGCCGAGGTCCTGGATGGCGGCCTGCTCGGTGATCTCCAGGGTGAGCCGGCCCGGGGCGATGCCGCTCTCCTGGAGCGCCTCCATGGTGATGTCGAAGAAGTCGGTGCCGACCAGCTGCTGTGCCGACACGTTCACCGCCATGCCCATCTGCTCGTCGCGCCATCCGGCCAGCTGGCGCAGCGACTCGCGCAGCACCCAGGCACCCATCGGCACGATCAGGCCGCTCTCCTCGGCCACCGGCAGGAACTGGGCCGGGGACCAGGTCTCGGCCCCGACCGGCCAGCGCACCAGCGCCTCGAACCCCTCCCACTGCCGGGTGTGCAGGTCGACGACCGGCTGGAGGTAGATGGTCAGGCTCTCGTCGCGCACCGCGGTCTCCAGGTCGCCGCGCAGGCGGTGGTGCTCCATCACCCGCTCCACCATCCACGGCTCGAAGTCCACCACCCCGGCGCCGCCGCGCTGCTTGGCCCGGTACATCGCCAGGTCGGCGTCGCGCAGCACCTCCCGCGCGGTGCGGGTGACCTGGGGGTCGGCGATCACCAGGCCCAGGCTGGCCGACACCGAGGGCCGGCCGTAGGCGGTCTCGTCGAACCCGTTGAACGCCGTGACCACGGCCTCGGCCGCGGCGTGAGCGGCGTCCGGGTCGGCGTTGAGCGGCATCACCGCGAACTCGTCGCCGCCCAGCCGGGCCACCGCGTCGCCGTCGCCGGCCGCCTGCCGCAGGCACTCGGCCGCCCGGTACAGCAGCCGGTCCCCCTCGGCGTGGCCCATCGTGTCGTTGACCTCCTTGAAGTTGTCGAGGTCGATGAACATCATCGCCACCGGCTGGCCCTCGGCCAGCCGGGCGTTGACCGCCTCCAGGAACGCGGTGCGGTTGAGAAGGCCGGTCAGGGCGTCGGTCTGGGCCGCGTCCACCAGTTCGCCCTGCATCCGCACCCGGTCGGACACGTCGCGCCCGACCAGCACCGCGCCGCCGTCCTCGCGCGGGGTGATCCCCCACTCGATCACCCGCCAGCGGGTCTCCTGCGCGGCCCACATGTTGCCGACCAGGCCGGAGCTGATGTCGGGGATGCCGGCCATCGCGGCCTGGCGGGGCGTCATCCCCTCGGCCTTGGCCGGTTCCGGCGGCTGGCCCGGCAGGCTGGGCAGGAAGCGGGTCTCCACCCGGTGCTCGCCGCGCCGCCACTGCGGGGCGCCGCCCACCGTCGGGGCCATCTTCTGGTCGTCGGGATGCAGGTAGTCCAGCAGGGTGGTGCCCACCAGCTGCTCGGGTCGCATGGCCAGCACCCGGTTCGAGGCCGGGTTGGCGAACTCGATCACGCCGAAGTCGTCAACCTGAAGGATCACGTCCTGGGTGTCCTCCAGCAGTTCCTCGTACAGCTCGCTGCGGGCGCTCAGGTCGTCCCAGAGCCGTTCGCTCTGCCCGGACTGCCCGATGATGTTGATGAACACCGCCACCGAGATGATCGCCAGCATCACCGCGGCCACCACGTCGCTGCGGGCGCCGGGGAACACGGTGAGCGCCGCGGCGAACGGGATCGGCAGCTGCCACCAGCCCAGCCGGCGCGGCCGGGTCTCCAGCACCGGATTGCGGTAGGTGCTGCGGGTGTCCCACACAGCGCTACGCACCAGCACCATCGACGCGGCCGCCCAGAACACGATCCCGGCGTCGTTGCGCAGGGCCAGAGCGGTCACGTCACCGGTCAGCGAGAGGCCGCCGGCCAGCACCGCCAGCAGGGCCATCCGGCGCTGGTCGCCCCGCGCCCGCACCGCGAGACCGGCGGCGTAGCTGCACAGCAGGACCATCGGCACCAGCCAGGCCAGCGTCCAGCCGGTCTCCGGGCGCACCGTCAGCCAGGTCTGCCCGTGCAGCACGATCCAGACGAAACCGGCCAGGCCCGCCATCATCATCAGGCCCTCGACCAGGCTGTCCCAGGTCTCCCGGGCCGAGCCCAGCCGGCCCACGCCACCGCTGGCCAGCATGAAGATCACCAGAACGAGGGGACGCCCGACCGCCCAGAACCAGGGGTCCGGCACCCCGAGCAGGGCGGCCACCGAGATACCGCCCCAGGCCAGGCATCCCACCCCGGAGATCACCGATCCGCGGCGCAGCTGCGGCTGCCGCGCGGCCACCACGAAGTTCGCGGTCGCGACCCCGGCGAAGGCCAGTACGGTCGCGATCAGCGCAATCAGCATGTGTCCACCCGCCGTCCAGCGGCCCACCGGCGGTCAGCGGGCCCGGCTCTCCATCGGCGCGCGGACGGGGCTGGTTGAGTGAATCGCGCGGCCCCGCCCGGGAACCGGCACCGCTCTCAGCCGAGAACCGCGCCGCCGGAGGCGGATCCGACCAGTTTGGCGTATTTGGCCAGCACCCCGCGGGTGAACCGGTGCGGCAGCGGCTGCCAGTCGCGCATCCGCACCGCCAGCTCGTCCGCGCCGACCAGCAGATCGAGCGTGCCGTGGGCGACGTCCAGCCGGATCCGGTCGCCGTCACGCACCGCGGCGATCGGGCCGCGGTCCACCGCCTCCGGGGTCACGTGGCCCACACACAGGCCGGTGGTGCCGCCGGAGAACCGGCCGTCGGTCAGCAGCAGTACCTGCTTGCCCAGCCCGGCACCCTTGATCGCGCCGGTGATGGCGAGCATCTCGCGCATGCCCGGCCCGCCCTTGGGCCCCTCGTGCCGGATCACCACCACGTCGCCGGCCGTGATCGTGCCGTTCTCCAGTGCGTCCAGCGCCGCCCGCTCCCGCTCGAACACCCGCGCGGTGCCCTCGAACACGTCGTCGTCGAACCCGGCACTCTTGACCACCGCCCCCTCGGGGGCCAGCGAGCCGTGCAGCACGGTGATGCCGCCGGTGCGGTGGATCGGCTCGGACAGCGCCCGCACCACCTTGCCGTCCAGGTCGGGAGGATTGATGCCGGCCAGGTTCTCGGCCATCGTCGAGCCGGTCACGGTGAGCACGTCGCCGTGCATCAGCCCGGCGTCCAGCAGGGCCTTCATCACCACCGGCACGCCGCCGACCCGGTCCACGTCGAACATCACGTAGCGGCCGAACGGTTTGACGTCGGCCAGGTGCGGCACCCGCGCCCCCACCCGGCTGAAATCGTCCAGCGTGAGCGGCACCTCGGCCTCGTGCGCGATGGCGAGCAGATGCAGGACGGCGTTGGTGGACCCGCCGAACGCCATGACGACGGCGATCGCGTTCTCGAACGCCTCCCTGGTCAGCACGTCGCGGGCGGTGATGCCACGGCGCAGCAGCTCCACCACGGCCTGGCCGGAGCGCCGGGCGAAGCCGTCGCGGCGCCGGTCGGTGGCCGGTGGCGCGGCCGAGCCGGGCAGCGACATGCCCAGCGCCTCGGCGGCACTGGCCATCGTGTTGGCCGTGTACATCCCGCCGCAGGCCCCCTCGCCCGGGCAGATGGCGCGTTCCAGGATGTCCAGGTCCTCGCGGCTCATCAGCCCCCGGGCGCAGGCGCCGACTCCCTCGAAGGCGTCGATCAGGGTGACGTCCTTCTCGGTGCCGTCGGTGAAGGTCGCTTTCCCGGGCAGGATCGACCCGGCGTAGAGAAACACCGAGGCCAGGTCGAGGCGGGCGGCAGCCATCAGCATGCCTGGCAGCGACTTGTCGCAGCCCGCGAGCAGCACACTGCCGTCGAGCCTCTCGGCCTGCATGACGGTCTCCACGCTGTCGGCGATCACCTCACGGGAGACCAGCGAGAAGTGCATACCCTCGTGGCCCATCGAGATGCCGTCACTGACGCTGATCGTGCCGAACTCCAGCGGGTAGCCGCCGCCCGCGTGCACCCCGTCCTTCACCGCCTGGGCCAGCCGGTCCAGACTGAGATTGCACGGGGTGATCTCGTTCCACGAACTGGCCACCCCGATCTGGGGTTTCGACCAGTCCTCGTCTCCCATCCCGACCGCGCGCAGCATGCCGCGCGAGGCGGTCGCCTCGATCCCGTCGGTCACCTGCCGGCTACGCGGCTTGAGGTCGTTCTCGCTCTGCGTCACGAGCCGTGACTCTACGACAGAATCAGTACCCGGCCAGCCCTTCCCGCACCTCCGGCAGCAGCCATCCCGGGGAACTGGCGAACCGGCCGCCTGCCTCCTCGTCGTCGATGGACCACCGCGACGCGTCCGGCTCCAGCACCGTCGCGCTACCCAGCTCCACACCGGAGGTGTCGAGGAAGCGCACCCGCGAGACGTCGGTCCGGTCGGTCCGGGCCAGCGTGTTCGCGGCCGCCGACGTCGACGTCCCGCCGTCGCCGTCCCACTCCACCGTCACCGTGCCCGCCGGGCCCAGCGCCGCCGTGCCACTCAGCTCGTCGCTGACGCCGCCACCGGCCGGGTCCCGGTGATAGCGCCAGGCCACGGACAGTTCGTCGTCCCCACCCGAAGGAAGAATCCGCGCGGTGTCGAGTTTCGCGTGCGGGCCGCCCTCGCTGCTCCCGTAGGGCGCCGAGACATGCCCCGCGGCCAGCACCCGGGCACCGCCGGGCAACGTGAGAACCCCTGCCAGGGCCCGGTCCTGGGTCTTGGTCGCCGTGCCCGGCTCGGCTGCCAGCAACTGCCAGGTGCCGCTGGAGTACGGCTGTCGCGCCGCCTTCCAGGTGCTCGCGGCGATGTCTTCCAGCCGGCTGTACGGCAGCGCGTCGCCACCGCGGGCCGGGGCCGGGGCCACCTGGTCCGGCACCACCTGCGCCACCTCGGAGACGAAGTCCTGGTAACCGCCCTGGCTCTTCCCGCTCACCAGCGCGTAGGTCCCGGGCTGGTCGATGCCCACCTCGTACACGCCGTCGCGGCCCTCGACCCGGCGGGAGTGCTGGGTCACCGTGCCGTCCGCGGCGATCGTCGGGGGTTCCTGGAGCACCATGTCCACCGGGTCGTCACTGATCAGGTAGATCGCCGCGTCCAGCCCGATCCACGCGTCGTTGCGCAGCCCCGGCAGCACGTTGTCCTGGGTGTACCTGGTCGGCCGCACCGACCGCTTCTTCTCCCGGGGGCTGAACGCACCCGTCGCCAGCTCCTGCGGCGACGACCCGGCCGGTCCGTAAAGTGCCACCCGGTAGGGCGTTCCGGGCTTCGCCGGCCACACCCCGCTCACCTCGGCGACCAGCCAGCCGCCGAGCCGCGAGGTGTACTCCACCTTCACGTCCGTGGCCGGGTCGGCGGCCGGCGCCCCCGGCTCGTAGGTGGAACCCTCCAGCGCGGCGGCGAGCACGTCGTGGCCCGTGACGTACTGCCGGAGCCCCGTGACCCACGCCTCGTCGTCCGCCAGGTTGCCTCGCACGCCGTCCATCCCGACCGGGCGGTCGGTGGACGGCGTGGGTTCGGCCCGGCCCGGCCCGAACACCCGTTCCTGCACCGTGACCAGCCCCGCCACCAGCAGCACCACCGAGGCCAGCACCAGCACCAGACGCCGCCTGCGGCGGGCCCGGGAGGTCTTGATGAAGGCCTGCAACTGCTCCCAGGGCGGCGACGTCGCCTGGTTCTGCGCGACCGCCCGGTCGACGTCCGCGAGCAGCATGCCCAGCGGGCCGGACAGATCGCTCTCGGGTCCGCGGTCGTGCCGGGGGCTCATCGGGCCGCCTCCGTCCGGCCGATGCCGGTACCCGCCAGCACGTCCCGCACCTGCGGATGCCTGCGTAACTGGGCCAGGCCCTTGGAGAGCTGGGACTTCACCGCGCCCTGGGTGATGCCGAGCACGCGGGCGGTCTCCTCCACCGACCGGTCCTCCCACAGCCGCAGGGCGATGATCGTGCGCTGCCGGGGCGGCAGGTCGAAGAGCGCCGACCACAGTCCCGAGCGCAGGGCGTGTGCCTCGGCGTGGTCGTGCTGGGCAACCGGCTGCACCAGGATGTCGTCGAGCGAGGTCTCGGTCAGGGTGCGGCGGCGCCGGGAGGCGGCCGTGTTGGCCACGGCCGCGCGCACGTACGCCTCCGGCGAGTCGGCGCGGATCCGGTCCCACCGCCGCCAGCACTTCTCCAGCGCCACCTGCACCACGTCCTCGGCGAACTGGTGGTCACCGGTGAGCACGAACGCATACCGCTGCAACGCGTTCCAGCGGGCGGCGACGAACCGGCGGAAGCTGACCTCCGCCGAGTCGTCGTCGAGTTCCCGTGAACGCACCCCACTCTCGACGATCAGGTCGTGATGTCCGGGCGGTACGGGTTCGATCAGCAGGCGCATGGCGCGCACCGCCGGGAGCAGTGCCATCACGGGGGTCTCCGGGGGCAGGTGTGGTCAGGACGTGGACAGAACACTTCTGAAGACGCCGACAGCGGCCTCACAGGTTTCCACCGGTTCGTGCCTTTTTCACCCGCCCCCGGCTCCGGCCCTGTTCAGTAGCCGGCCAGTCCCTTCCTCACCTCCGGCAGCATCCAGGCCGAGTACGTGGTGTTGGTGTCGCGGGAGTCGTTGCCCTCCTCGCTGTCGGACGCCAGCCAGTAGCGGGCCGCCTCCGGCTCCCGTACCGTCGCGGTGCCCAGCTCGGCGCCACTCGCGTCGAGGAACCGGGCCCGGGTGACGTCGGTGCGCTCGACCACGGCCAGGGTGTCGACAGCGGCCGAGGTCAGCGACTGGCCGCTGTTCGTCGTCCATTGCACCGACGTGGTTCCCGCGGGGCCCATGGCCGCGGTGCGTGGCTTCGTCGACGTGGTGTCGTCGGCCTCCGTGCGCCAGGCGACGGACAGGTCGTCGTCCGATCCCTGAGGCAGCAGGACGGCGGTGTCGAGCAGGGCCGCGGTCATGCTGGAGTCGTCCTGGTCGAACCCGGTCACGGTGAACAGGTGCCCGGCGGCCAGCACCCGGGCGCCGGAGGGCAGGGTCAGCCGGCCCACCACGGACCGGCCGTCGTCGGTGCTGCCCGCCTCCGAGGCCAGCAGCTGCCAGTTTCCCGTGGACAGCGTCTGCCGGGCGGCCAGCCAGCTCGCCTCGGCCATGAAGTTCAGCTCGTCGTCCGACAGCACCTCGCCACCCCGCAGCGGGTTTCCGCCGACCGCGCCCGCCCGCACCTGTTCCTTCGACTCGCGCGGCACGAAGTCCTTGTAGCTGTCCTGCCCCCGGTCCTCCAGACCGGGCAGCACCACAGCGAAGTGCCCGGGCTCGTCCACGGTCACCTCGGCCACGCCGTCCGTGTACTTCAGCCGGCGGGGGTTCTGGGTGACCGTGCCGTCGGCGCCGATCGTCGGCGGCTGCTGGAGCACCGCCTCCCGGGCCTCGCCGGACAGCAGATAGGCCGAGGGACGCCGGCCGCTGTCCACGTCCGGGTCGGAGCCGCGCATCGCGGTGGTCTCGTCGAACTCGTTCCAGAAGGTGTCGCCGCCCACCGCCATCTGCGAGGCCACGCCCACCCGGCCCTGGGTCAGGTCCTGCACGGCCGAACCGCGCGGGCCGAACAGCTCGGACAGGTTCTGGCCGTCCAGCGTGGGCCAGTCGCCCATCACCACGGCGATCCGGAAGTCGCCGACGTCCGAGGCGTAGAGCACCCGGATGTCTGTGGCCGGCTCGTCGACCTGGTCGGGGATCTGGTCGCCGTCGTCGTCGCGCACGTGGTCGGCGGTGTAGGAACGCAGCTCGCCGAGCCACTTCTCGTCGTCCGCCAGGGAACCCCGCGGGTGGTCCCACTTCTCGAACGACGGCGGGGTGGCCGGCACCGGCTGGTTCTGGCCCTCGTCCTGCCACGGGGAGAACAGGTTCTGCACGGCGACCACCGCGACCACGGCCATCGCGACCGCCCCGATCACCGCGGCGATCCGGCGCCGGCGCCGGGCCCGGGAGGTCTTCACGAAGTGCTGGATCTGCTCCCACGGCGGGGTGGGGGCGGGGCGTTCGGTCAGGGCCCGGTCGACGTCGTCGAGCGTGGCGCGCAGTTCGGTGACCATCCGGTCGTGTCGGGTGCTCATCGGGAGCCCTCCTCCCATCCGCTGGAATCCAGGATGTCGTTGACCTGCGGGTGTTTCCGTAAGTGCCCGAGGGCCTTGGACAGCTGCGACTTCACCGCGCCGGTGGAGATGCCGAGCACCTGCGCGGTCTCCTCCACCGAGCGGTCCTCCCACAGCCGCAGCACCACCACGGTGCGCTGCCGGGGCGGCAGGTCGTACAGCGCGGCCCACAGCCCGGACCGCAGGGCGTGCGTCTCGGCGTGGTCGCCCGGTGCGGCGGGCGCCACCAGCAGGCTGTCCAGCGAGATCTCCGGCACCGTGCGACGGCGGCGGCGCGACGCGGCGGTGTTGGCCACGGCGGCGCGCACGTAGCTCTCCGGCGAGTCGTTGAGAATCCGGTCCCACCGCCGCCAGCACTTCTCCAGCGCGGCCTGCACCACGTCCTCGGCGAGCTGGTGATCACCGGTGAGGATCACCGCGTACCGGTGCAGGGCCCCCCAGCGGGCCGCGACGAAACGGCGGAAGGCGACGTCGGTGGCCTCGTCGTCCAGCGCGCGGGACCGCGCGCCGGACTCGGTCACGACGTCATAGCGTCCGGCCGGCGGCGCCGGCTCGGACAGCAGGCGCCAGGAGCGCACTGCCGATATCAAGGCCATCACATTGACCCCCCAGAAAGACTGATGAACGTGGGACGCCTTCCAGGACGCCTCCGCCGCCCCGGAGGTTTCCTCTGTTGTCACACTTTTCTCCGGGCCGTGCCAGACTCCCGCCTCATGTCCGCGACACCCGTTCTCATCGCCTGCTCGCACGGCACCCGGTCGAGAGCCGGGCAGGAGGTGATCGAGCGGTTCCGTGGCGACCTGGAGCGTGCCCGGCCCGGGCTCCGCGTCGAGGCCGCCCATGTGGACGTGCAGGAACCGGATGTCGGTGACGTGGTCGGGCGGCTGCGTGACGAGGGTGTGCCGATGGTCGTGGTGCCGCTCCTGCTCTCCACCGGTTTCCACGTGAAGACCGACATCGGCCGGGCCGTCGCCTCCGCGCCCGGCCTGGCCCGGGCGGCCGGGCCGCTCGGCCCCGACCCGCTGCTGGTGCGGGTGCTGAACGACCGGCTGACCGAGGCCGGCGCCCAGGACGGCGACGCGATCGTGCTGGCCGCCGCCGGATCGAGCGACCCGGCCGCCGCCGTCGCCGTCGGCCACGTGGCCCAGGCCCTGTCCGCCGCCCGGGACAGTGCCGTGGTGGTGCCCGCCTACGCCGCCTCCGGCGTCCCGTCCGTGGCCGACGCGGTCGCCGCCCTGCGCGCGGGCCGTCCCGGCGTGTCCGTGTCGATCGCCGGATACCTGCTCGCCCCGGGCCATTTCGTGAGCAAGCTGGACCAGTCCGGGGCCGACCGGGTGGCCGCCCCGCTGGCCCCGCACCCGGCCCTGGTCGAGCTGGCCCTGCGCCGGTTCGACGAGGCGCTCGCGGGATAGCACCGCGCCGTTAGGCCGTCCGGAGCCCGACCGGCTGCGCCGGTGGGCGGGGGCGGGCAGGATCGGGCGGGTGAAGTTCTCACGCGCGATCACTGCCGGGGCCCTGCTCGTCACCACCCTGGCCGCCGGGGCCGGCGCGACGACCGGGGGTGACGGCAACGGAGCGGGGGTGCGGGAGGCCGGGCCCACGTCGTCCATGGCGGTCGCGGTTCCGAGGGCCACGCTGGGCAAGACGCTGGCGACCGGGCTCGACGTGCCGTGGGGCGTCACCTTTCTGGCGGACGGGTCGGCGCTGGTGTCGCAGCGGCCGGGCACGATCGTGCGGGTCACCGGCAAGGGCAGGACGACGACCGTGGGCACCCTGTCCGGGGTGGACGCGAACGGCGAGGGCGGGCTGCTGGGGCTGGCTCTCAAGCCCGGCGCCAGGCCCACGAAGGCGCACCCCGTCGTCCTCTACGCCTATCTGACCAGCACCAAGGGCGACAACCGGGTGGTCCGGACGCGCTACGACGGCACCTCGCTGACCAAGGCGAAGGCGGTGCTGACCGGAATTCCCTCGGCCGGCAACCACAATGGTGGCGAGATCACCTTCGGGCCGGACGGCAAACTGTGGATCGGCACCGGTGACGGCGCCGTGCCCTCGCACGCCCAGGACCGCACCAGCCTGGGCGGGAAGATCCTGCGCATCAACCCGGACGGCTCGGTCCCGGCGGACAATCCGTTCGCCGGCTCACCGGTGTACTCGCTGGGGCACCGCAACGTCCAGGGCATCGCGTTCGACTCCAGGGGACGCCCGTGGGCCAGTGAGTTCGGGCAGGACACCTGGGACGAGCTCAACCGCGTCCTGCCCGGTCGCAACTACGGCTGGCCGGTGGTCGAGGGCAAGGAGAAGCGCGCCGGCTACGTGTCGCCGAAGATCCAGTGGCACACCGGGAACGCGTCCCCCAGCGGTCTGGCGATCGCGGGCGACGTGGCCTATCTGGGTGCGCTGCGGGGCGAGCGGCTGTGGGCGGTCCCGTTGCGGGGCAAGAGCGTGGGGACGGCGAAAAGCCTGTTCCGCGACCGCTTCGGCCGGATCCGCAACGTGGCGGCCACGCCCGACGGCGATCATCTGTGGGTGACGACGTCGAACACCGACGGCCGGGGCACACCGTCGGCCAGGGACGACCGGGTGCTCCGGCTCGACCTGGGCTGAGCCTCGCCGTGCGGATCCGGCCTACCGGAGCAGCCGCTCCAGCTGCCGGTCGAGCGGGCGCTGGTGCAGGCCGGGCACGAAGGCCGGGTCGAGCCGCTCGCTGTACAGGCCGCTGCGCCGGTCGGCCACCAGGTTCCAGATCAGGTCGGAGGTCTGCTCCGGCGGCTCGTAGAGCACCCGGGCCGGGGTCTTCATCAGCGTGTCGTGCAGCAGCAGGGCGAGCCAGATCGCGGGGGCGGTGAGCAGGGCCGGCAGCAGCCACTTGATGCCCTGCACCGCACCGGAATCCGCGATCGGGTGCAGCACCACGGCCATCAGCACCAGCAGCGGGGTGTGGGCCAGGTAGATCGGCATGGTGTTGGAACCCAGGTGGGACAACAACTTCACGTCCTGGAGCAGCAGCGCCAGGCCGAGACCCGCGACCAGCCCGAGGATCTGCACCGCCAGCCCCACGACCGGCCAGCCCGCCGCACCGCTGACCTGGGCCACGACGGCGACCAGCAGCCAGCCGGCGATCAGGGCCAGGCCCACCGACCGGGTCATCCGCGCGGCCAGGGCCTTGAACAGCGGGCCGTAGTAGCAGCCGACCAGGAAGAACAGGTAGTACTTCAGCACGCCGTTCCAGCCCGGGTTGATCTCGGGCACCAGGCTGGAGAGCGTGAGCGCGGCGAGCAGCGCGCTCACCCCCAGCTGGGGCGCCAGCGAGAACCGGGAGCAGAACCGGGCCACCACGAAGAACACGGCCAGGGCCCAGACGAACCAGAGCTCGAACCGGGGCTGGGCCGGGGTGGCCGCCAGCGATACCAGCATGCGCACCGGGGCCAGTTCCTCGCCGGTGATCCGGGACGCCACGATCGCCTCGAAGCTGCTGATCACCTGCCACAGCAGGTACACCCAGCCGAGCAGGAGCACCTTCCTGGCCAGCAGGTCGGACCACGACGCGTACAGCCACCGGGTGGCGAGAATGCCCGCGCAGAGGAAGAACACCGGCATCCGCAGGCTGCCGAGAACAGCGTTGACCTGGTCCCAGAGCGGGACGCTGACGGTCGTCTCCTGCACCCACTCCGAGGCGTGGATGAACACGACCAGCACGATCGCCAGGCCCCGTGCCGTGTCGATCCAGCCCAGGCGGGGGTCGGTGTCGGGACGTCCGCCGGGACGGCTTGCGGGGTGTCCGACCGGGTCTCGGGTCTGGTCTCGGTGCGGGGCGGGACGTCCGGCGGGAGACGGGTGCCCGGTGAGGGACGGGCGTCCGTCGGCCGGTTCGCGGTGCAGGCTGGGCCACGGGCGTTCCGGATCATCGACGTCGTCGTCGAGGTGGCCGAGAGCCTGGCGCGGATCGGCGTACCCCGGCTGCGGACCACGCCGGTACTGCCCCGGCTGGAACAGGGATTCGGGCGTGGCCGGGCGGGAGAGGTTCTTCAGCCAGAGCCCGTCCGTCTCGGGACTCACCCGCGCGGCGGCGGGTTGCTGCCGCTGCGGCCGGGGCGGATCGTCGCGCACCCAGAACGCCTGGGGGTTCGGCAGCGCCCCGGACAACGGCTCGTCGTACCCCGCCGATGTCTCCGGACGGGCCGATCCCGTTGCCCCGGAAGCCGGTTCGTCCCCGGTGTGAGGTTCGGGCGACGTTGCCCCGGCGGGCCGGTCGTACGGCGGGTCGTCGTACGACGGCTGGTCATACAGCGGGTCGTCGTCCAGCGGGTCGTCGTCCAGCGGGTCGTAGGGGAATTCGTCGGTCACCGGTCCGTACGACGCCTCGTCGGTCGCCGGGTCGTCCCTCAGGTTGCCGGACAGTTCCTCCGATCCGTCCTCGGGCTGGGGCAGCTCGGTGGGTGTGGCCACCGACCGCATCCGCGCGGCCTGTTCCTGGGCGCGGCGGGCCCGCCTCGACAGGGGCGCGGGATACGTGCTGCGAGAGACCGACCCGGAAGAATCCGCCCCCGGCACAGGATGCTCCCCGGACCGCGCGGCCGCTTCGGACAGCGCAGACGATCCGGGCCGGGGGTCCGTCCCGACGGGTGCCGGTGCCGTGGGGTCGGGATGGCCGATGGCGGGGGTTCCGGAGTCCGGGGCGCCCGCCGCCGCACGTCGTCCTCGCCGGGGACGGGTGCCGGAGCCCTCCTCCGGTGAGGACGATCGCGCGAGCTCCTCCCCCGGGACGGCGGACTGCGCAGCGGGTTCGGCGTTGTCCGGGTGCGGCGTTCCCGCGTGAGTCTCGTGACGGTTCGGCGGTTCGGCGCCAGTGTCCGCCCCGGCCCCGGGATCCGCTCCGGAGTGCGGATCCGCGTACGCCGGCAAGGGGTTCGACACCCGCACCGCAGGCCGGGAAGTCCCGGGCCGCGCGGCCGTGACCACCGCCAACGGTTCCGGCAGAGCCATCGCCTGCACTACGCGGGCGGGCGAGCCGTCGGCCCGGTCCACGGCATCTCCCGCCGCAGCATGCTCGGTCCTGCCGACCTCGACCTCGCCGGCAGCCCGGGCCGCCCCCGAATCGGACCCACCGGCCGTGACTCCGCCCGCCGCCAGGGCCTCGGCCCGGCGCCGGTCGGCCCGGGAAAGATACTGCTGCGGAACGGCATCCGCCGACAACGAGGTCGGCGAGACCGGCGCGGCCGGCGGGGTGCGGCTGAACTCGGGCAGCCGGGTGTTCGGGGCGCGGTGACGAAGGACGTCGAGCACCGGCATACCGGTGGGCGCGGTGATCGCCGGGAGCGGAGGGCGGCCGGGATCCGCGACGGCGTCGCGGTATTGCGGGAGCGGCTCGGCGTCCACCATTGAATCGGGCACCCCGGAACCGGCGCCGGCGGATGCGCGGCGGGCCGCCCGCCGGCCTCCGAGGGCAGGACCGGGCTCGTCAAGGTCCGCCATCCGATGGCTCCTCGCCTTCCGTCGAGCGCGTCAGTCCCCAGCCATCGTGGCGAGGCGCACCGACGTTATCGGTGAGAAGGTGTGGGCTAGCAACTTTCTGGGCCGGTATGTGACGAGCTTTACCGAATATTTAGCGTTTTCACCCGCATCAGGGATTTCCGTCGGCCAGCCGGTCGGTCATCGCGGCCAGGTCACCGGCACTCATCGCGTGGCCGTAGTGCAGCCCCTGGCCGAACCCGACGCCCATCCGCCGCACCAGGTCGTCCACCTGGCTGGTCTCCACTCCCTCGACCACCACGCTGACGCCGACGGTACGGCTCAGGTCGAGCACCGCCCGGGTGATCGCGCGCGAGCGGGGCTCGGCGATCAGGCTGCTGGTCAGTGCCCGGTCGATCTTCAGGATGTCGGCGGGCAGGCGTTGCAGGTAGCCGAGCGCGGAGTAGCCGGTGCCGAAGTCGTCGATGGCGATGGTCAGGCCGAGTGCGGCCAGCCGGTGCAGTGTCTGGGCGGCCTGGCCCTCCTCGACGAGCACCTGCTCGGTCACCTCGATGACCAGTTGCTCGCGCGGCACCCCGTGGGCGGTCAGCGCCTCCTGCACCACCTGGTGGAACCCGGGCACCCGCAGCTGCACCGGCGACACGTTGCAGTTGATCCGCAGGCCCCGGTCGAACAAGCCTTCTTTCATCGCCCCCGCGAGCGTGGCCTCGAGGATCTGCTCGCCGATGTCGACGACCAGCCCGGTCTGCTCGGCCACGGTGATGAACTCGTCCGGCCCGACCCGGCCGAGCTGCGGGTCGGTCCAGCGGGCCAGCGCCTCGGCACTGGTCACCACGCCGCGGCGGAGGTCGACGATGGGCTGGAACTGCACGCTGATCGAGCCGTCTTCGACGGCGGTGCGCAGCCTTTCCTCCACCCGCAGACGGCGCTGGCGGATGCGGGCCACGGTGGCGTCATACACCTCCACGCGGTTACGGCCGGTGGCCTTGGCCACGCGCAGTGCCGCGCCGGAGGCGGAGAGCGCGCCGAGCGGGTCCACCACGGTCTGCACCCCGGGGACGTCGGTGGCACCGTCGGTCGCGGTGGTTGCGGTGGTCGCGGTGGTCGCGGTGGTCGCGGGGTCAGTGGTTTCGGGGACGTCGGTGGTTTCGTCGGTCCCGTGGGTCCCGTGGGTCCCGTGGGTCCCGTGGGTCTCGGTCGTCTCGGTGGTCTCGGTGCCGGTGTCCGGTGCGGGGACGGCGAGGGGCATCGCGGGCTCGGCTCCGTGCGGCACCTCCTGGCCCGCCGGGTGCTGAGGGACATCAAGGGTGGCCCGGGCATCGACCGCGGCGACCCCGATGCTGGCGGAGACCTCGACCCGGGTCACCCCCTCGACGTCGGCGGCGGACTGCCGGACGGCGGTGACCACCTTCTGGCCCACCCGGGTGCCGATCTCGATGCTGCCGGGCAGGAGCACCGCGAACTCGTCGCCACCGATCCGGCTGACCAGCGCGTTCGACGGCACGGCCGCGGACAGCCGGTGCGCGACGGCGGCCAGCAGCTTGTCGCCGGTGGCGTGGCCGAGCAGGTCGTTGACGTCTTTGAAGCCGTCCAGGTCGACGGTGAGCAGGCACCACGGTTCACCCTGCTGGAGCCGGGCCATGCGGGCCTGGAGCACCCGCCGGTTGGCCAGCCCGGTCAGCGGGTCGGCGGTGGCCTCCTCGTTCAGCCGGCGCAGAAGGGCCGAGCGGATGCGGGTGTTCAGCAGTTCACGGCCGCCGAACACGACCACGGCGATCATCACCAGCACCAGCGCGACCCGGTCCAGGTCGTCGTCGATCAACAGCGCCGCCAGCGAGAACAGCAGCAGCACCAGGCTGGCCGTGGTGGTGATGATGACGCCGCGGGCGTCCGGGTCGGCCGGCGCCCGCAGTTCGTCGGCGGCGGTCTGGCCGCCGGGCTCGTAGGCCAGCAGGCCGTAGGCGATGACCGGCCAGGCCAGGCACCACAGCAGCGCCGCCCACCAGGGCCAGGGGTCGGAGGCCAGCAGCCCGGCGCGCATCGTGACCAGGTCGCCGATCGTGTACAGACCGGCGCCGATCGAGGCGATGAGCAGATGGCGGTCGAGGTCTCGCACGTAGGCGAGGGTGGCGAAGCAGATCACCGTGAGGTCGGCGATCAGGACCATGACGGCCATCACCACACCGGCGTCGAGGTCCTGCCGGGTGAGCACCGTGGCGAAGGCGAAGTGCCAGGCGGGCAGCGCGACCGTGACACCCAGCAGCACCGAGTCCAGGCCCAGGCGCCAGCCCGGGTGCCGGCCGGGCAGGGCCCGCGGCACCTTGAGCAGACCCCACACCCCGAGCGGCGCCGCGAGGAACGCCACCGCGTCGCCGCCGGCCGGGAACCCGCTGTTGGTCAGCGAGTTCACGATCTGCCCGATGCCCCAGAGCACCAGCGCGGCACCGAGGATCTGCCGGTAACGCACCGGCTCGACGGGCAGCGCAGGTGCGACGGACTGCCTGGGCTCGGCAGACGGCGCAGGCCCGGCAGACGGCGCAGGCTCACCGAACCGCGCAGGCTTGGCGAACCGCGCGGTCCTGGCGGAAGTAGCGGTCCTGGCGGACCGCGCTGGACGGCTGCCCCGCCAGGCCAGCAGCGCACCGGCGGCCAGCGCCACCGTTCCGGTGAGGCCGCTGTCGAGCGGTCGGGCTCCCACCCCCTGGGTGACCCCGGCCACGCACAGGGTCGCCGCGCAGGCGACGGCGAGTGCTGCCACCGCCCAGAGCGCGACGTCCCGGTGCGGACGCGACGCGGCGGTCACCGCGTCGCGTCCCATGGCTCAGGCATCCGTGTCCGGGGCGAGCCGCTCGATCACGAGCTCGCGCACCCGGGCCGCGTCGGCCTTTCCGCGCATCTCCTTCATCACGGCGCCGATCAGGGCCCCCGCGGCCTGCACCTTGCCGGCCCGGATCTTGTCGGCGATGCCCGGGTTGGCCTCGATCGCGCGGTCGACGGCCTCGCCCAGCGCGCCGTCGTCGGAAACCACGACCAGGCCGCGCTTCTCGACCACCTGCTCCGGGTCACCCTCGCCGGCCAGCACGCCCTCCAGGGCCTGGCGGGCCAGGGTGTCGGTCAGCTTGCCGCCGTCGACCAGGGCCTGGAGCTGCGCGATCTGCGCCGGGGTGACCGGCATCTCGGCGAGCGGCTTCTCCGCCAGGTTGGCCAGGCGGGCCAGCTCACCGGTCCACCACTTGCGGGCCGCCGCCGGCGAGGCGCCGGCCGCGACCGTGGACTCGACCAGCTCCACCGCACCGGCGTTGTAGAGGTCGCGCATCTCCTTGTCGGAGAAGCCCCACTCACCCTGGAGCCGGCGACGGCGCAGGGCCGGGGGCTCGGGCAGCGTTCCGCGCAGCTCCTCCACCCAGGCCGTGTCCGGTGCGATCGGCACCAGGTCGGGCTCGGGGAAGTAGCGGTAGTCGTCGGCGTCGGACTTCGGCCGGCCGGAGGTGGTGATCCCGGTGTCTTCGTGCCAGTGCCGGGTCTCCTGGGTGATCGTGCCGCCGTCGACGAGAACCGCCGCCTGGCGGGAGATCTCGTACTTCACGGCCCGCTCGACGCTGCGCAGCGAGTTGACGTTCTTGGTCTCGGTGCGGGTGCCCAGCTTGACCGCGTCCTGGTCCTGCGCCCGGATCCGCAGGGAGGCGTTGACGTCGCAGCGCATCGAGCCCTGCTCCATCTTCACGTCGCTGACCTTCAGCGCCTTGAGCAGCTCCCGCAGCGCGGCCACGTAGGCCCTGGCCACCTCGGGAGCGCGCTCGCCGGCGCCGGTGATCGGCTTGGTGACGATCTCGATCAGCGGGATGCCGGCCCGGTTGTAGTCGACCAGCGAGTACTCCGCGCCCTGGATACGGCCGGTGGAGCCACCGATGTGCAGCGACTTGCCGGTGTCCTCCTCCATGTGGGCGCGCTCGATCTGCACCCGGAAGGTCTCACCGTCCTCCAGCTCCACGTCGAGGTAGCCGTCGAAGGCGATCGGCTCGTCGTACTGCGAGGTCTGGAAGTTCTTCGGCATGTCCGGGTAGAAGTAGTTCTTCCGGGCGAACCGGCACCACTGCGCGATCGAGCAGTTCAGCGCCAGGCCGATCCGGATGGCCGACTCCAGGCCGGTGGCGTTCAGCACCGGCAGCGCGCCGGGCAGGCCCAGGCAGACCGGGCACACCTGGGTGTTCGGCTCGGCGCCGAAAACCGTGGAGCAGCCGCAGAACATCTTGGTGTTGGTGTTCAGCTCGACGTGCACCTCGAGCCCGAGCACCGGGTCGAACTTCGCCAGGGCCTCGTCGTAGTCGAGCACCTCGGCGAACTGGCTGAGCGAGGTGGTCACTTGGTCGCCTCCAGAGTTTTCGGAGCCTTGTCGAGGATGCTCCCGCCCCAGCCGTCGTTCAGCAACGACTCCAGAGCGGCACCGACCCGGTAGAGCCGGTCGTCGGCCTGTGCCGGGGCCAGCAGCTGGATGCCGGCGGGCAGCCCGTCCTCGTCGGCCAGGCCGGAGGGCAGCGACATGCCGGGCACACCGGCCAGGTTGGCCGGGATGGTCGCGACGTCTTGCAGGTACATCGACAGCGGGTCGTCGAGCTTGGCTCCGAGCTGGAACGCCGTGGTCGGGCTGGTCGGGCTGACCAGCACGTCGGCCTGCGCGAACGCGGCGGCGAAGTCACGCTGGATCAGCGTGCGCACCTTCTGCGCCGAGCCGTAGTAGGCGTCGTAGTAGCCGGACGAGAGGGCGTAGGTGCCCAGGATGATGCGGCGCTTCACCTCGTCGCCGAAACCGGCGGCGCGGGTGGCGGCCATGACCTGCTCGGCGCTCGGCGCCTCCACGCCCTGCGGGCCGACCCGCAGGCCGTACCGCATGGCATCGAACTTGGCCAGGTTGCTGCTGGCCTCGCTCGGCATGATCAGGTAGTAGGCGGCCAGCGCCGAGGTGAAGCTGGGGCAGGAGACCTCGACGATCTCCGCACCGGCCTTGGTGAGCAGTTCCAGCGACTCGTCGAAGCGGGCCAGCACACCGGCCTGGTAACCGCCGTCGCCACCGTGCAGTTCGCGGATGACGCCGATCTTCAGGCCCGCGATGCCGTTCCTGGCGCCTTCCCGGGCGGCCGCGACCACGTCGGGGTAGCCGTCTTTCAGGCTGGTCGAGTCGAGCGGGTCGTGCCCGGCCATCACCTCGTGCAGCAGGGCCGCGTCGAGCACGGTGCGGGCGCACGGGCCGGCCTGGTCGAGGCTGGAGGCCATGGCGATCAGGCCGTAGCGGGACACCGCGCCGTAGGTGGGCTTCACGCCGACCGTGCCGGTGACGGACGCCGGCTGGCGGATCGAGCCGCCGGTGTCGGTGCCGGTGGCCAGCGGCGCCTCGAAGGCGGCCAGCGCGGCGGCCGAGCCACCGCCGGAACCGCCCGGGATCCGGTTCAGGTCCCACGGGTTACGGGTGGGGCCGTAGGCCGAGTGCTCGGTGGAGGAGCCCATCGCGAACTCGTCCATGTTGGTCTTGCCGAGCAGGACCAACCGGGCCTGGCGCAGGTTCTTCACGACGGTCGCGTCGTAGGGCGGCACCCAGCCCTCGAGCATCTTCGAGCCGGCCGTGGTGGGCTGGCCCTGCGTGGTCATCACGTCTTTCACCGCGATCGGCACGCCGGCCAGGGTGGGCAGCTGCTCGCCGGCGGCCCGCGCGGCGTCCACCGCGGCGGCGTCGGCGAGGGCGCTCTCGGTGGCGGTGTGCAGGAATGCGTGCACGTCGCCGTCGACGGCGGCGATCCGGTCCAGGTGGGCCCGGGCGACCTCGACGGCGGAGACCTCGCCGGAGGCGAGCAGGCCGGAGAGTTCAGCCGCGGTGCGGCGGGTCAGGTCGCTCATCAGTCCTCCTCGAGAATTCGGGGCACGCGGAAACGCTGCTCCTGCTGGGCCGGGGCTCCCGCGAGTGCCTGCTCCGCGGACAGGCCGGGGCGCGGCTCGTCCGGGCGGGTCACGTTGACGAGTGGCATCGGGTGCGACGTGGCGGGCACGTCGTCCCCGGCCACCTCACGGACCTGGGCGACGGCTCCGAGGATGACGTCGAGCTGACCGGCCATCCGGTCCAGCTCGTCGGGACTCATCTCGATCCGGGCCAGTCCGGCGAGGTGGGCCACCTCATCGCGCGAGATGGCGGGCATGAGGGGCATCTCCCTTGCGTTCGATGATCTTGGATTGTTCAGGCGGTTCGACGAGGCAGTCTACGGTCACGATCACCCGTGCCGGGCCCGCGACTCCCGTCCCGGGGTCCGGGCGGTCCAGCCGTTTCATGTCCGTAACCTGGTGGCCCCGATACTTCCGGACAACAGGGGACGGCGAAGAGCCCGGGCCCACCCGCCGCGCATCAGGAGGTGCAGCCGTGTCACAGGACGTGTCACGAGACGTCGACCCCACGAACCCGGCAGGGCCCGACGAGGGCACTCCCGCGCTGGCGCCGTTCAACGCCGTCGCGGTGCGTGACACCGACACCTCGCGGATCGGCCTGCCCGACAACGACTCCGCCACCGCCCGCCACGTGTTCGGCAACCCGGAGGCGGAGGTCTGCATCGTCGAGTTCGGCGACTACGAGTGCCCGTACTGCGCCGGCGCCGCCCCGGTACTGCACGAGGTGGTCGAGGCGTCGGACGGCCGGGTACGGCTGGTGTTCCAGAACTTCCCGCTGTTCGAGACCCACGCCTTCGCCCTGACCGCGGCGCTGGCGGCGGAGTCGGCCGAGGCCACCGGCGGCCCCGAGGTGTTCTGGAAGATGCACCACAAGCTGTTCAAGAACCAGAGCCGGCTGACCGACGCCGACCTGCGCCTGTACGCCGGCTACGTGGGCGCCGACCCGGAGCGCGCCACCGGCGAGGCGGCCCAGGAGTTCGCGCCGCTGGTGCAGGCCGACTACGCGGCGGGCGTCGCCAGCGGGGTGTCCGGCACCCCCACCCTGTTCATCGACGGCGCCGCCTACCAGGGTGTGGTCGACGTGCCGTCCCTGCGCCGGGCGACCAGCGGCCGGCGTTCCGACGGCACGGCCGGCGCGACCGGGATGGCCGGCACGACCGGCGGCTCGGCGGGCGGGCTACGGCGCTTCTTCGGGCGGGGCTGAAACCTCCGCTGGAATGAGCTGCCGGGCCGGTTACCCAGGCGGGGGTGACCGGTCGGGCCGGGCACACCAGGCGGAGGCGAGCCACCGCCCGCCGCGAATACCCCGAGCCCTGGCCTGTTATCAGCGGCCGAACGCCTTCGGGAACTGCGGCGCCGTCCACGGCAGGGGAGGTAGTTCCGGCGGGGCGCTGTCGCCGGCCGGTGAGCACAGCGGCATCCGCTCCCCCATCACCCGCAGCGCCCAGGCCCCGATCACGGCCGCGACCAGCGAACCGACCAGGATGCCGATCTTCGCCTCGTCACGCAGCAGCTGGTCGGTGAAGGCCAGGTCGGTGATGAACAGCGAGATGGTGAAGCCGATGCCGGCCAGCAGCGCCGCCCCGAACAGGTGCCCGTAGCGC
Organism: Kineosporia corallincola; assembly: GCF_018499875.1. Taxonomy (GTDB): domain Bacteria; phylum Actinomycetota; class Actinomycetes; order Actinomycetales; family Kineosporiaceae; genus Kineosporia; species Kineosporia corallincola. The sequence continues at coordinate 486,213 of NZ_JAHBAY010000004.1, read as the reverse complement.
ACGCCGCCGGGCAGCACGCCCACGCCCGTGCGCAGCGCGGCGATCGAGAACGCGGTGATGCCCAGGCCGTTGCCCAGGATCAGGCCCAGGGCCACACCGATGGTGACGGTGGACGTCGCGGCGGCCTCCAGCGTCTCGGCGCTCAACTCGACCCCGGCGTTGGCCAGGCCGAACGCCGGGATCACGACGAACGCCGACCAGGGGTGCAGCCAGCTCTGGAGCCGCTGGTTGGCCGAGACGGTGGCCGACGCCGCGAGATTCGCGAGCCTCACGCCGTCCGCACTCGGGTTCTCGATCAGGGCGCGGCCGAACACGACGAGTTCCCGGCCGCGGCTGCTCTCCGGTGACGAGGCCGGGATCAGCAGGCCGGCCAGCACCCCGGCCAGCGTGGGGTGCACCCCGCAGGCGTAGGCGGCGAACCACAGCGCCAGGGTGAGCGCGAGGTACGGCTCCAGCCGCCAGACACCGATCCAGCGCAGCGCCAGGAACAGGGCCAGGATCCCGATCATCACGAGCAGCGGCACGATCTGGATGTCGTCGGAGTAGAAGATCGCCATCACCGCGATCGCGCCGATGTCGTCGACCACGGCCAGGGCCAGCAGGAACAGCCGCAGCCGGTCCGGGCAGCGCGGGCCGAACAGGGCCAGCACGCCGAGCACGAACGCGGTGTCGCTCGACATCACGATGCCCCAGCCGTGCATGGCCTCTCCGCCGTCCCCGAACAGCCCGTTGATCGCCAGGTAGATGAGGATGGGCACGCACAGGCCGCCGACCGCCCCGATGGCGGGCACGCTCATGATGCGGCGGTCGCTCAGCTCACCGGCGATCGTCTCGCGGGCCACCTCCAGGCCGACCACCATGAAGAACACCGCCATCGCGGCGTCGTTCACGAAATGGTGCAGGTCGAGCTCGAACACCGCGTCGCCGATGCCCATCCGCACCGGCAGCTCCCACAGGTGGTGGTAGCTCTCGCTCCACGGCGAGTTCACCCAGACCAGCGCGAGCACGCTGGCGGCCAGCAGCACCGCGGCGCTGCCCGCCTCGTTGGCGATGTAGCGGCGCAGCGCCGGCGTCATCGAGGGGGTGACGAACCGCAGGGGAGGTCCCGGTCGCAGAGAGACGGCCATGGCCACATCCTGCATGACCGGTGAGACGGGCCGGTAACGGTGACCCGTCAGATCACGGTGCGTGCGGCCGACCTGCCCGCCGTCCTCCCGCTGAACAGGCAGCCACCGAGGAAGGTGCCCTCCAGGGCGCGGTAGCCGTGCACCCCGCCACCGCCGAACCCGGCGCACTCCCCCGCCGCGTACAGTCCGGGCACCGGCTCGCCGTCCGCGCCGAGCACCCGGGAGTCCAGGTCGGTGTGCAGACCGCCGAGCGTCTTGCGGGTGAGCACGGTGAGCCGCACCGCGATCAGCGGGCCGGCCTTCGGGTCGAGCAGCCGCCGCTCACCGGCCGTGCGCAGCAGCCGGTTCAGGGCGTAGCCCCGCAGGTCGCGGATGGCCAGGATCTGCGCGTCGGTGGACGACGGGTCGACGATCTGCCGGTCCCGTTCCAGCACCGACTTCTCCACCGTGGCCAGGTCGAGCAGCGGTTCGGCGGTGGTCGCGTTCATCGCCTCGACCAGGCCGGGCAGGTCGTCGCGGATCACGAAGTCCACGCCGTTGTCGAGGAACGCCTGCACCGGCCCGGACGGACCGGGGCGCACCCGGGCCAGCAGCTTGCGCAGCGACTTCCCGGTGATGTCGGGGTTCTGCTCGGAACCGCTGAGCGTGAACTCCTTCTCGACGATCTTCTGGTTCAGCACGAACCAGCTGTGGTCGTACCCGGTGCCGCGCAGGTGCTCCAGCGTGCCCAGGGTGTCGGCGCCCGGGTAGAGGTGCGGGGGCAGCCGGTGGCCGCGGGCGTCGACCCACAGCGACGACGGGCCGGGCAGGATGCGGATGCCGTGGCCCGGCCAGATCGCGTCCCAGTTGTGCAGGCCCTCGGTGTAGTGCCACATCCGGTCCGGGTTGACCACCGTGCCGCCGGCCTGCTGGGTGATGCCGATCATCCGGCCGTCCACGTGCGCGGGCACCCCGGTCACCAGAGTGGACGGCGCGGTGCCGAGCCGCTCCGGCCAGGCCTCCCGCACCAGGTCGTGATTGCCGCCGATACCTCCGGAGGTGACGATCACGGCCTGTGCCCCGAAGCTGAACGTGCCCGCCCGGCGGCGGTTGCTCGCCACGCCGCGCGGGCGCCGGTCCTCGTCGAGCAGAGTGCCGCTGACCCCGGTAACTGTGCCGTCCAGCACCGTCAGCTCGTCGACCCGGTGCCGGAAGGCCAGCGTGACCAGGCCTTTCGCCACGGCCTCGCGCACCCTCCGCTCGAACGGCGCGACCACGCCGGGCCCCGTTCCCCAGGTGATGTGGAACCGCGGCACGGTGTTGCCGATACCGCCCGGCCGGCCCTCGCCGCGCTCGGCCCAGCCGACCATCGGGAACCACTTCAGCCCGAGCCCGGCCAGCCAGGGCCGTTTCTCGCCGGCCGCGAAGTCGACGTAGGCCTCCGCCCAGCGCCGTGGCCAGAGGTCTTCGTCGCGGTCGAAACCGGCCGTGTCCTGCCAGTCCTGCCAGGCCAGGTCGTGGGAGTCGGTGATCCCCATCCGCCGCTGCTCCGGAGTGTCCACCAGAAACAGCCCGCCGAACGACCAGAACGCCTGACCGCCGAGGTTCTGCCCGGACTCCTGGTCGAGCAGCAGCACCCGCTTTCCCGCGTCCGCGAGCTCGGCCGTCGCGACCAGCCCGGCCAGTCCTGCCCCCACCACGATGACGTCAGCGTCCATCCGTGAATCCCATCACGCCGGGGCTCTGCCGTCAGTGCCGTCCGGCGATCGTGATCCGCTGTGCAACGCCCACCCGGCCCGCGCCGTCCTCCCCCCGTGACCCCGCCCTCCCCGCAGCACCAGGTCCCGCAGCCCTCCCCGGTCCGGGCCACCGGCTCCGACCCGTACGTGCCCTGGCCGGTGCGGGTGCTGGCCGTGGTGCTCGTGCTGCCGTTCCGGCTGGCCTGGGAGCTGCTCGCGCTGGCCGGCCGGGTGCTCGTGGACTTCGTGCTGGTGCCGCTGGCCCGGCTCTTCGAGATGCTGATCGTGCGGCCGCTGCGGTTTCTCTGGCGCTACCTCGTGGTGCTGCCCCTCGGCTGGGTCTGGAACCGGCTGCTGCGTCCCCTGCTCCGCTTCTTCTGGCGCTACCTTCTGGTGATCCCGCTGACCTGGCTGGCCGACCAGATCTCCCGTGTCGTGCGGTGGTTCGGCCGGATGATCATGGCGGTGCTGCGGGCCACCGCACCGTTCTGGAAGCTGCTCGGCCGGCTCTTCCTGGTGTTCGTGGTCGACCCCCTGGTCTGGCTGCTGCGCTGCCTGCACCGTTACGTGCTGCGGCCCGGCTGGGAGGGCGCCGGCTGGGTGCTGCACCAGCTGTACCGCTGGACCCTGCGCCCTCTGGGCCGGGCCCTCGGTCTGGCTCTGGGCTGGCTCTGGCGGCACACCGTGGTGCCCCTGGCCCGGGCCGCCGCCTGGTTCTGGCGGCACACCGTGGTGGCCGCCGTGCACGCGGCGGGCCGGGTCTGCCGCTGGACCTGGCAGCACACCGTGGCGCCCGTCGGCCGCGCCGTGGCCGCCTCCGGCCGCTGGGTGAACAAGAGCCTGTTGCGCCCGGCCCGCGCGACGGTGCGTGCCGTGCTGGGCCTGCGCCCCTGAACCGGGCTCACGCCTGCTCCGGCGGGGCGGGGGGCGTGACCGCCTCAGGCCCCCGCTCCAGCAGCAACCGGAACCCGGCCTCGTCGAGCACCGGGAGCCCGAGCTGCACCGCCTTGTCGTACTTGGTGCCCGCGCTCTCGCCCGCCACCACGAAATGCGTCTTCTTGGAGACACTTCCGGAGGCCTTGCCGCCGCGCACCAGAATCGCCTCCTTGGCCTCGTCGCGGCTGAAGCCCTCCAGCGAGCCGGTCACCACCACCGTGATCCCCTCCAGCGTGCGCGGCACCGACTCGTCCACCTCGTCGGCCATCCGCACCCCGGCCTCGGCCCAGCGGCGCACCACCTCGGCGTGCCAGTCGACGGCGAACCACTCCTTCACCGCCACCGCGATCACCGCGCCCACCCCGTCGACGGCGGCCAGCTCTTCCTGCGTGGCCTCGCGGATGCGCTGCATCGACCCCAGCGACTGCGCCAGCGCCCGGGCCGCCGTGGGCCCCACGTGCCGGATCGACAGCGCCACGAGAACCCGCCACAGCGGCTGGCTCTTGGCCTTCTCCAGGTTGTCGAGCAGCTTCTGCCCGTTGGCCGACAGCTCGCCGTCTTTACGCGTGTAGAGCGGCACGGTGCGCACCACGTCGGCGGTGAGGTCGAACAGGTCACCCTCGTCTTTCACCGCCCCGGCCTGGAGCAGGGCGATCGCCCCCTCCCAGCCCAGCGCCTCGATGTCGAACGCGCCCCGCCCGGCCACGTGGAACAGCCGCTCCCGCAACTGCGCCGGGCAGGACCGGGCGTTGGGGCAGCGGATGTCTTTCTCGCCCTCCTTCTCGTAGCGCAGCTGGGTGCCGCACTCCGGGCAGTGGGTGGGCATGACGAACTCGCGCTCACTGCCGTCGCGGGCCTCGGCCACCGGCCCGACGATCTCCGGGATCACGTCGCCCGCCTTGCGCAGCACCACCGTGTCGCCGATCAGCACGCCCTTGCGCTTCACCTCGAAAGCGTTGTGCAGCGTGGCCATCCCGACGGTGGACCCGGCCACCAGCACCGGCTGCATCACCCCGTAGGGCGTGACCCGGCCGGTGCGGCCGACGTTGACCCGGATGTCGAGCAGCCGGGTGTTCACCTCTTCCGGCGGGTACTTGAAGGCGATGGCCCAGCGCGGCGCCCGGCTGGTGGCGCCGAGCCGGCGCTGCTGCGCCACGTCGTCGACCTTGACCACCACGCCGTCGATCTCGTGGATCTGGTCGTGCCGGTGCTCGCCGAAGTGCTCGACGAACGCGATCACCTCGTCGATGCCGTCGACCACCCGGTAGGTGGCGGCCGTGGGCAGCCCCCAGGCCCGGAGCAGGTCGTAACCGCCCGACTGCGAGGCGATGTCGAACCCGGCCCGGGCCCCCAGCCCGTGCACCAGCATGTGCAGCGGGCGGGTGGCCGTGACCCGGGCGTCTTTCATGCGCAGCGAGCCGGCCGCGGCGTTGCGCGGGTTCGCGAACGGCGCCCTGCCCTGCTCGACCAGCGTGGCGTTGAGCTCGTCGAAGGCCTCGATCGGGAAGAACACCTCGCCGCGCACCTCGACCCGCTGCGGGAACGGCACCCCCTCGACCGCGGTGAGCGCGTGCGGGATGTCGCGGATGGTGCGGACGTTCGGCGTGACGTCTTCACCGGTGCGGCCGTCGCCCCGGGTGACGCCGCGCACCAGTTTGCCGTTCTCGTAGAGCAGATTGATGGCCAGGCCGTCGATCTTGAGCTCGCACAGGTAGCGCACCGGACCGGCGTCGCGCTCGACCCGGGCCGCCCACTCCCGCAGCTCGTCGAAGCTGAAGGCGTTGTCGAGGCTGAGCATGCGCTCCAGGTGGTCGACCGGCTCGAAGTCGGTGGACCAGGCCCCGCCCACCTGCTGACTGGGCGAGTCGGGCGTGCGCAGGCCGGGATGCTGCTCCTCCAGCGCCTCCAGCTGTTTCATCAGTGCGTCGAACTCGCCGTCGGAGACCGTCGGCGCGTCGCGCACGTAGTAGGCGAACCGGTGCTCACGGATCTGGTCGGCCAGCTCGGCCCACCGATGCCGTGCCTGCTCCGGGATCTCGGCCGGGACGTCCTCGGCAGGGGAACCGCTCATCTCGCTCTCAGCCACGTGTCCCATTCAACCGCGCACCACCGACAGTTTCGCCCGGCCGCGCGGCCGGTCACCGCGGGAACGTGGAACGGCGGTACTCGATCGTCATGCTCCGCCAGTCCGGCTCCGTGCGCTCCACCAGCTCCAGGTCCCCGCTGCCGAACTCCCGCAGCTCGTCGCCGGTCAGCGGCCACGGTCGGCCGTCGCTCTGCACGGCGGCCGCCGCGATCACCAGCACGGTGCCGCCCGGGACCGCCAGGTCGACGATCGACTCCATCACCCCCCGCGCGGAGATGCCCCACATCATCGGCCTGATCAGCTCGAACACCACCACCAGGTCGAACGGGCCATCCGCCGCCGGCAGCCGGGCACCGTCCGCGTCGACCGGAACCAGGTGTGGGCCACCGGTTTCACGTCGCAACCGGGACCCCAGCATGAACTCCTGGGCGGGCAGCCCGAGGGAGGCCAGGTACGGCACGTGCACACCCCACCGGTGCCCGATCACGGCCGCCCGGGCGAACCCGCGCACCGGGTGCGACTCCAGCCACCGCACCAGCATCGGGTCCGGCTCCAGGGACCGGAGTTCCGGCAGAACCCGCTCCGGCCCGGGGATCTCGGGCCTCACCCGGCGGAACCTCACCCGAGCGCCCGGTCGGCCAGGATGCGGGCGGCCTCCTTGGCCACCTTCAGCGCCGAGCGGGCCTGCCGCGGCGACGCCCCGGCCAGCCCGCACGCAGGGGTGACCACCACGTCGGCGGCCGCCTTCGGGTCGAGACCGAGCTTGCGCCAGGGGTTCCAGACCGCGTCGGCCACCGCCTCGGGACGCGAGGCCGCCCCGGTCGGCACCGCCCCCGCCCACAGCGCCGTGCCGTTCTCGGTGGCCTCGGCCACCTGTTCCCAGCGCTGCGCGCCGAGCTGCGACACGTCCAGCGAGAGCGCCGACGCCCCCGCCTTCAGCAGCACGTCCACCGGCGGTTTCGAGGCACAACTGTGAACGACGGTGCGCACGGCCCCGGCCTTCGTCGCGGCCTCCAGGACGGCACCCAGGCCCTCGACCACCACGGACTCCTCGATCGCCCGCAGCCGGCCGAAGCCGCTGGCCGTGGGCAGCGAGCCGGCCAGCACGGCCTGTACCGCGGGCTCGTCCACCTGGAGCACCAGGCGGGCCCCCGGCAACAGCCGGGCCACCTCCTCCAGGTGCCGGGTGACGCCCTCGGCCAGTGAGGCGACCAGGTCACGGCAGGCTCCCGGGTCCACGACCACCCGCTCCAGGCGGGGCAGCCACAGACTGGAGGCCAGCGTCCACGGGCCGGTGACCTGGAGCTTGAGCAGCCCCTGGTAACCGTCACCGGTCTCGGCCAGCACGTCGAGGTCCTGCCGCAGCCAGGAGCGGATGCGCTGGGCGTCGCGGCCGGGGTGGTCGACCAGGCGCCAGCCCGACGGCTGGAGGTCCACCGGCAGCTCGGCCAGCAGCCCCGCGCCCCGGCCGATCATGTCCGAACCCGGGCCGCGGGCGGGCAGTTCCGGCAGGTACGGGATCGCCGGCGGATCGCCGAGCTCGCCGAACGTGACCCGCATGGTGTCCACCACGTCGGTTCCCGGCCACGACCCGATGCCGGTGGTGGCACCGGGGCCGATCACCACCTCCGCCTCGGGCTCGGCGACGGGCAGGTCGGGTGAGAGGTCACTGGGAAGGTGCAGGGAGGAGGACGACACAGCCTGAGCCTACGGCGCGCGGATACCCGGCCAGTAGTGTGACCGGGCGACTACTATCCGCACGGTTATCCGCATGTTCCGGCATGCGAACCAGCTACTGGAGGCGCACGTGGCAATCCGTACCGAGCACTGGCGCGCGGGAACGCCCTGCTGGACCGAGCTCGTGGTCGACGACGCCGAGGAGGCCAAGGCCTTCTACGGCCCGCTGCTCGGCTGGTCGTTCGAGCGCTCCACCTCGGAGCACTCCCTCGTGGTGGCCACGGTGGACGGCGTGGAGGCCGCCGGGATCAGCGAGATCCACGAGGACGTGCTGCGCAGCCCGAGCGAGGAGCTCGGCCGCCCGACCGGCTGGCTGACCTACTTCGCCACCGGGAACCTCGCCGCCGCGGTGGAGGCCGTGCAGGCCAACGACGGCCAGGTACTGCTGCCGCCGCGACCCGCCGGAACCCGTGGTCACCGGGCCGTGGCCTGCGATCCCACCGGCGCGCCGTTCGGCCTGTGGCAGGCGGGCGACGCGATCGGCGCCGCCCACACCCGCGAGGCCGGCGCCTTCGTCTGGTGCGACCTGCGCTCGTCGGAACCGGCCCGGGCCCGGGCCTTCTACGGCAGGGTCTTCGGTCTCACCCACGAACCGCTGCCGCCGGAGGCGGGCGGTGACGGCGATTACCAGACCATCTCGCTGCCCGGCGACCCGTGGCCGCTGGGCGGGATCGGCCCGATGATGGGCGAGACCGACGCATCCCCGTACTGGCTGGTGTATTTCCAGGTGCGCGATCTCGCCCACGCCCAGGAGTTCGTCGAGTCCACCGGCGGGCGCATCGAGCGCCGGGCCTTCGACACCCCGTTCGGCCGGATGGCCGCCGTGCGCGATCCGCGCGGCAGCCGGTTCTGGCTGATGCAGCCGCAGCAGTAGCGCCCGGCCGGTCAGCCGCGGGCGGCGCGGAAAAGGTCGGCGCGGGTGAAAGGGTGCCGGCTGTCAGGTGCGGGCCGTGGCCAGCGGCAGCCGGGCTCGCACCGCGAAGCCGCCGTCCGGCTCCCGGCCGGCCGTCAGCTCGCCGCCGAAAGCGGCCACCCGGTCGCGCATCCCGGCGATCCCGCGGCCGGAGCGCGCCCACGGCCGGCTGCCGGAACGACCGACGGCAGACCGGCCGGTCACGCCGGTCACGCCGGCCGTCACCACCGACACCCCCACCGCCCCGGCGGTGTGGGTCACGGTCACCGTGGTGAGACGTCCGGGGGCGTGCTTGAGGGCATTGGTCAGGGATTCCTGCACCACCCGCTGGAGCGCCAGCCCCAGACCGGTGGGCAGCGTGCCCGGCTCGCCGTGCCGGCTGAACTCGATCGCCTGCCCGGCCGAACGGGCGCGCTCGATCAGGGTTTCCAGCGACTCGGTGGCCGGGGCCCGGTCGTCCTTGGCCGGGCTTCCCGGGTCGTGCAGCACGTCGAGCAGTTCCCGCAGGTCGGTCATCGCGGCCCGGCCGGTGGTGCTGATCGTGCCCAGGCCGTCGCGCACCCGTTCGGTGTGATCGGGCAGCAGGAACGGCAGGGCCTCGGCCTGCACCACCATCGCCGTCACGTGATGGGTCACCACGTCGTGCAGTTCGCGGGCGATGCGGGCGCGCTCGTCCGCCACCGCCTCGCGCTCGGCCGCCTGCCGGCGGGCGGCCTCGGCCCGCACCCGGGCCCGCACCCCCTCGCCGATCAGCCAGCACAGCGCCAGCACCATCAGATAGGTGAGGTACTGCACCGGCTCACCGTGAAAACTCTTCCGGTGCACCGCGAGTGACACCGCCAGATAGCCCGCGACCACCAGGGCCGCCACCCGCACCCGGTGCCGGGCCAGGTGCGCCCCGGCGCTGTACAGGGCGACGTACAGCCCCAGCCCGGCCGAGCTCGGCGAGTAGCCGAGCGCCTGGTACAGCCCCCAGGCCACGCCGACCACGGCCAGGCAGGCGGCCGGCCGGGTGCGCCGCAGCGCCAGCGGAAGGGTCTGGGCCAGAAGCAGGATCACCGACAGCGGGTCGGCGTCACGGTACCGGTTCTCGCCCACCACCACGGCGAACATCTCGTTGCCGGGCATGAACGCGACCACGGCCAGCACCAGCGCCAGCAGCAGGTCGCGGTAGGCCCGCAGCCGGACGGTGGGCACGTGACCGGGCGGTTCAGCGGGTGGCGCTGATGGTGGACGACCCGATCACCTGGGTGCCCCGGTACAGCACCAGGGTCTGGCCGGTGGCGACGCCGGTGATCGGCTCGCCGAGCTCCACCTCGACGGTGACCGGAAGCGTCCCCACGGAACCCACCGGACCCGCACCGGCACCCACGAGCCGGGCCGGCACCGCGCGTCCGTGCGCCCTGACCTGTGCCGACAACTCGGCACCCGGCTCGGGCACCGGAGCGCACCAGGTGGCCTCGGCCCCCGAGATGCCGGACACCTTCAGCTCCTCGGCCGATCCCACCACCACGGTGTTCGACACCGGCTCGATCGACAGCACGTAACGCGGCTTGCCGTCGGCGGCGGGCCGTCCGATGGCCAGCCCTCGGCGCTGCCCCACGGTGAAACCGTAGGCGCCGGAGTGCTCTCCGACCTTCTCACCGTCGGTGTCGACGATCGGCCCGGGCTGCCGGCCCAGGCGCTTGGCCAGGAAGCCCTGGGTGTCACCGTCCGAGATGAAGCAGATGTCGTGGCTGTCGGGCTTGCTCGCCACCCGCAGGCCGCGCTCGGCGGCCTCCCTGCGCACATCCTCTTTCAGCGTGTCGCCGAGCGGGAACAGCGAGCGGGCCAGCCGGTCGGGCGGCAGCACGGCGAGCACGTACGACTGGTCCTTGCCCATGTCGACGGCACGGTGCAGCTCGGGGCCGTGCGGGCCGTCGATCATCTGGGCGTAGTGCCCGGTGCTGACCGCGTGGAAGCCCAGCGCCACGGCCTTGTCGAGCAGGGCCGCGAACTTGATCTTCTGGTTGCAGCGCACGCACGGGTTGGGGGTGCGGCCGGTCTGGTACTCGGCGACGAAGTCGTCGATCACGTCCTGCTCGAAGCGCTCCGCCAGATCCCACACGTAGAACGGGATCCCGAGGATGTCGGCGACCCGGCGGGCGTCACCGGCGTCTTCGATCGTGCAGCAGCCCCGGGCCCCGGCCCGCAGCGTGTTCGGGTTGCGGGCCAGCGCCAGGTGCACGCCGACCACCTCGTGCCCGGCGTCGACCGCACGCGCCGCGGCCACGGCGGAGTCGACCCCGCCGCTCATCGCCGCCAGAACCCTCATCACAACCCCTTCACCAGTATTACGAGGACGCCAGCCCGGCACCCCGGGCCCGTTCCACCACCGGGCCGATCGCCGCGGCCAGCGCCGCCACGTCGTCGGTGGTGGAGGTGTGCCCCAGCGTGAACCGCAGCGCACCACGGGCCGTCGGCTCGGGCACACCCATGGCCAGCAACACGTGACTCGGCTGCGGTACTCCCGCCTGGCAGGCCGAACCGGTGGAACATTCCACGCCGCGCGCGTCGAGCAGGTAGAGCAGGGAGTCGCCCTCACAGCCCGGGAAGGTGAAGTGGGCATTGCCGGGCAGCCGGTCCAGGCCGGTCTGCGCCGACAGCGTGGGCCCGAACTCGTCCAGGTCAGCGGGCACCGCACCATTGAGGACGGCGTCGGGCACGGCCTTCCACACCGCCCTGACCAGGTCGTCACGCAGGGCCGCCACCCGCTCGGCCTCGGCTGGCAGCCCTTCGACCGCCAGGGCGGTCGCGACCGCGAGCGCCCGCAGCGCCGCGACGTCGAGGGTGCCGGAGCGGATGCCGCGTTCCTGCCCCCCGCCGTGCTGGACGGGCACCAGGTCGAGGCCGCGCCGGGCCAGCAGCGCGCCGGACGAGACCGGACCGCCGAGCTTGTGGCCGCTGACGCTGAGGCAGTCCACGCCGCTCGCGGCGAAGTCGACCGGCAGGTGCCCGACCGCCTGGATCGCGTCGGTGTGCACCGGAACCCCGTGCCGGTGGGCGAGTTCCGCGATCTCGGCGATCGGCTGGACCGTGCCCACCTCGTTGTTGGCCCACATCGCGGTGACGAGTGAGGTGGTGTGCGGTTCGTCGTCCAAAAGCTCTGCGAGGCCGTCCAGATCGACGCGACCCGCGCGATCGACCGGGGCCCAGACCACCTCGGCGCCCTCGTGGGTGACCAGCCACTCGACCGGGTCGAGCACGGCGTGGTGCTCGATCGGGGTGGCGATCACCCGGCGGCGCCGCTCGTCACCGGCCCGGCGGGCCCAGTAGAGCCCCTTGACCGCCAGGTTGTCGGCCTCGGTGCCACCGGCGGTGAAGACCACCTCGCTGGGACCGGCCCCGAGCGCGGCGCCGATCTGCTCGCGCGCCTCCTCCACCACCCGGCGGGCCCGGCGGCCGGAGGAGTGCAGCGAGGACGCGTTGCCGACGTGCGACATCTCCTCGGCCATCGCCGCCACCGCTTCGGGCAGCATCGGCGTGGTAGCCGCGTGGTCGAGGTAGGCAGTCACGGGATCGAGTGTAGGCACTGCGGAAGTGCGGACATGACGGCGGCGGCCCGGGCTGCCCCGGACCGCCGCCGATCGCGCGCGTTCAGCCCTTGCGCTTGAGCACCTCTTCGGTGGCCTGCGGCAGCACCGTGAACAGGTCACCGACCACGCCGAAGTCGACGAGCTCGAAGATCGGCGCCTCCGGGTCCTTGTTGACGGCCACGATCGTCTTGGACGTCTGCATGCCGGCCCGGTGCTGGATGGCGCCGGAGATGCCGCTGGCCACGTAGAGCGTGGGCGAGACCTGCTTGCCGGTCTGGCCGACCTGGCTGCTGTGCGGGTACCAGCCGGCGTCGACCGCGGCGCGGGAGGCGCCGACGGCACCGCCGAGGGCGTCGGCGAAGCTCTCCACCGGGGAGAAGTCGCCATTGGTGCCCCGGCCGCCGGAGACCACGACCGCGGCCTCGGTGAGCTCGGGCCGGCCGCTCTTCTCCTTCGGGCGGCGCTCGACGACCCTGGCCGTCTTCGCGGCGTCGGAGACGGTGACCGGGACGGTGACGACGTTCGGCGTCACACCCGCGACGGCGACCGGCTCGGCCGAGTTCGGCTTGACCGTGATCACCGGCACGCCCTTCGTCACCGAGGCGGTGACGGTGAACGCGGCGGCGAACACCGACTGCGTGGTCACCGGGCCCTCGGCGCCGGCCTGCACGTCGACGGCGTCGGTGATCAGGCCGGAGTCCAGCTTGACCGCCAGACGGCCGGCGATCTCCTTGTTCTCGCCGGAGCTGGCGACCAGCACGGCGGCCACCTCACCGGCCTGTCGCACCACCGCGGCGAGCGCCTCGGCCTTGGGCGCCACGAGGTAGTCGTCGAGCCCCTCGGCCTCGACCTGATACACGGTGGCCGCACCGTACTCGGCGAGGGTGGCGGCGGCGTTGTCGTAGCCCTGGCCGAGGAACACGGCGGCGGGCTCGCCCAGACGCGCCGCGACGGTGAGCAGTTCGGTGGTGGTCTTGCGGACGGCGCCGTCGACGTGGTCGACCAGCACGAGTACCTGGGACATCGTCTCAGTCCTTCAGTTCGGTGGGGGTGGGGGTCAGACGAGCTTGGCGCCGGCGAGGAACTCGACCAGCTTGGCGCCGCCGTCCCCCTCGTCCTTGACGACCTGCCCGGCGGTGCGGGCCGGGCGCTCGGCGATGCCGGCGACGGCGGTCCACGCGGCGGACAGTCCCACCTCGTCCGCGGACAGGCCCAGGTCGTCGAGCGACCAGGTGGTCAGCGGCTTCTTCTTGGCCGCCATGATCCCCTTGAACGAGGGGTAGCGCGGCTCGTTGATCTGGTCGGTGACGCTGACCACGGCCGGCAGCGACGCCTCGACGATCTCGGTGCTCGCGTCGTTGTCGCGGCGGATGGTGGCCTTGCCGTCGGCGACGGTGAGCTCGCTGGCCAGCGTGACCTGGGGCAGGCCGAGGCGCTCGGCGAGCATCGCCGGGACCACGCCCATGGTGCCGTCGGTCGAGGTCATGCCGGTCAGGACCAGGTCGTACTCGAGCTTGCCGAGCGCGGCGGCGAGGATCTTGGAGGTGGCCAGGGCGTCGGAGCCGTGGATCGCGTCGTCCACCACGTGAACCGCCTCGTGGGCGCCCATCTGGAGGGCCTTGCGCACGGCGTCCTCGGCGTCGTCGGGACCGACGGTGAGCGCGATGACCTTGCCGTCGGTGGCCTCGGCCAGCTTCAGCGCCTCCTCGACCGGGTACTCGTCGAGCTCGGAGAGCAGACCGTCGACGTTCTCGCGATCGGTGGTGTTGTCGTCCGACGAGAATGTCCGGTCGGCCTGGGCGTCCGGTACGTACTTCACGCAGACCACGATGTTCATGAGCGCCTCTCGACTCTTGCGTACTTGTAAAACCTGCCAGCAGCTGAACGACTGCTTACCTGGCGCAAGTTTCTCATCCAGGGCCGGTGGAACCAGTCTGGACGTCGGGAGCCCAAGGTACTCACGCCAGGCGGTCGCTCACGACAGGGCCCTGTGAATTACCTCACGAGGGCATGTCTTTAATCAGCGAGGACGGGGCAACCCGGCCATTTCAGGCGGGCAGCGCCATGCCCAGGCTCACACCCATGCCCGGCGTCGGGCTGGTCTCCTCGGCGTCCGGGGCGGGTGTCTCGGCCGGCGTACCGGCCGGCACCGGCAGCGTGATCTCGCGGGCCACCAGGTCGAGGAAGACCAGGTTGGTGGCGCGGCAGATCATCAGCCGGGCGTCCAGCCCGGCCACCGGCGCGGGCAGCAGCTCGTGCAGGTGGTGCTCCAGGTAGAACAGGCGGCTGCTCCCGATCCAGCCGCCGGAGCCGTAGCAGCGGCAGGTCAGGTCGTAACCGGCGATCGCGTCGGCCTCCCGGGTGCGGCGCTCCACCCGGCGCTGCGCCCGCCGGCCGTGCACCTTCACCCGCTGGCCGAGCACCCCGAGGGAGCTGGCGCCGGCGCCGGAGGCCGCGGCCTTCCAGTCGGTGCGGAAGGACGGCGCGAGGGTGGCGTCCCCCACCCCGGCCACCGCCAGAGCCCTTGCCTGCTGCGGGAATCCGCAGCGCTGGAGCACGTGCACGGTGAGCGCGGCGGGGTCTTCGTCGGGCAGCGCGATCCGCTGCGCCTGACCGGTCAGCCGCAGGGCCTGGGCGTAGTCGCCGACCCGGGCCAGATCGGCGGCCGCGACGGTGAGCATGCGCAGGTCCCGGCAGCCGCCGTCGCGGGCCGCGCGGGCCCGGGGCGCGGCGGCCTCCAGGTCGCCGACCGACACGGCGGCCAGCGCCACGATCCAGTCCAGTCCGGCCGAGGGCTGCACCCGCTGCGCCGCGGTGCGCACGGTGTCCAGGTCACCCGTGCCCGCGAGCAGCTCCGCCACCCGGGCCAGCAGCTCCAGCCAGGGACTCGGCGCCGGGGCCCGGTCCTGGTCCTTCTTCAGCACCGCCACCGTGCGGCGGGTGCGCTCGGTCTTCGCCGCCGCCAGCTCGCCGAGCAGGTCCAGCGCGGTGGTGTGGATGCCGGCGAGCACGGCGAGCTCGGCCTGCCGCACGACGTCCACCCGCTCGATCGCCGGGTGCACCTCCAGGGCCTCGGTGTACAGCCCGGCCGCGGCCAGGGCGTCGCTCCACTGCCGCAGCACCTCCGGCGGTGGCCCGCCGGCCCGCAGCAGACCAGGCGGCACCACGTCCGCGCGAGGCGGCACGACCAGGCTGCGAACCGGTTGGCGCTCTTCCTCGGGTGGGACGTCGGCGGGGTGCTGGCTCACGCTTGCCTGTCGGCAGACGGGCGCGCGACGTTGAGCGCCCCTGCTCACCTCACACTGGTTCTGCGCGGACGCCGGTCAGGCCCACCGTCGGGAACGCCGTCACCGGCAGCACCTGGGAGAGCTTGCGGTCGAGCACGGCCAGCCGCTCGCGTGAGCGGATCACCGCCGGTCCCGGCTCGGCGCCCGGGTAGGGCAGCACGGTGGCCAGCAGTTCCTCCGGCTTCACCTTCACCTCGCGGGCCCCAGCCTCGGCCGCCACCTCGACCAGCCGGTCGGGCACGGTCGGCGAGGCATCGGGGGCGCCGGTCAGGGTGCGCAGACGTTCGGGCAGCCGCGCCCGGGCCTTGCCCGCGCGGGACATCCCGGCCCGTCCCGCACCGCCCTCGGTGCGCACGAACCCGGGCGAGGCCCAGTCCCTGACCCGGGTGGACTCGCCGGTGATCACGAACCGCCCGCCCGGCCGCAGCACGCGCAGCACCTCGGTCAGGGTGCCGGCCGGATCCATCCGCCGGTGCAGCAGGGCGTGCGCCACCACCAGGTCGAAGCTGGCGTCGTCGAACGGCAGCATCTCCGGGTCGGCCAGCTCGTCGCCCGCGATCCCCAGCCCCAGCTGCTCGGAGCGGCGTCGGGCCGCGGCCAGCGCCGAGGTGGCGAGATCGCTGATCCAGAGCCGGTTCACGACGCCCGACTGCAACAGCCCGAGCGAGAACCCGAACGTCGACCCGGCCCCCACCTCGAGAGCGTCACCGTAGGGCATCTTCTCGCGCCGCAGAACCCGTGCGCCCACCAGCCCGGCGAACCGGTCCCGGGCGTACCCCGCCCCCTCGGCGCCCTTTCCGGCAGTGGACGACGAAAGCCCCCGCCCACCCTCTGAACCCGTTGCGGGAGAACGCTTCACGGACGACGCGGCAGTCTCCTTCTTCCCCTCCGCCCGGTCGGCGGCCGGCGTGGCCGTGCCGTTCGCGGCCGCGCTCGCGGGCCGTGCGGCCGTGTCGCTGCCGGAGGAGGTCCCGGCCAGGTTCACCCTCGCCCTCTCGGCGGATTCCTCTTGGCCGGCAACCGACTTCGGCAGGTCCGTCGCGTCCGTGGCCTCCGAGACGTCCGCGGGCCCGGGAACACCGACCGGCTCCGGCGTGGCCGACGGTTTCGGAGTGATGGCCGGTTTCGGCGCGGCGGCCGACCCGGTCACCTCCGACGGCTTCGACTCGACGGAAGACTTCGACCCGGCCGCAGCTCCCGGCAGCCCGGAGGGCTTCAAGAGGTCCGACGGCTTCGGCGCCGTCGAGGGCTCCGGTGCCACCGACGGCTTCGGCGCCGCTGAAGGCTTCGGCGCCGTCGAGGGCTTCGGCGCCACCGACGGCTTCGGCACCACCGAAGGCTTCGGCGCCATCGAGGGCTCCGGCACCACCGAAGGCTTCGAGGCACCCGAGATACCTGAAGGCTTCGGCATTCCCGCGGAATTCGCCACCGCAGAGCTCGCCGGGGCAGCGTCCACCGTTGCCCCGTCCACCACCGCGTTGTCCACCACTGCGTTGTCCACCACTGCGCTGTCCACCACCGCGTTGTCCAGCACAGCGCTGTCCGGCACCGCGGCGTTCGCTGCCTCGGCGGCGGCCAGAACCTGGTCCGGCACCTCCGCCGTCGGGGCGACCGGCGCAGCGGACACAGCAGGAACAGCCGAATCCACAGAAGCGGCCGACCCTGCCGAGGTAACCGACTCCGCAGAAGCCGACTCCACCGGAGCGGCCGATCCCACCGGGGCGGCGGGCGTCTTCGGGGTGGTCTTGCGGGGGGTGGTCTTCTTCGCCGGGGCGCGCTTCGAGGTGGGCTTGCGCGTGCTGGCCGGCTTGGCCGCCTCGCCCGGTGCGGCCTTCGCCGCCCGCGGCTTGCGCACCGGGGCCTTGGCCGGCGGGGCGTCACCCGTCGTCCCGCCCGAGACGGAACCGGCCGCCGGCCCCGTCGGACTGCTCGCCCCCGATGACGCGCCCGCGTCGTCGTGGGGGGTGCCGGTCGCCGTCTCGTCAGTCATCAACGTCCTTCGAATTCTGCCTTGCCCGGGCCGTTCCCGATGAACGAGGCGGTGCCCGGGGCGCGGTCCTTGGTCGCGAACAGGCCGGAGTTCAGGCCACGTTCGATCTCCTGACCGGGGGCCAGGTCGAGGGTCACGAGCTCTGCCACGCCGCTCCCGTGCTTGCCCGATCCAGTCAACACCAATTGCCCGGAAATCCCCGACCCTACCCACTCGCCCCGGAAGGGGACAGCGGATGAGATGCCTCACCCGGGTTCGGCGGCTCTCGGGCTACTCGGCGTCCACCGGCAGGAACTCAAGCGGGCGGGCCACTGAACCGGCCGATGTCAGGAGCCCTCGGCCGGATTCGCCTGCTCCAGCAGCTGTGTGACGGTCTGGTGCCACGTGCGCACCGAGCCGAGCACGGCCTCGAGGGTGGCGCTCAGCAGCGGGCCGAGGTCCGTGCCGTCGGACACGATCAGGTCCACCGCCACGGCCAGCCGGTCGGCGTTCACCGTGACCTTGACCAGGTTCAGCGCACTGGTGACCGCGTTGGCCGCCCGCAGCCGGGTGATCTCGTCACCGGCCATCGAGTCGTCGAGCAGCCACTGGCCGAACACCCGCATCATCGGTGGCTGCGTGTCGAGGCACCGCACGAACAGCATCTGTTCCTGCACCGACACGGCGACGTCACCGTCTTCGTCGATGCGCGGCTGCTGGCCCTCGTCGATCAGGGCGTCCAGCACCTTGCCGCGCAGCGGGTGCTCGTCCGGCGGGGGCGGGAAGGAGGGCAGCGACGTGGGATCGGTCATGCTCCCAAACCCTAGTCGGTTCACCCGGACGCGCGACGTCGACACCGGATGACGCCGAGTGGTCGCCCCACACCCGGCCGGGCGGGCCGGATTCCGGCAGACTGGACCGGTGACATCGGTGACGCGGACGCAGCGGTCTCTGCCGTACCCGCTCGGCGTGCAGGTCCGGGACGGCGGTGTCGACGTGGCCGTTGCGGCCGCGCACGCCGACCGGGTCCAGTTCTGCCTGCTGGAGCCCGATGCGCCGGAAGACGGGGACCGCTGGAGCGAACGGCGGATCGATCTGCCGAACCAGACCTACGGCATCTGGCACGGATTCGTCCCCGACGTGCGCCCCGGCCAGCGCTACGGCTTCCGGGTGCACGGGCCCTGGGACCCGCGCCGCGGGCACCGGCACAACCCGGCCAAGCTGCTGCTCGACCCGTACGCCCGGGCCGTCGTGCCGCCCGAGCGCCTGCGGCCCGAGCTGTACGGGCACCAGGTCGGCCCGGACCTGATCGGCCCGCACCGCAGTCCCGACCACCGCGACTCGGCGCCGTTCGCGGCGCACGGCATCGTCATGCCCACTCCCTCGAACCTGGTCAGCACGAAACCGAGGACGCCGTGGGCCCGCACGGTGATCTACGAGGCACACGTGCGCGGCCTGACGAAGAACCTGCCCGGCGTGCCGGAGGCGCTGCGCGGCACCTACGCCGGGCTGGCCCACCCGGCCGCGATCGACTACCTGACCGGCCTCGGCGTGACCGCGGTCGAGCTGCTTCCGGTGCACGCCAGTCATTCCGAGGCGCACCTGGAAGCGCGCGGCCTGACCAACTACTGGGGTTACAACACGCTGGGCTTCTTCGCCCCGCACCCGGCCTACGCGGCCACCACCGACCCGGCCGCGGTGGTGGACGAGTTCCGGCAGATGGTGCAGGCGCTGCACGCGGCCGGGCTGGAGGTGCTGCTCGACGTCGTCTACAACCACACCTGCGAGGCCGGCGTGATCGGCCCGATGCTGTCGTTCCGCGGGCTCGACGCGGCCACCTACTACCGGCTGGACGGCGACGGCCGCGACATCGACTTCACCGGCTGCGGCAACAGTCTCGACGCCACGCAGACCAGGGTGGTGCAGCTGGTGCTGGACTCGCTGCGGTACTGGGTGCAGGAGATGGACGTGGACGGGTTCCGGTTCGATCTGGCCCCCACCCTGGCCCGGGGCCGCAACGAGTTCCACTCCGACCACCCGATGCTGGTGGCCATGCGCGTCGACCCGGTGCTGGCCGGGGCCAAGCTGATCGCCGAGCCCTGGGACGTCGGCCCGGACGGCTGGCGCACCGGTCAGTTCCCGCCGCCGTTCGCCGAGTGGAACGACCGCTACCGCGACGACGTACGAGACTTCTGGCTGACCTCCGGCGCCCGGGTGGCGAACGGCGAGATCCCTGGCGGGCTGCGGGATCTCGGCACCCGGATCGCCGGTTCGGCCGACACCTTCGCCCCTGGCCGGGGGCCGCTGGCGTCGGTCAACTTCGTCACCGCCCACGACGGTTTCACGCTGGCCGACCTGACCGCCTACGACGTCAAGCACAACCACGCCAACGGCGAGGACAACCGCGACGGCACCGACAACAACCGCAGCTGGAACCACGGCGTGGAGGGGCCGGCCGACGACCCGGTGATCGTGGCCGCCCGCCGCCGCAACATCCGGAACATGCTGGGCACGCTGCTGTTCTCGGCCGGCGTGCCGATGCTGGTGGCCGGTGACGAGTTCGGCCGCAGCCAGGGCGGCAACAACAATCCCTACGCGCAGGACAGCCCGGTGTCGTGGCTGGACTGGGAGCTGGAGGAGTGGCAGCAGGACCTGCTCGCCACCACCCGCCACCTGATCTCGCTGCGCCAGCGCTTCGCCGCCGTGCACCCCTCGCGCTTCTTCAGCGGCGAGCACGGGCCCGGCGGTCTGCGCGACGTGGGCTGGTTCGCCGAGGACGGCTCCGAGATGACGATGGCGCACTGGTCGGACGCCCAGCGCCGGATGCTTCAGGTGCTGTTCGCCGAGCCCGCCCCCGGCTCCGCGCCGCTCGGGCCGGGTGAGACCACGGGCTCGCTGCTGCTGGTGATCGCCGGCGCGTCGAAACCGCCCACGGTCATTCTGCCGGACGTGCCCCCGCTCAGTTCCTACGAACTGCTGTGGGACAGCGCCGAACCGCGGCCGCCGGCGCCGGGCGGCTCCGCGGTGCTGCCCCCGGCCACCGAGATCGAGCCGTCACCGGACTCGATGCGGTTGTACGTGGCCCGGTAATGACGTGAAGTAATGTTCCTGCGTAAGAAATGTCAGAGGACGGAGTCACGGCTGGGAGCCACATGACGATCGAAGCACCACCCGGCGACGCTGTGCCAACGGCCCGGGTCGCTCGGCTCCGAGTGTCGAATTATCGTTCTCTCAGCGACGACGTGACCGTCGAATTCGGGGATTTCACTGCGTTCGTGGGACCGAACGGGTCAGGCAAGAGCAATGTACTCGATGTCTTCCGGTTCCTCAGAGAGGCCCTGACCTTCGGTCTGGAGCCTGCCATTTCGAAGCGCCTCGGCATCAATCGCCTGCGGCGGGTGGCCCCGACGAAGCCCCGGGCCATCAAGATACGCATCGATCTCCAGGCGCCGGATTGGGACGCGTCGTACGAGCTTCAGATCAACGCAGCCAAGGGTGCGTCGTACCGGGTCGAGAACGAATCGTTGCATGCGTTCCTCGCTGATGGGTCACAGCTTTCTCTCGTGGTTGACCGCGGCACGGTGAAGGCAGCTCCTGCCGGCCTCGCCCCGCTGGGCAGCCCGACCGAACTGGTGCTGCCCACCCTGGCCGGCGACCCGCAGATCCGTCCTATCGTCGAAGCCCTGCGCTCGGTGAGGGTGCACGGCATCTTTCCTCGCGAACTGGCGCAACCACAGCCCGTCGGGGTCGCTCCCCCGCTGGACGATTCCGGATCCAACTGGTGTGCAGTTCTGCGTACCCTGAACGATGCCGCTCTCAGCGACCTGCAATTAGGCCTCGAAAGAGTGACGGGTGACATCACCGGGATTCGTGTCGATTCAGCCGGTGGCTACTACACCGCCGAGTTCGAGCACCGGATACGTAACACGACGCGCTGGTTCAGCGCCGGCCAGGAGAGCGACGGCACGCTGCGACTGGCGGGGATTCTGACAGCATTGCTCCAGAGCCCGGCGCCGCCGCTCCTCGGGATCGAAGAGCCCGAGCTCACTATCAATCCCGGGCTCCTGCCTCTGCTCTACGACTACCTCAGGGCTACAAGTCACAAGTGCCAGGTCGCGATCACCACGCACAGCCCGGATTTGCTCGACCTGCTGGACATGGATGATGTCCGGGTGGTGGAACGCAGGGATGGCGCCACCCACGTGGGCCTGGTTGCAGAACACCAGAGAACCATTGTCAAAGACTCACTGTTGTCTGCGGGAAGTATCTTGCGTTCTGGCGGCTTCCACACTCCCGGCGGAGAACAGAATCTGCTCGACCTTTTTGACGAGGATGGTCCTCAGTGACCACCGTTCCCGGCCGCCTGGTCGTGGTCAGAGAGCCATGGTGAGCAGGATTCTGTCGAGAATCTGATCTTCCGCCTTGGTAAGGACATCGGCGTGGTACCCACAGATTTCTGGTCCATGCCGTCCTCCAGCCCAAGGTACGTCATCTCGTCCCCAGAGCGTGCGGTCAACGCCGCAAGAATCGCTGCGACTCTCGAGCCCGCAGCTGCAATCCTCACGGCCGATCTCGAGGATTCCTGCCCTGCCAAGGACGCACCGGTATTCGCGCAGGCCGTCCGGAACGAGGGCCTCAGTTTTCCGGTCGCGATCGTCTTCTTCTTCCGCGAATTCGAGACCTTGGCCATCTCGGTGGCCCCGTCGCTCACGGGGAAGACGCTTCGCTCCCCTGCTGGAAAACCCATCTGCACGTTGGGATCACCGCGCAACATCCCCTCGTCCCCGGAAGGCCCTCGGGACGCAAAGGGCTGGGTCAGCATGGAACTCATGGGTGGACTCCCCTACAAGCCGACGGTGCATCAGCTTCCGTTGACCCGAGCCATGAGGATCGCCGATCTTCGGGCCGGCGGCCTCAGCTCGTTCGTTCGGCTGGAGCGCGGACTGCACTTTCTCGCCAACGAGGTCAGAACCGGCGGGACAGGTGTCTACCCCTGATTCGGTGAGCATCTCCGAAATTGAGGACGACGATGAGCTCTGGCCGAGCTCGTCGTCGTCCTCGGTTCAGACTGCCGGCTGCGCCACCCGCCGGGGACGGTCGAGGGCGAATTCCGGCACCGGGGGCGCCCCTTCGACCAGGTCGGCGAGGATGCGGCCGATCGCCGGCACGAACTTGAAGCCGTGGCCGGAGAACCCGGCCGCGACGACGATCGGGCCGCGCCGGTCGAGCACGAACACCTCGTCGGCGGTGGAGGTGTAGGTACAGGTGACCGGGACGGCACTGGACGCGTCGACACCGGGCAGCCAGGTGCGCACGTACTCGTGCAGGTCGGCCGACTGCTCGGCGCGGGGCCGGAAGTCGCGGTGCTCCGGATCGATGCGCGGGCCCACACCGTGCAGCCCGACCTTGACCCCCTCGCCCGGTGTGCCCATGCCGTAGACCGTGGCGGCGCCGGCACGGCGGTGGGTGAAGCTGGGCCAGTCGTTCTCGTCGGTGCCCAGCGGCGTGAAGTGGGCCGGCTGCTCCTGGGTGACCCGCAGCCGGGGCAGCGGCAGCAGACCGGCCAGGATCTGGTCGGTCCAGGCGCCGGCGGCCACCACCACCCGCCGGGCCCGCAGCGGCTGGAAGTCCTGCTCGGTGGAGACCGCCACGGTGTCGTCGGGCAGCACCTCGACCCGGGTGACCCGGGTGCGGTGCAGGGCCACCGTGCCCCGCCCGCGGGCCACGGACTGGAGTGCGGACACCGCGTGGTCGGCGTGCAGCCGGCCGCTGCCCGGGTGGTACAGCGCCCGCCCGTCGAAACGCAGCCCGGGCCAGCGGTCCGCGGCCTCGGTGGCGCCCAGCCAGTGGCTCTCCACCCCGGCCGCCGTGAGCCCGTCGTGCAGCACGTCCAGCTCGTCGGCGGTGCCGTGGTCGACGCCGCCGGTCACCGTGAGCAGCGGGACCCCGGAGGCCTGCTCCAGCTCACGCCACAACTGCTGCGCCTCACGGGCCAGGCCGATGTGCAGCGGATCGGGGTAGGACACCCGGAAGATGCGGGACGCCCCGTGCGAGGCGCCCTGCGTGTGCCCCGGCTCGAACCGCTCCAGCAGCAGCACGTCGACACCGCGCTCGGCCAGCTGCCAGGCCGCCGCCGACCCCATGGCCCCGCCACCGATCACGATGACGTCGGCGTCCTGCCCGCCCTTGGTCGCCGAACCCATCCGGTCCACCTCCGAAAATCCGTGTTCCCCACCCATGACCCACCCCGGCGTCACCGTCTTCCTCGAACCCCGCGACGCCCCTCTTGATACAGACGCACCCGGCACCCCCTCAGGTTGTGTCCCCCCACCGTGAGCATCCCCACGTGTCATCCCCTACCGCCCGGGGTGCGCACACCGAAGAAGCCGGTGTGCCGACGCAGGGCGAAACCCATGGCCTGGTAAAGCCTGATCGCCCTCTCGTTCGACGCCGCCGCGTGCAGCAGCGGGGTCTCGCCACGTTCCCGGATGCCGTGGGCCACGGCGCGCACCAGCCGGGCGGCCAGCCCCTGACGGCGGTACGCCTCGTCGGTGCAGACCGCGCTGATCTCGGTCCAGCCCGGCGGGTGCAGGCGCTCCCCCGCCATCGCCACCAGCCTCCCGCCGCGGCGGATGCCCAGGTAGGCACCGAGCTCGTGGGTGCGCGACCGGAACGGTCCCGGGCGGGTGCGGGCCACCAGGCCGAGCATCTCCGGCACGTCGGCGGCACCGAGCCGCACCGCCTCCTCGTCCGGCGCACCGAGCAGCGCGTCGGTGGCGACCAACTGCACCCCGGCCCCCGTCGTCGTCACCTCCCAGCCGACGGGCAGCTCGTCCACCAGGCCGGGAGCCCCCGACAGCGCGACCACCTGGCCGGGCCCGGCCAGCCCGGCCAGGTCGTGCCAGGTCTGCGGGCCCGGCACCGACGGCAGCGCCACGAACGGCGCGACGTCGGGCGGATACCGCCACACGTCCGGCGTGCCCTCGGCGAGGTGCGCGTGCGGTCCGGTGAGCGACGCCCAGGCGGGATTGTCGAGTGGATGGAGGCCGGCCACAGCCGGCTCGGTCACGGTCACAGCACGAATCATGACCGATTTGGTTGACAAAAGGAATCCACGCTCCTAGCTTCCTTCACAAGCTGTTCCGTAGGTCGTCGTCCCCGCGTCCCACCTGTCTCGCAGCACTTCTCGCCATCTCAACCGCCCGGTCACGGCGTCGCCCCGCGCTGCCCGGACGCTGCCGAAGGAGATGTTCCCCCTGAGCGCCGACTCCCCCGCCGAGCAAGCACTCGGCACCCGGGCCGGTCCCGTCCCGGACCCGCAGGAACACGAATCTCCCACGGTCACAACGTCTTCCACCGCCGACCCGCTGACCGGGGCACCGGTGGTCGGGCTGCGGCACCCGTGGCGCCTGGCCGCCTCCGCCGTCGTCCTGGTGATCGGCGCGCAGATCGCGCACGGCCTGTTCAGCAACCCCTTCTACCAGTGGGACCGGTTCCGCTCCTACGTCTTCCAGCCGGTCGTCGTCGACGGACTGTGGATCACCCTCCAGGCCACGGCGTGGAGTGCGGTGCTCGGCCTGCTCGGCGGCATCCTGCTGGCCCTGATGCGGCTGTCGGGCAACCCGCTGCTGGAAGCCGTGAGCTGGACCTACATCTGGCTGTTCCGCGCCGTCCCGCTGATCGTGCTGCTGCTGTTCCTGTTCAACTTCTCCGCGCTGTACCCCGAGATCGGCATCGGCATCCCGTTCGGGCCGGTCTTCACCGCGTTCGACACCACCGACCTGCTCGGCTACATGGTGATCGGGGTGATCGGGCTCAGCCTGAACGAGGCGGCCTACGCTGCCGAGGTGGTGCGGGCCGGCCTGCACTCGGTCGACCAGGGCCAGCATGAGGCGGCCGACGCCCTCGGGCTGAGCCGGGCCCGGCAGTTCCGCCGGATCGTGCTGCCGCAGGCCCTGCGCTCCATCGTGCCGGCCTACGTGAACCAGCTGGTCGGGCTGATCAAGGCCAGCTCGCTGCTGTTCTACGTGTCGCTGCTCGACCTGTTCGGCACCGTGCAGATGCTCGCCTCCACCCACCCCGGCGACATCGTGCCGCTGCTGCTGGTGGCCACCGTCTGGTACGTCTTCCTGACCAGCGTGCTGTCGGTGGTGCAGTTCTACGTGGAGCGCCACTACGCCCGGGGCGCGCTGCGCACGATCCCGCCCACGCCGTTGCAGAAGTTCCGCTCCACCGTCCGGAAGAGGTTCGCGTGAGCGAGATCCCGGCCGCGGTCCAGATCCGCGGCGCGACCAAGTCGTACGGCGCCCACCGGGTGCTCGACGGCATCGACCTGGACGTGCGGGCCGGGCAGGTGGCCGCCGTGATCGGCCCGTCCGGGGCGGGGAAGTCCACCCTGCTGCGCACCGTCAACCACCTGGACCGCCTCGACCTGGGCTATGTGCGGGTGTTCGGCGAGCTGATCGGCGTGCGCGAGCGCAACGGCCGGCTGCACGAGCTCGGTGGCCGGGCGATCCGGGCCCAGCGCGCCCGCATCGGTTTCGTGTTCCAGAACTTCAACCTGTTCCCGCACCTGACCATCCTGGAGAACGTGATCGAGGCGCCGCTGGCCCTCCGGCGGCATCCCCAGGACGTGGCCCGGCGCCAGGGCCTCGCCCTGCTGGAGCGGGTCGGGATCGCCGACAAGGCGGACGCCTACCCCCGTCAGCTGTCCGGCGGTCAGCAGCAGCGCGCCGCGATCGCCCGGGCCCTGGCCCTGGAGCCGGAGCTGATCCTGTTCGACGAGCCGACCTCGGCCCTCGACCCGGAGCTGGTCGGCGAGGTGCTCGCGGTGATCCGGGAACTGGCCGGCACCGGCACCACCCTGGTCATCGTCACCCACGAGGTCGCCTTCGCCCGCGAGGTGGCGGACGTGGTGTTCTTCATGGACTCCGGGCGCCTGATCGAGCACGGCCCGGCCGCGCAGGTGATCGACCACCCGCGGCATCCGCGCACCCGCGAGTTCATCGGCAAGGTCCTGTAAACCCTTCCGCGCCAGTACCTGAGGAGAACCATGCCCACTTCCGGCCGTCCCGGCGTGCTGCTCGCCGCCGTCACCACCCTGGCCCTGGCCCTGAGCGCCTGCGGCGGTGACGCCGACGCCGACACCGGCGCCGCCAAGAACAGCGGCACCACCCAGGTGCGGATCGCCGCGGCCACCGGCGCGCCCTTCACCGAGACCACGATCCCGGTCGAGGTGCAGCAGGAGATCCGGGCCAAGCTGCCGAAAGACGTTCTGGACAGCGGCGAGCTGGTGATCGGCGTCGGCGCACTGCCGGCCGGGTTCCCGCCGCTGGCGTTCGTCAGCGACGACGCCAAGACTGTCACCGGCGCCGAGCCCGACCTCGGCCGCCTGGTCGCGGCGGTGTTCGGGCTGAAGCCGGTGATCTCGAACGTGACCTGGGAGAACCTGTTCGTCGGCATCGACAGCGGCCGCAACGACGTGGGGTTCTCGAACATCACCGACACCGAGGAACGCCAGCAGAAGTACGACTTCGCCTCGTACCGCAAGGACGACCTGGCCTTCCAGGTGAGGAAGGACAGCACCTGGGAGTTCGACGACGACTACGAGAACCTGGCCGGCCTGACCGTGGCCACCAGCGCGGGCACCAACCAGGAGAAGATCCTGCTGGAGTGGAGGACCAAGCTGGAGAAGGAGGGCAAGACCCTGGAGGTGAAGTACTACCCCGACCGCAACGGCTCGCGGCTGGCCCTGACCTCCGGCAAGATCGACGCCTACTTCGGCCCGAATCCCGGTATCCAGTACGACATCGCGAACGATTCCTCGGGCACCACGCCCACCCGCAGCGCGGGTTCCTGGTCGGGCGCGGGTGAGTCGTTGCAGGGTCTGATCGCCGCCACCACCAAGAAGGACAACGGCCTGGCCGAGCCGCTCACCGAGGCGATCAACCACCTGATCGAGAACGGCCAGTACGAGACCTGGCTCAAGGCCTACCAGCTGGAGAACGAGGCGGTGGAGAAGTCCGAGCTGAACCCGCCCGGGCTGCCTCTCGACAATTCCTGAAAAAATTGGGGACGACGGTGAGCTCCGCGCGGGCTCATCGTCGTCCCCAATTTTCAGGCGTTCGTAACCAACCCGAGCTCCGCGGGGGCCGCCAGGCCCTCGTGCCGGGGCAGCACCCGCACGGTGTAGCCGAACGGGCCGGTGCGACGGAGTTTCAGATGCCCCTCGAACACGTGCCGGCCCTCGGCCGGCTCGTTGTCGGCCGCACCCGCCCAGCGCAGGTCCTGCACCACGAAGTCGGTGATCAGGTCTTGCGGCGACACCCGTCCGTGCACCACCTGCACCTCGACGTCGGACGGGTTCAGGCCGTCGAGGTAGACCACGGCACGCACGCTCATCGCGTCACCGACCTGCGGCGAGTCCGAGAGCCCGGAGCTGTCCACGTGTTCCACCCGCACGTCCGGCCAGGCCAGCCGCACCCGGCCCTTGAAGGCGGCCAGGTCGCGGGCCCGGTCCGGGGTGATCGCCCGGCCGGCCGTGGCGGCGGGCAGGTAGAGCTGCCGCACGTAGTCCGCCACCATGCGGCTGGCCAGCACCTTCGGCCCGAGCGAGGCGAAGGTGTGCCGCACCATCGACAGCCAGCGCTGCGGCAGGCCGTCGGTGTCGCGCTCGTAGAAGCGCGGGGCCACCTCGTTCTCCAGCAGGTCGTACAGCCCGGCGGCCTCCAGGTCGTCGCGGTAGTTCGCGTCCTCCACCCCGTCGGCGGTCGGGATGGCCCAGCCGTTCTCGCCGTCGAACCACTCGTCCCACCAGCCGTCCAGCACCGACAGGTTGAGCCCGCCGTTCAGCGCCGACTTCATCCCGGAGGTGCCGCAGGCCTCGAACGGGCGCAGCGGGTTGTTCAGCCAGACGTCGCAGCCGGGGTAGAGCGCCTGCGCCATCGCGATGTCGTAGTTCGGCAGGAAGACGATGCGGTGCCGCACACCGGCCTCGTCGGCGAACCGCACCATCTGCTGGATCAGCCGCTTGCCGGTCTCGTCGGCCGGGTGCGACTTGCCCGCGATCACCAGCTGGACCGGGCGGTCGGGGTGCAGCAGCAGGTCGCGCAGCCGCTCCGGGTCGCGCAGCATCAGGGTCAGCCGCTTGTAGCTGGGCACCCTCCGGGCGAACCCGATGGTCAGCACGTCCGGGTCGAGAATGCCGTCGATCCAGCCCAGTTCGGCGTTGCTGGCGCCGCGCTTGAGCCACGACCCGCGCATCCGCCGCCGGGCCTCGGTCACCAGGGCGGAGCGCAGCTGGCGGCGGGTGGCCCAGAGCTCGTCGGCCGGCACCTTCGCGATCTCCTCCCAGGCCTTGGCCTCGGTGCGGATCTGCGGGCCGATGTGCCGCTCGGCCAGCTCGATCATCCGCGAGTCCACCCAGGTGGGTGCGTGCACGCCGTTGGTGATCGAGGTGATCGGGATCTCCGGGGCGTCGAAGCCCGGCCACAGACCCTCGAACATCTCCCGGCTGACCGCGCCGTGCAGCTGCGACACCCCGTTGGCCCGCTGCGCCAGCCGCAGGCCCATCACCGCCATGTTGAACACGGCCGGGTCGCCACCCGGGTAGGTCTCGGCGCCGAGCGCCAGCACCTGGTCCACCGAGAGGCCGGGCAGGCCGGCGCCCTCCGGGCCGAAGTGGCTCATGATCAGCTCGCGGGCGAACCGGTCGATGCCGGCCGGCACCGGGGTGTGGGTGGTGAACACCGTGGCGGCGCGAACGGTTTCGAGGGCCTCCTCGAAGGTCAGCCCGGTGCCGGTGAGCTCGCTGATCCGTTCCAGGCCGAGGAACCCGGCGTGCCCCTCGTTGGTGTGGTACACCTCCGGCTGCGGTGCGCCGGTGAGCCGGCTCCACAGCCGCAGCGCGCGCACGCCGCCGACGCCGAGCAGGATCTCCTGGTGCAGGCGGTGTTCCGGGGTGCCGCCGTAGAGCCGGTCGGTGACGGCCCGGGCCGGCTCGTCGTTGGCCTCGTGGTCGGAGTCGAGCAGCAGCAGCGGCACCCGGCCGACCTGCGCCTTCCACACGTGGGCCACCAGCGGGCGGCCGCCGGCCAGCGTCACGGTGACCTCGGCGGGCGAGCCGTCGGCCTCGCGCAGCAGCGAGATCGGCAGCTCGTCCGGGTCGAGCACCGGGTAGTCCTCGCGCTGCCAGCCGTCCCGGGTGAGCGACTGCTCGAAGTAGCCGAACTGGTAGAGCAGGCCCACCCCGACGATCGGAACGCCCAGGTCGCTGGCCGATTTCAGGTGATCACCGGCGAGGATGCCGAGGCCCCCGGAGTATTGCGGGAGCACCGCGGTGATGCCGAACTCCGGCGAGAAGTAGGCGATCGAGCGGGGCGCGGGCTCCCGGTTCTCGGCCGCCAGCTCGGCGTCGAGCGACTGGTACCAGCGGTCCTGGGTGAGGTAGGCGTGCAGGTCGCGGGCGGCCTCGTCGACCCGGGCGACGAACTGCTCGTCCTCGGCCAGGGTGAGCAGCTCCTCCGGCGAGAAGGAGCCGAGCATGGCCACCGGATCGCGGCGTGCGGCCTCCCAGCGGGCTGGGCTCAGCGACGCGAACAGCTCGAGCGTGGGCCGGTGCCAGGACCATCGGAGGTTGCTGGCGAGCTCGGCCAGGGCCGCGAGCGGCTCGGGCAGGACGGTCCGGACGGTGAATCGGCGGATCGCTCTCACCCTGGGCAGCCTAGACCGCGACGGCGCCGGTCACCCGGCGAGATCGCGAAGCTCTTGCAGAACTCGCAAGAAGTTTCACCCCGGGTGTGCCGATAGGTTTTGAAGCACCGCAGTGATCACCACGAAACTACCGTCTGGTTGGATCTGGGCCAGCGGCTGCCTGCGGCGTCACCATGGTTCCTGGTGCCGCCCGTGCGGCATCCGATGCACCCGGGCCGCCCCGACGGGTACGTCACCGCGCCCGGCCGTCCGCGCTCGAGGTGGATACCGGGCGGAAGACAGGTGAACGGTGACGTACGGCACGGGGGCGGCGGCGCGGTGGAAATGCGGGGACCCCCCGTCATGGTCGAGTCTGGTACGCAGCAGACCTCGTTTGTCAGGTGTTGGGTTAAAGGTGGCGGGGGCCGGACTGCCTCGCCGGGAAGGTCGTCGGAAGCGTCCATGAGCCTCCACAGTGGCTTTGATCAGATCGGCCGCACCTCAGGCGTCGCGGGAACGGGTAAACGCATGGAGACACAGACCAGCACGTCCGGCGAGTACAACGGCAGGGACGCCAGCTTCGCGGCACGCGTCACCCCTTACCAGGCGCCGTATCTCGCCGAGGGCAAGGGTGAGAGCACGCAGGTGGTCTACGGCCGTCCCGGCATCGGGCGGATCCCGGTCACCGGCGTGAAGCCCTCGGTGGACGGCGGAAGATGGCCCGCCAAGGCCGTGATCGGCGAGGCGGTGGAGATCAGCGCCGTCGTGTTCCGCGAGGGCCACGACGCCGTGGCCGCCACCGCGGTGCTCGTCGACCCCGACGGCAGACGCCACAGCGAGGTCCGGATGACCCCCGGCGAACCCGGGACCGACCGCTACCACGCGACTTTGACACCCGACCGGCCCGGCATGTGGACCTACCTGGTCGAGGGCTGGAGCGATCCCTACGCCACCTGGGAACACGATGCCGTGATCAAGATCGGCTCGGGCGTCGACGTCGAGCTGATGCTCGAAGAGGGCGCCCGGCTGATGGAGCGCGCGGTCAAGGAGACCAAGCAGCGCCGCAAGCCGATGCTCAACCTGACCGAGGCCGCGGCCGTGCTGCGCAACAGCAACCGGTCGGTCTCCGAGCGCCTGGCGGCCGGCCTGTCGTTGCAGGTGAAGGGCGCCCTGACGGAGAGCCCGCTGCGCGACCTGGTGTCGCCGTCACCGGTGCTGCGGCTGGAGGTGCAGCGCGAACGGGCGCTCTACTCCTCCTGGTACGAGCTGTTCCCGCGCTCGGAGGGCGCCCGGCTGGACGAGAACGGGCGCTGGATCTCCGGCACCTTCCGGCAGGCCGAACCGCGTCTGGCCGCGGCCGCGGCGATGGGTTTCGACATCGTCTACCTGCCGCCGATCCACCCGGTCGGCCGGGTCAACCGCAAGGGCCCGAACAACACGCTGACGCCGGGCGAGAGCGACCCGGGCTCGCCCTGGGCGATCGGCTCGGACGAGGGCGGGCACGACGCGATCCACCCCGACCTGGGCACGTTCGACGACTTCGACCACTTCGTGAAGACGGCGCACGACCTCGGCCTGGAGATCGCGCTCGACCTGGCACTCCAGTGCGCGCCCGACCACCCGTGGGCCAAGGAGCACCCGGAGTGGTTCACCACGCGCGCCGACGGCACCATCGCCTACGCCGAGAACCCGCCGAAGAAGTACCAGGACATCTACCCGATCAACTTCGACAACGACCCGGCCGGCCTGGGCGCCGAGGTGCTGCGGGTGGTCGAGCACTGGATCGGCCACGGGATCAAGGTGTTCCGGGTGGACAACCCGCACACCAAGCCGGTGTCGTTCTGGGAGTGGCTGATCCGCACGGTGAACGCCACCCATCCGGAGGTGCTGTTCCTGGCCGAGGCGTTCACCCGCCCGGCGATGATGCACACCCTGGGCAAGGTCGGTTTCCACCAGTCCTACACATACTTCACCTGGCGCAACACCAAGGCCGAGCTGACCGAGTACGTCACCGAGCTGACCGGCTCAAGTGCCGACTACATGCGGCCGAACTTCTGGCCTAACACCCCCGACATCCTTCACGACTTCCTCCAGAACGCCGGTCCGTCGGCCTTCAAGCTGCGGGCGGTGCTGGCGGCCACCCTGTCGCCGAGCTGGGGCATGTACTCCGGTTACGAGCTCTGCGAGGGCGC
The DNA here is from genome assembly GCF_018499875.1 of Kineosporia corallincola. Taxonomy (GTDB): domain Bacteria; phylum Actinomycetota; class Actinomycetes; order Actinomycetales; family Kineosporiaceae; genus Kineosporia; species Kineosporia corallincola. The sequence continues at coordinate 453,983 of NZ_JAHBAY010000004.1, read as the reverse complement.
ACCGCTCCCCGGACGTGAGGAGTATCTGGACAGCGAGAAGTTCCAGTACCGCCCGCGGGACTGGGGCAGCTACGAACCGGGCGGCTCGAACCACGGCCGCTCGATCGCGCCGTACATCACGCGGCTGAACGACATCAGGCGGAACCACAAGTCGCTCCACCGCCTGCGCAACACCGTGTTCCACGTCGCCGACGACGAGCAGGTCATCGCCTACTCACGGCGGCTGGAGTCGAGCGAGACGGGCGGTGGCCCCGAGGACGTGCTCATCGTCGTCGTCAACCTCGATCCGCACAACACCCGAGAGACCGTCGTGCACCTGAACATGCCCGAGCTGGGCCTGGACTGGTTCGACGCGTTCGTCGCCGAAGACCTGATCACCGGTACGACCTACCAGTGGCAGGAACACAACTTCGTCCGTCTCGACCCCTACTTCCAGCCCGCCCACGTCCTCCACGTCAGGAGGCTCTGAGTTGCCCAGGAACATTGGCGCGGGTATCCATCCCGGACTCGACAACGATCCCAACTGGTACCGCAAGGCCGTCTTCTACGAGGTGCTGGTGCGCGCCTTCGCCGACTCGAACGGGTCCGGCTCCGGCGACTTCACCGGCCTGATCGGCAAGCTGGACTACATCCAGTCCCTCGGCGTCGACTGCCTGTGGCTGCCCCCGTTCTACGCGTCCCCGCTGCGCGACGGCGGCTACGACATCGCCGACTACTGCGCCGTGCTGCCGGAGTTCGGCACGATGCCGGACTTCCAGGAGTTCGTGGCGCAGGCGCACGCCCGGGGGCTGCGGGTGATCACCGACCTGGTGATCAACCACACCTCGGACTCGCACCCGTGGTTCCAGTCCAGCCGCAACGACCCGGAGGGCCCGTACGGGGACTTCTACGTCTGGAGCGACACCGACGAGCTGTACCAGGACGCGCGGATCATCTTCGTCGACACCGAGTCCAGCAACTGGACCTTCGACCCGGTGCGGCGGCAGTACTTCTGGCACCGGTTCTTCAGCCACCAGCCCGACCTGAACTTCGAGAACCCGGCCGTGCAGGAGGCGATCCTCGACGTCGTCCGGTTCTGGATGGACATGGGCATCGACGGATTCCGCCTGGACGCGGTGCCGTACCTGTTCGAGGAGGACGGGACCAACTGCGAGAACCTGCCGCAGACCCACGACTTCCTGCGCAAGCTGCGCACCACGATCGACGACGAGTACCCGGGCCGGATCATGCTCGCCGAGGCCAACCAGTGGCCGAAGGACGTGGTCGAGTACTTCGGCACCGACGACGAGCCGGAATGCCACATGTGCTTCCACTTCCCGGTGATGCCGCGTATCTACTACGCGCTGCGCGACGAGAAGGCCAAGCCGATCATCGACATCCTGGCCGAGACGCCGGACATCCCGGCCGGCGGTCAGTGGGGCACGTTCCTGCGTAACCACGACGAGCTCACGCTCGAGATGGTCACCACCGAGGAGCGCGCGGCGATGTACGGCTGGTACGCGCCGGACCCGCGGATGCGCGCCAACATCGGTATCCGCCGCAGACTCGCGACGCTGCTCGACGGCTCGCGCGCGGAGATCGAGCTGGCGCACGCCATGGTGCTGTCGATGCCGGGCAGCCCCACGCTGTACTACGGCGACGAGATCGGCATGGGCGACAACATCTGGCTGCCCGACCGCGACGCCGTGCGCACCCCGATGCAGTGGACGCCCGACCGCAACGCCGGGTTCTCCACCGCCGACCCGGGCAAGCTGTACCTGCCGGCCGTGCAGTCGTTGCAGTATCACTACGCGGCGGTGAACGTGGAGGCGCAGCTGTCCACGTCCAGCTCGCTGCTGAACTGGGTGCGCTCGATGCTCCAGATCCGGCGCGAGCACCCGGCGTTCGGCATGGGCACCTACCAGCCGGTGGACGCCGACAACCCGGCGGTGCTGGCGTTCCTGCGGGTGTTCCAGGGTGACCTGGAGACCGGGGCGGCGCCGGAGATCCTGCTGTGCGTCAACAATCTCAGCCGCACCGCGCAGGCCACCACCCTGGCCCTGCCGCACTGGACGGCCGACCACGAGATCAGCGACATCTTCGGCGGTACCGGGTTCAAGCCGGTGCCGCAGAACGGTGAGCTGAACCTGACCATGGGGTCGCGGGACTTCTACTGGCTGTCCATCACCCCCGCGGTCGACCCGACCGCACCCTCCATCGGAAATTCCGTCGCCGCGAGCGCGAGTGCAGGAGCCGCCCGATGAATGAGCCCGGCAGCCCATCGACGGGTGTCGTCGATGTCGCCGGACTGCTGGCCAGCTGGCTGCCCAGGCAGCGGTGGTTCTCCGCCGGTCACGGCGGGGTGACTTTGGCGCCGGCGGGCCAGATCACCCTGGTCCCGCCGGTGCCGGAGCCGTCGGTGGTACAACCCGCCACCGGCGAGTTCCCGCTGCCGTCGTCGTCCACCGAGAACGTGCCGGTGCCGGAGTCGGTGATCGAACGGCCGGTCGGCATCGTGGTGCACCTGATCAGCGCGCTGCCGGCCGGTGCCCCGGCGAGCGACGCGGGGGCGGCCACCTACCAGGTGCCGCTGACCTACCGCAGCGAGCCGGTGCCCGATCTGGCCCACGCGCTGCTGGGTGAGCTGCGCACGCACGACGGGCCGCGCTATGTGTACGACGCGCCGCACGACCCGGACTTCGTGGCGGCGTGGACCGAGCTGATCGCGCGCTCGGCCGAGGCGATGTCCGAGGCCGGCACGCCGCGCAGCCGGGTGCGGGGGGTGCGCCGGGCGGGTGAGGCCCCGCCCGACCCGCACCGGCCGGCCAAGGTGCTGTCGGGCGAGCAGTCGAACACGTCGATCATCGTCGGGGCCGACGGCTCGGACCCGGTGATGATCAAGCTCTTCCGGGTGCTCCAGCCCGGGCGCAACCCGGACGTGGTGGTGCCGGGGGCACTGGCCCGGGCCGGCAACGAGCGGGTGCCCCGGCTGGTCGGCTGGGTCGAGGGCGAGTGGGTGCAGCCCGGCGGTCAGCCGGCCTGGGGCCATCTGTCCGCGGCGGCCGAGTTCGTGGCGGGCAGCTCGGACGGCTGGCGCATCGCGACCGGTGCCGTCACCGACGGTGAGACCTTCGCCCGGCTGTCGTCCGACCTGGGCGCGGCCACCGCGGCGGTGCACGCCGCGCTGGCGGCGGCGCTGCCCACCCGGCCGAGCACGCCGGCCACGCTGAACGCGCTGGCCGACCACCTCCAGCAGCGGCTGGCCTGGGCACTGGAGGCGGCTCCGGCGCTGGCCGATCACGCCACCGCGGCGGGTGGGGTGGTGGAGCAGGTGCGGCACCTCGACCGGGCTCCCGACCTCCAGATCGTGCACGGCGACCTGCATCTGGGTCAGGCCCTGCACTCCGACAGCCGGGGCTGGGTGCTGCTCGACTTCGAGGGCGAGCCGCTGCGGCCGCTGGCCGAGCGGGGCGATCCGGACCTGGCGCTGCGCGACGTGGCGGGCATGCTGCGCTCGTTCGACTACGCCGCCCGGCACTCGGTGCTCGGGCTGGCCGACGACGACCCGCGGTCGCTGGCCGCCTCCACCTGGGCGTCGGAGTGCCGCGAGGCCTACCTCGACGGGTACGCCGCCCAGGCCGGCCGCGACCCGCGCGACGACGCCGCCCTGCTGCGGGCGCTGGAACTCGACAAGGCCCTGTACGAGGTGGTCTACGAAACCCGGCACCGGCCGGGCTGGGTCGAGGTGCCGCTGCGGGCGGTCGGCCGTCTTCTGGCGGCGAGGTCCGCGGCCCGCTGAGGCCGTTCCGCGTCGATGCCCCCGGCCGACGGCCGGGGGCATCGCTGTTTCCGCCCGGGCATTCGCCCCCTTGTGCGGTCCGGCCGGGGTGGGCATTCTGCGACGGTGCGCACACTCTTCGTCAGCTCTGGCGCAGGTGACGTGATGTTCCGCGGGCTGGCCCGATGACCGGTCCTGATCCTGATCCGCTGGCGCCGGTGCGCGATGCCGTGCTGCGGCGTGATCCGGACGCTGTGGCCCGCTGCTTCACCCCCGGTGCCGTACTGCGGGTGCCGTGGCGCGAGGGCGACATCGTGGTGCGGGGTCACGACGAGCTGGGCCGGGCCGTGCGGGAACTGCGGGCCGAGGTGCGGGGACTCTCCTGGACGCCGTCGCGGCGCCTGGTCTCGTCGCGCGAGGTGAGCGAAGAGGCCGTGCTGCTGGCCGATCTGGCCGACCGTGACCGCACGCTGCGGGTGCCGCTGCGCGCCGTGGCCGTCACCGAGCCGGACGGCCTGATCAGCGGGCTCACCCTGTGGCTCGACCGGCACGCGCTGGCCGACCCCGGCGGGGTGGTCTCGGCCGGGGGTGCCGCCAGCGCGCTGACGGCCGGGGCCCGCTCCCGGGACGCTCGCGGTCTGCGCGTGCTCCGGACCCCGCCGTCACCTGCCCTCGCCGGCACACCTGAGGACGACGAGAGCGATCAGGCCCGGCCCCGCCCGATGAGCCCCGGCGCGATCTGGTGGCAGGTGCACCGCACCACGGTCGCGGGTTCGGCCATGGCCCTGACCGCCGTGCTGGTGCTGGGGTGGGCCGGGCTGGCCGTGCTCGTGCCGACCTGGCGGGCCGAGGTGGCCGCGGGTGCCGGCGAACGGGGGACGCTGCTGGGCGCGGGAACGCCGGACGCGTCCGGTCCGGCGGGGGCGGAGGGGGCGGGGGCCGAACCGACGGGACCGGGCGGGGACGAGGACGGGGTCGGGCCGGCTGGATCGGGGGCGGGTCGAGCGGGCGCGGGTTCCGGCGCGGGTTCCGGCGCGGGTTCCGGCGCGGGTTCCGGCGCGGGTTCCGGCGCGGGTTACGGGGGCGGGGCCGGGGTGGCGGACGATTCCGGCGCCGGGGGCGGTGGGGGCTCCTCGTCGTCCATGATTGAGAGGCCGGGCCCGCAGGCCACCGGTGCCGGGCCGGGCGCGCGTGGCGCGCCCGTGCTCTCCGGACGGGTGCCCGGCGGCACGCCGACCGTGCAGGCGGGACGCGAGATCACGTTCCTGTCCGACGTGCTGTTCCCGTCGGGGTCGCCGGAGCTGCCGGCCCGTTCGCAGGCCCGACTGGCCGAGCTGGCCGGGCAGATCCGCCGGGCCGGGGTGCGGGGCGAGATCCAGGTGAACGGGCACACCGACGCCGTCGGCACCGAGGCGGACAACCTGGTGCTCTCGCGGAGACGGGCACGGGCCGTGGCCGAGGCCCTCAGCCCGCGCCTGGAGGACGCCGGGGTGACCCTTCGGGTGCAGGCCTTCGGCGAGAGCATCCCGCGGGCGGACAACCGCACCGGGGCCGGGCGGCGGCTCAACCGCAGGGTCGTGGTGGTGCTGCCGGTGTGACGCCGCCCCGCGCGGACGTCACACCGGCCGGAACTCAGCTCTCGTTCGAGCGTTTCGGCGCGAGCACGAACAGGTACACCACCGCGCCGAGCACCACCACGGCGAGCACGATCAGCGTGATCACCAGCACCGGCGAGGTGCCGCCCGACTCGTCCTGATCCGAGTTGTCCCCCGTGGCCGCCGAAGCCGTGGTGGCGGAACCGGTCTCGGCCTCACCGGTCGCGACGGCGGAGACGTCCGGGCTCGCCGAAGCCTCGGACGTGGCCTCGACCTGGTTGCCGGCCTCGGCGGTGAAGGCGAACTCGCCGGAGATCGGGTGCCCGTCCGACGACGTCACCCGCCACTGCACCGTGTAGTCGCCCGCCGGGCCGGGTTTGATCGGCTGGGTGACCACGTGGTCGACCACCTCGGGCTTGCCGTCGGTGACGTCACCGTCGGGCCCGACCACCTTGAGCACCGACCCGAGGGCCAGCGGCACGTTGTTGAAGTCCAGCTCGATCTCACCGGGCAGCTTCTTGACGGTCGAGCCGTCTTCCGGGTTGGTGGAGTCGAGCTGGTCGTGTGCCAGCGCCGGGCCCGCGCCGAGCAGCAGCCCGGACGCCATCAGAGCCAGGGCCGCCGCGAAACGGCCCGCGGTACGGCCGATCACACCGTGCTCCCCTGCGAGGCGCTGTCGGCGGCGGCGGTCGCCGGCGTCTTCGGCAGGGTGGCCACCCGGCGCCAGGCGACGGCGGCCAGCAGCAGCCCGATCACACCCACGGCCAGACCGCCGGCACCCAGCCAGCGGGCTGCGGAGTCGCTGGTGGACGCGTCGGCGGTGGTGTCCGCGGCGGCGACCGGCGTGGCGTCGGTGCCGGCGACCGAGGTGGTCTCGAACGCCGGGGCCGGGTACTCCGGCTCCTCCTGGCCCTCGACCGTGGGCTCGTTCCAGTCGGACACCTGGCCGTCGGAGTAGGTCTGCTTGGTGGGCAGCTCGATCGTCGTGCCCATCTTCGGCAGCGGGCCGACCGAGATCGAGAACTCCTGGTACTCGCCCGGGTTGATCTGGGTGCCCTTGTCGGCCGTCCAGGTGACGGTGGCGGGGGCCTTGGTGATCTTGGAGCCGTCCACCTCGACCGTCTCGGGCAGGTCGGCCTCGGTGACCTCGGCGGTCCAGCCCGGCACCGGCTTCGTCATCACCGAGGTGAAGGGGGTGGCGGTGGGCAGCGTGACCTCGACCGAGGTGGTGCCCGCCGTGTCGGACTCGTTGGGCACCCGGAAGGTCAGGCGCGAGTAGCCGCCCTCCGAGGTGCTGTCGGGCGTGACCCGCACGTGGGCCTCGGCGACCGCCGCACCGGCGACGCTGATGACAGCCGCGGCGAGCAGAGCCGCCCCGGCGCGCAGGGCCAGGGGAATACGTGACTGCGACATGACTGGAAACTCTCTCTACTGAAAAGTCAATGATGGACGGCGAAAAGCTCGTCTTCCAGGAACCCGCCGGGCCCGGGACCACCGGCTGTGAACCACCGGGGGGCACCCGCTCTGCCACCGCGTCAACGGCGGCACCTCGAAGGCACGGACCCCGACCACCCGGCCCGGCCGACACCGGCCCGACAGCACGGGCGGCGACAACACCGGCCCAGCCGACCCAGGTCCCGACAGCACCGGCCCGAGCAGCACGGCCCCAACAGCGACGGCTGCGACGGCTGCGACGGCTGCGACGGCTGCGACGGCTGCGACGGCTGCGACGGCACCAGGCTGAGCGGCACAGACCCGACAGCACCGGCTGCGACGGCACCAGCCCGAGCGGCACAGACCCGACAGCGCAGCCCCGACAGCGCGAGCCCCGACACCACCAGGCCAGCAGCACAGACCCGACAGCGCGAGCCCCGACACCACCAGGCCAGCAGCACAGCCGCGACGGCGCGAGGCCTGACACCACCAGGCCGAGCGGCACGGGACCTCGCCGTACGGGCCCCGACAGCGCAGGACCCGACAGCGCAGCCCTGAGGCACGGGCCCCGACGGCACAACCCGGACCGCCCAGCCAGCCTGAACCGCATGGCCAGCCTGAACCGCATGGCCAACCCGAACCGCCCGGCCAACCCGAACCGCATGGCTCGCCCGAACCGCATGGGCTCCGGCAGCACAGGCCCGGATCACGCCGGACCGGAACGGAACTGGCCGCCCCCAGGAGATCGGCACCGCGAAGTGCCCATCCCCCACGAGAGCCGAATCCCCGCCGGAAACGCTCGCGAACAGCGTCTTCAAGCTGGTGGGACCGCAGGAGGTCAGATGGTTCAGCCGCGGAGGATCAGAAGACGAGCGCCGGGGCCGGAGGCCCACGCCGCCGCACGGCGTGACGGGGAACGTCGGAACGGGGCAGGAGCGCCTCGCGGGCCGGAACCGGCAGCGGCCCGGCCGCGGGCGGCAGCACGGCCAGGCGAGGCAGCGCGAGCCGGTGCGCCAGGCAGCCGACCAGCGCCCAGACCGCGGCCTCGCCCCGGGCCAGCAGCAGGGCCAGCAGGGCGGCGGCGACGGCGTGGGCCGTGAGCATGACCGGCGACAGGGTGAACATGTCGGCGGCCTGGTGCCCGGCCATGGCCGGATCGCAACCGGTGACGGACGCGGAGCTGTGACCGGCGGCCGTGACCAGGTGCCGCCCGGCCATGCGGCAGCCGTCGGACATCACCGCGGCCATCAGCGTCACGTGCAGCACGGCCTGGGTGGCGCCCATCGCGAGCACCAGCGAGACCGGACCGCGGCGCCGGGCCGCGAGCAGATTGACCACCAGCATGACCGCGGGAACGCAGGCCACGGCGACGGGAACGCTGACCCGCTCGCCCCCCGAGGCATGGGCAGCGACCGCCAGGCCGACGGCGGACAGCGCGAACAGCGCCGACCGGGTCAGCCGGATCGCACCACGCCCCGGACTCATGGGTGAACCCTAACCGCAGCCCCCGACAATCCGGGTCCTAGGCCTGATCGAAGGAGCCAGCAGGCATCTTGCCCACCGCCGCCCCAAGGCCTTCGGCAAGCAGACCGGTGCCCCCGTAGGGCGAACAGCGGATACTCGGCCGCCACACGCTGTGTAGCCACGGCTGACGTTCCGTCGATCCTTAGGCTGCCCGGGCGGTCACGCGGGCGGACGGTCCCCGACGGCAGTGCACCTCGCGGCCGGCCGATCCGCGGACCGCCGGTATCCGCGACCGCCGGAAGGGCTTTCGTCACCCATGAGCGCCAGGAACCATCCCGCCCCCACCGGCGTCACGGAACCCGGGGAGCAGCCGCCGGGAGCAGACACCCCGGCCACCGCACAGCACCCCGCGCACCCCGCGCACCCCGCGTCCGCCCGCCCGCTCCCGGCCCTGACCGGCCTCACTCTGCTCTGCCTGCCGTTCGCCGTGGTGGGCGAGGCCGGGCTGCTGCTCCCCCTGGAATCCGGCCCCGTCACCAGGATCCTGGCCGGCTGCTCCGTGGCCTTCGACCTCGCACTGGTGCTCTGCGGCGTGCTGCTGGCCTGGCGCACGGTCCCCGGGCGACGGGGATTCTGGCGTCTCGGGGTCTGGCCGCTGCTGGCCGGGTCGGCGCTGATCAGCGCCGCCGCCCTGGCCCTCGCGACCGGCCGGCCGACGGTGCTGGTGTCCGCCCTGGTCATGCCCGGCCGGATCCTGGCGGGTCTGGCCACCGGCACCCTGGCCGTGTACTGGCTGCGCGCCCACACCGGGTCGGTGCGCCCGCCGGCCCACCATCCCCTCGCCCGCGAACGCGCCCGCACCTCCCGGGCCGCGCCGCTGCTGGCCCTCACCGGTCTGGCCTTCTGCGCGGCCCGCACCGACGTGCTCACGTCCGCCTATCTGCTTCCGGTGCACCTGCTCTCGGCCTGGCTGGTGGTCGCGCTGATCCGGGCGCCGCACTCCCCACTCACCCGGGTGCTGCACCGTCTGGGCCGAGCCTGCGGCAACCGGCCCCGCCCGCTCCCGGCGGAGGGGCCGCTGCGGCGCCGCATCACCCTTCCCCCACCGGGAACCGGCGCGGTCCGTTTCGGCGAACAGCCGGACATCATGCCGAACGCCGACGACGAGAACCCGGGCGCGGAGTCCGAGGTGATCGACGTCCCCACCCGGAAGACACCGAAACCCGGCTCGCGCACCCAGGTCTCCCGCACCGGCCGGACGATCCACCTGGACGAGATCCCGGCCGAACTGCGGCTGCGGCCGCTGCCGCCGCGCGCCGAACCGGCGGCGCGGACGGATCCGCGAAACAGCGAGTAGACCTCAGACCGAGTAGACGCCGCGCCGGGTGCGCACGACCGGCCGCTCCCGCTCCACCCGCCGGTGCCGCCGGCTGACCAGCCCGGAGGCGATCACCAGCAGCGACCCGAGCCCGAACGCCAGCAGCGGGAACCGGTACGGGGAGCGGCCTTCCGGCACCGAACCGTCGTCGGCCGGGGCCGGGGCCACCACGACCGCGTCACCGTCGTCCGCCCAGGGGTCCTTGACCGCCGGGGAACCGCCGGCCGCACCGGCAGACGATTCCGGGGACGATTCCGGGGACGACGCGGCCGGGACCCCGGTGATCAGCGGGTCGTCGTTCGGGTGCCCGGCGGTGAAACCGAAGGTACCGGCCATCTTCCGGCCGTTCTTCGCCACCGCCTCCCACTCGATCGTGTAAACACCGTTGGGGGCACCCTCGATCACGGATCGCCGCAGGGTTGCGGCCCGGGTCACCACTTTTCCGGTGCCCACCTCGCCGTCCACGGTCCGGATGCTCATCGAGGCCCCGGACTCGCGCAGAGGCGTGCTGAAGGTGACCGAGACGGCGTACGGGGCGAACTGCACCACCTGCCGTGCCGGGCTGAAGCCGATCACCCGCGGCTCCGGACCGTCGTCGGTATCGGCGAAACCCGCTCCCGCTGTAACGAAAAGGGACGTCCCGGCAACCGTCACGACGGTCGCGGCGCGCAGCGCGCCGCTCACTCTCAGCCACAGCATCCCGACAGAATCCCACTCCCGGGTTGCGCCGTCCGGGCCGAATCGCCGGAGGCCCCGGCGCTGAACGGCGGATATCCCAGTGATCACACGATTCCCAGCCGTTCCGCGCACGGAGGCCGCGAGCGGCGCCTCGCCCGGACTCAGAACATCGTGCCGCCGAACGGGGCCCGCCGCAGGCCGAACAGGTGGTCGGCGACGGCCAGCTGGGCGTCCTTGTGCACGGCGATCCGGCCGGCCTGGGCCAGCTGCCAGAACTCCGTGCCGCCCAGGTAGGCACAGGCCAGCTGGCCCACGTCGAGGGTGATGTCCGGCGGCTGCTCGGTGCGGGCCACCCCCTGCGCCGACACCAGGTAACGGCCGGTGTTCTGCCGCAGCAGATCGTCGCGCACCTCCAGGATCACCTGGCCGGGCGCCCGGTAGGTGCGGGCGCCCAGCGCGGCCTCCACGTCGACCAGCCGCAGCCAGGTCTCGTCCCGGGCACCGTGGGAGGTGACCGCCCGCTCGTCGGTGAACAGCTTCTCGATCGAGTGGTCCACCGGCATCGGGTCGAGGATCACCCGCTGGAGCAGGTCGATCGACAGCAGGTAGCGCAGCAGGCCGAAATGCGCTCGCGTGGTGGTGGTCACGAAGTCGCCGACCACGATGCCGCGGTCGCGCGAGCGGAACCAGGCGGTGGCGTCCTCGGGCGTGTAGACCGCGAAACCGTCTTCGTGGCCCGGGATTCCGTGCACCACGGCGTAGTGGTGGTCCTTGCTCAGCTCGCGCATGTGTGCCTTGGCCCGCCACCAGTAGCTGGGCCGGTCGATCGCCCCGACCCAGTTGGCCCCCAGGTAGATCTTCGCCAGCAGGTCCTGGTCGGCGCGCTCGCGCAGGTCGACCAGCCGCACGTCGCCGCCCCGCGGCACGCCGTCGCGGAACTGCGCCCGCGGCACCGAGATCTCGACCTGCGCCACGTTGCTGGCGATGCCGAAGCCCCAGCGCTCGTAGATCGTCGCCTCACTGGCCCGCAGGCTGGCCAGGACCTCGCCGCGGCCCAGGCACTGCTCCAGCTGGTGCCGCACCAGCGCCCCGGCCAGGCCGCGCCGGGTGTGCGTCGGCAGCACGCCGACGTCGGTGACCGCCGCCTGCGGCACCTTCTTCCCGCCGGGCACCATCATCCAGCTGGTGAACGAGCTGGCGGTGCCGACCAGCCGTTCCGGTGCCACGTAGGCGCCGACCGTGCGTCCCGGCTCCATGAACTCGTGCTGCTGGTCGCTGTCCGGCCGCTGGAGCCCGACCATGGCGGTCAGGAAGACCTCCAGCGAGCGGCCGACCTCCTGGGCGTCGGTGAGCACCCTGATCTCGTGTTCCACACCCCAGACGCTAGCGACGTGACCGCCGTTACTCGCGACGAGCCACCCGACCGGAATCAGGAAGGGAACCGACCGCATGCCGTGACACCCTGAACCGCATGGCCGACACCTCCCGGCGACTGCTCACCCTGCTGTCCCTGCTCCAGACCCCGCGTGAGTGGTCCGGTCCGGAGCTGGCCGAGCGGCTGGGCGTCAGCACCCGCACCATCCGGCACGACGTGGAGCGGCTGCGATCGCTGGGCTACCCGGTCGACGCGACCCGGGGTTCGGTGGGTGGTTACCGTCTCGGGGCGGGTGCGGCTCTGCCTCCCCTGCTGCTGGAGGACGACGAGGCGGTGGCGATCGCGCTCAGCCTGCGCACGGCGGCGGGCGGGGCGGTGTCGGGCCTGTCCGGCCTGGACGAGAGCGCGCTACGGGCCCTGACCAAGCTCCAGCGGGTGCTGCCGGCCCGGCTCGGCCGCCGGGTGGACGCCCTGGCCGGCTACACGGTGCGGGTGACGGGTGCGGCCCCGCCCGGGCCGGCCGTGGACCCGGCGGTGCTCACCCTGCTGGCCTCGGCCTGCCGCGACCGGGAGCGGGTGCGCTTCACCTACGCCGACCACGCCGGCACCCCGTCCCGCCGGGCGGCGGAGCCGCACCGCCTGGTCAGCTGGGGACGGCGCTGGTACCTGGTGGCGTGGGACCTGGACCGGGACGACTGGCGCACCTTCCGCGCGGACCGGATCACCGGGCCACAGGGCGTGGGAGCCCGGTTCGCCGGGCGCGAGGTGCCGGGCGGTGACGCGGCGGCGTTCGTGCGGCGCGGCGCCCGGGCGGTGCGGTGGCCGGTGACGGCGCGGCTGCGGGTGCACGAGCAGGCCACGACGGTGAGCGAGCGGCTGGGCACCTCGGCGGAGTCGGTGGAGTCCGACGGCGACGACAGTTGCATCGTCACCATCGGCGGCTCCGACCCGGAGTCGATGGCGCCCTGGCTGGGGCTGATCGGCGCGGACTTCGAGGTGCTCGACCCACCCGAGCTGGCGACGGCGGTCGGTCTGCTGGCCGAGCGGTTTCGGCGTGCGGGCGGTAGCTGACCCTTCACAGCCGGTCGTTTTCGGTTAGGCCAACTTCAAATGCACGTCGTCTCTTTCCTAGCGGCCCGATCCGGAAGTGCGGTCCCCACAGCGTTCACCTACTGTTTCATTGCTCTTGAACAGGTTTCGGTGAAAGGCCGCTCCATGACCGCCTCCGACATCGCGTCGGACACGTATGACCGCACCCTGAAACCGATTTCAGAGGCTCCTCTGGAATCCGGCATCCCGGACCGGCCCGGCACCGGCGGCACCACCCCGGCTCCCGCCGTGCCGCACCGCTTCACGGCCCTCGACGGCCTGCGCGGGCTGGCCGCGGTGGTGGTCGTGATCTTCCACCTGCGCCGCGAGTTTCGCGATCTCGGCGTTCCCGACGCGGTGGACCGGATGATCACCGGCGGCTACCTGATGGTCGACCTGTTCTTCGTGCTCAGCGGATTCGTGCTGGCGCGCACCATGTTACGCACCCGTGGTGGTCGCGACGCGCTGCTGTTCGCCCAGCTGCGAGTGCGCCGGTTCATGCCGCTGCACCTGACCGGCTGGGTAATCGCCCTGTCGGGAGTCGCTTTCGTGGCCCTCTGCCAGGGGATGACCCTGTTCCACCCACGCGCCACCCCGGCATTCGCCGCCGACGACACCACTGCCTGGGCCTGGCTGTCGAGCGCACTGCTGCTCCAGGGTTTCACCGGCCCGCAGTTCGCCGGCTACCCGGCGGCCTGGTCGCTGTCGATCGAACTGTGGACCAATGTTCTGCTCGTCGCGGTGATCGCCGTTCTGCCCTCGGCCGCACTGCGTCGCCGGGTCGGCCCGGCCGCTCTCCTGGCCGGGGCGGTGCTCCTGACCCTCACTCCGGCTGAAGCCGAGAACAGCGTCGGAACAGTCGCTTTCGCACGGGGCCTGGCCGGCCTCGGGGCCGGTGTCGTGACCTACGAGCTGTACCTGCTGTTCAGCCGGCGTGAGCCGGCGCACGAAGCGGGCGGCACCGTGCGCTGGGCCGCCCCGGTCGGCATGGTGTCGCTGCTGCTGCTCGGGCTGGCCTGCTGGGAACGCGAGATCGTGCGCGACCTGAGGTTCCTGCCGGTGCTGCCGGTGGCGATGCTGCTCGTGCTGAGTCTGGCCCTGCCCTCCGGCGGGCCGGCGCAGTGGCTGCTGAACACGGCCGTGGTGCGATGGCTGGGCAGCCGGTCGTTCGCGGTGTACGCATTGCACGGCCCGGTCCTGATGACCGTGGGGCTGGGGCCGGAGCTGGCCGGGCTGGATCCGGACGCGCCGCGGGTGGCGGGATTCGTCGTCGTCACCGGGCTGCTGGTCACGCTGGTCGCGGCCGGGATCGGGCACCGCTACGTGGAACGGGCCTGGGCGCCGCGACGAGCGGCCCATCGGCAGGTGACTCATCCGCAGGTGGCCGGGAAGCAGACGGCCGGGCAGCAGGTGGCCGGGCGGCAGGTGCCGGAACAGCGCCGGGTGCGGGCCTGAGGCCCGGATGTGCGGACGGTCACGGCCTGGGCCTGCGCTGGGCAGGCCCGGGCCGTCGTCGTCCTGTTGTTACTTCACCGGGAGCTGCGACAGGTCGTCGAGCCCGGTGAGCAGGAGCGCCTTGGCGTTGAGGCCGGGGCACCCGCTCTTCATCATGCGGTCGATCTTGACGTCGGCCACCGTGGCCCGCGGGGTCGTGGACCCCTCGAACGCTGTGGCGAGCGCCCTGCCCAGGGTGTTCTGCGCCTTGGTGGCGGAGGTCTCGCCCTGGAGATCGGCCATCGTGGTCTCGACCACGTCACACACCATCAGGGACGTGATGTCGAACCGCTCGGCGGAGGTCGAGGCGGCAGCAGTCGGGCTGCTTGCGGACGTCGTCGTCTCCTGCTGCACACCGATGGTCTGCTCACCGGCTGAGCTGGAGGCGTCGCTGCCCCCGCATCCGGCCAGCACGAGTCCCGTCAGGGGGACCACTGCCAGCATCCATGCTGCCTTACGTAAACCATGCGACACGGTCAGTTCTCCGGTAGGTCGTTCAAGCTGTTCAGCCCCGTGAGCTTAAGCGCCTTGGCATGGAGATCAGAACACGAGCCCTTGATCAGACCGTCGAAGTCGACCTCGGAAGCACTCGCGCCGTCGGCGAACATGTCGAGCGTCATGTTCACGCCGGCCGCGACGGCGTCCTTGGCGATGTCGGTGTCGGCCCCCTCGGCGGCCTGCACCACACCGTCGAGCGACTGGCAGGCCGTGGTGCCGGTGAGCTCCAGGTCGAGGCCGGCCGTGAGATCGTCGAGGCTGTCGGCGGAGTCACCCAGGGCGTCCTGGGCGTCTTCCAGAGCGGCCTGCGCGTCGTCGGCGCTGCCGATCGCCGAGGCCGAGCTCTCCAGGTTCTGGAGCTGCTCCGAGGCCTGCTTCAGCTGCTCCTGGGCCTTCTCCTCGTCGGACTGCCCCCCGCAGCCGGCCAGCAGCACCCCGGCCAGCGGCAGAACCACCAGCGCGCGCATCCCGACCGATTTCCTGACCGCACTCCGTGCCATGTCCAACGCCCTCCCAGACCGGTGACTCATTCCAGCCAGCCTGACGCGGAGTCACGGACATCCGTTGCACGCAGGACAAAGTAAACCCACAGCTACCGGCCGTGGTCAGTTGCGGTAGAGCTCGTTCAGCGAGTCCCGCCCGGCGGCGGCCAGCGCCCGTTCGTGCACGGCCGGGCACTCGTCGGCCATCGCCGCGTCCAGGTCGAACCCGCCCTCGTCGGACTCGCTGAACCGGGTCACGATCGTGGAGACGGTGGCGGCCAGCCGGGTCGCCGCGGCCTCGGTGTCGTCGCCCTCGCTGCTGTTCACCACCGCGCGCACGGCCGTGCAGGCGGCCTTGGCCCGGCCCGCCTCCCCCAGGTTCTGGGCGGCGTCTTCGAGGGCCTGCTCGGCGTCGGACAGGTCGGGAACGCTCTGCGCCGCGTCTTCCAGCTGCTGCGCGCCGTCGTCCAGTTGCTGGGCCGCGTCGTTCAGGTCGTCGAGCCGGCTCGCGGTGGAACCGCCCTCGCCGCAACCGGCCAGCAGCAGGGCCGCCAGCGGGACCACCACCAGCGACCGGATCACCACGGATCGTTCCGGAACCCTGCGCACGGTCTGCCTCCCGAGCCTTTTGGGGACGTTTGACGGCCAACGAGGGGCACCGTCACCGGGGTTCCCGATGAGGCCCTTGCGGGGGTCCAGCGCGGGCCCCGGCGCGCCGATGGGAAGGAGGTGACGGAGCAGAACGGCGAGGTTGCGGGGACGACGGGGGACGATGCGGAGCTGGCCGAGGCGCGGCGTCTGGCCGAGCTGGAGGCGTACCGCATCCTCGACACCGAGCCGGAGCCCGGTTTCGACGCGCTGGTCAAGGTGGCGTCGTCGATCGCCCGCACGCCGAGCTCCACGATCACCCTGATCGACGAGCACCGGCAGTGGTTCAAGGCGGCGATCGGGATGACCGGCCGGGAGGGTGAGCGGCGCACGGCTTTCTGCAACCGGGTGGTGGCGGACCGGCAGGCCCTGGTGGTGGAGGACGCCAGCACCGACCCGGACTGGGCGCAGAACCCGCTGGTCACCGACGAGCCGCAGATCCGGTTCTACGCCGGTTTCCCGCTGGAGACGCCGAACGGCGAGGTGCTGGGCACGCTCTGCGTGATCGACTACGAGCCGCGGCGGCTCACCCCCGAGCAGCTGGAGCTGCTGCGGGTGCTGGCCGAGCAGGTGATGGCCCAGCTCGCCCTGCGCCGCACGCTGTTCGAGCGGGAGCAGGAGCTGACCGAGCGGCAGCGGCTGAACGCATTGCTGACCGAGTCCGAGCGGCGCTACCGGATGCTGGTCGAGACCTCGCCCGACGTGATCGCCCGGCTCTCCCCGGAGGGCCGGGTGCTCTACGTGTCGCCCGCGCTGGAGGGCATCCTCGACCTCTCCCCCGAGACCGCGATGAGCACGCCGGGCATTCTCCAGGCGATCGTGCACCCGGACGAGCTGGCCGCCGCCCGCCGGGCTCTGGCCAGTGTGCGGTCGGGCCGTCGGCAGGAGTACACCGCGCGGCTGCGGCACAGCGGCGACAACACCTACCGGCAGATCGAGGTGACGATGCTGCCGATCGAGGACCGGGACGGCTCGGTCACCGAGATCATGCTGGTGGGGCGGGACGTCACGGAGAAGAGAGCGGTGCAGCAGGCCCTGGCCACGGCGACGGCGGAGGCGCTCCAGCGCGGCCGGCAGCTGGAGGAGGCCCAGGAGATCGCCGAGCTGAGCAGCTGGTCGGTCGACCTGGAGACCGGCGAGTCGTGGTGGTCGCCGCAGGTGTACAAGCTGTTCGGCGTCGACCCGGAGAACATCACCCCGACCGTCGAGCTGTCCCGCACCTTCATCCACCCCGACGACCGGGATCGGGTACGCGAGATCACCCGGCGGATCCGCGAGGAGGGAATCATCGCCGACCTGGAGTACCGGATCGTGCGGCCCACCGGGGAGGAACGGATCGTCGCGGCCCGAGGCCGGCGCGAGCCGGACGGCCGGGGCGGGACCGCCCGGGCGGTGGGCACCCTGCTCGACGTCACCGAGCTGCGCCGCACCGAGCGCGAGCTGCGCCGCGCACACGACCTGTTCGCCCAGGTGCTGGACGCCACCGAGCACGCCTTCATCGCGATCGACCCGGAGGGCCACATCACCATGTGGAACCGTGGGGCGGAGCGGATGCTGGGCTACACGGCGGCCGAGGTGCTCGGCACCAAGAAGGGTCTGACCTGGCACGACCCCGACGAGATGGCCCGGATCTCGGCCGAGATCGGGGAACCGTTCGGGCTGGGGATGTTCGTGCGTCACCTGGACCACCCGGCGCTGCGCCGACCGCGCACCTACATCGCGAAGGACGGCACCCGGCGCATCGTCTCGGTCACCACCACCCCGATGCACGACGACGGCCCGGACCAGGTGACCGGCTACATCGGCGTGGTCACCGACATCACCGCCCGGGTGCAGGCCGAGCACGAGCGCGACGCGCAGAGCCACATGCTGCGGGCGGTGATCCAGAACAACCAGTCGATCATCAACGTGAAGGACCTCGACGGTCACTACCTGATGGTCAACCGGGCGTTCGAGGAGGCGTTCGGCGTGACCGAGGCCGACATGCTGGGCGCGACCGACGAGGTGCTCGACCCGAATCTGGCCTCGCGGTGGCGAGCCAACGACCTGCGGGCCCTGGCCGGGCCGGCGCACATCGACGAGATCGCCGACCTGGCCGACGGCCGGCACTACTTCGAGACCGTGCGGGTGCCGCTCCAGGACGAGTCCGGCGAGATCAACGCCGTGTGCACGGTGGCCCTGGACGTGACCGAACGGCGCCGGGCCGAGGCGGAGAAGGCCGCGGCGATGGTGGAGATGACGGTCGCCCGGGACACCGCGGTGGCGGCGACCAAGGCGAAGTCGGCGTTCCTGGCCACGATGAGTCACGAGATCCGCACACCGATGAACGCCGTGATCGGAATGACCGGTCTGCTGCTGGAGACCCCGGTGAACGACGAGCAGCGCGAGCTGCTGCACACCGTGCGCAGCAGCGGCGACCAGCTACTGGCGATCATCAACGACATCCTGGACTTCTCCAAGATCGAGGCGGGCGACCTGGAGCTGGAGGCGCACCCGTTCGAGCTGCGCGAGTGCGTGGAGGGGGCGATGGCCCAGTTCGCCGGGTCGGTGAAGAACATCGACCTGGTGTCGCACGTCGACGACGACTGCCCGGGGGTGGTGGTCGGTGACGTCACCCGGCTGCGGCAGGTGCTGACGAACCTGATCAGCAACGCGATCAAGTTCACCCAGGAGGGTGACGTGCTGCTGCGGGTGGAGACCGAGGACGCCGGGTGGCCGGGTGAGCAGCTGCGGCTGCGTTTCACCGTGGCCGACACCGGCATCGGGATCTCCCGGGAGAACATGGGCCGGCTGTTCAAGTCGTTCAGCCAGGTCGACGCGTCCACCACCCGGCTCTACGGCGGCACCGGCCTGGGCCTGGCGATCAGCAAGGCGATCGTCGAGGCGATGGGCGGCAGCCTGACCGTGACCAGCGAGGTCGGCGTGGGGTCGAAGTTCACCTTCACGGCCACGCTGGGAGTGTTCGACGGACCGCAGACCCTGCGCAAACGTCCCCCGGCCGTGGTGGCCGGACGGCACGTGCTGATCGTGGACGACAACGACACCAACCGGCACATCCTCCGGCTCCAGCTGGAGGGGTACGGGATGGCCTGCCAGGACAGCGCCTCGCCGCTGGCGGCGCTGGCCCTGATCGGCAGCGGGGTGCAGTTCGACCTGGCGATCCTGGACTACGCGATGCCGGTGATGGACGGCGTGCAGCTCGCCCTGGCACTGCGCCAGCTGCCCGGCGGCCGGCAGCTGCCCCTGGTGCTGCTGTCGAGCATCGGCCGGCGCGACCGCAGCCAGGAGAAGGTGTTCGCCTCGGTGCTGACCAAGCCGATCCGCAGCGCGGCGCTGGCCGAGGTGCTGGGGCAGGTGCTGGCCCCGGAGGCACCGGCGGAGCCCAGCACCGCGGACACCGGCACACCCCCGGCCGGAACCGTCGCGGGTCTCCCGCAACCGGCCTCCCCCGCCGACCCCGTGGCCCCGGGACGGGTCGCCCCCCGCGACCGCGACCTGACAGCTCAGGCCAAGCTGCTGATCCTGCTGGTGGAGGACAACGAGATCAACCAGAAGGTCGGCAAACTCATGCTGGCCAAGCTCGGCCACACGGTGGAGGTGGCGGCCAACGGCGCCGAGGCGGTGGAGGCGGTGGAACGCTTCGACTACGACGTGGTGCTGATGGACATGCACATGCCGGTGATGGACGGGCTGGAGGCCACCCGCACCATCCGTACCCGGATCCCGGCCGAACGGCAGCCGCACATCATCGCGATGACGGCGAGCGTGACCAAGGAGGACCGGGACGCCTGCGCCGAGGCCGGCATGGACGGCTACCTGGCCAAACCGGTGCGGGCGGAGGACCTGACCGCGGCTCTCGGCGGAGTTCCCCTCCGTGGCTAGAGGTTTCTGTCACAACTGTCACAGCTCTCCACGGGACCCCTGAGGTCACAAGATTGACTCAAACCCCCTAAAGTCTCCCCGCGATCCGCTCGCAAGGATGCGGACGCGGATCGGATGGGGGCACCCGCGTGGGCGTCTGGGGTTCACGGCTGCGCGTGTGGGCGAGCACGGCCCTGCTGGTCGCGTTCCCGCTGGCGGGACTGCTGTTCCTCAGCACGTGCGCGGCGCTCGGCCTGATCACGCTGCTGAACCTGCGTGACCTGGAGCTGAAGGCCGCGCTGCCGGCGCTGCCGCTCCTGGCGGTGGCCGCGGTGCTGGGCCGGGAACTGCTGCGGCTGCGAGGGCTTCCCACGCCGCCCGGGCCGACCGGCCCGGAGGTGACGCCGGAGGACGAACCCGATCTGTGGGACGAGATCGAGGAGCTGGCCGAGCTGACCGGCGCGGAACCGCCCGACGCGCTGGTGATCGGCGGCGAGGCCCGGGCCGCGATCACCGAGGGCGGCGACGAGCGCACCCTGATGATCGGGCTGCCGCTGCTGGTCGGCCTGACCCGGGCCGAGCTGCGCGCCGTGATCACTCACGAGGTGGCGCACTTCGCGCCCGGGCCCACCGCGCCGGCCTGGCGCACCCACAGCCGCCTGCGCACTACCGTGTCCACCCTGCCGCCCGGCCTCGGTCACCGCCTGATGTCGCTGTATCTGCGCCTGTACAGCCAGGTCTCGGCACCGGTGCGGGCCGCTCACGAGCACGCGGCCGACGTCTGGGCCGCCCGCCTGGCCGGGCCGGACGCCGCGATCGACGCCCTGGAACGCACCCGCTACGTGGCCCTGGCCTGGGACCGGGTGCTCGGCGACTTCGCCCCGGCGATCACCCCGCACGGCCCGCGGGCCAGCCTGGCCGACGCGCTGGACGAGGTGATGGACGCCTCGCACGAGCTGCTGCACGAGGAGACCCGGCGCCGCCCGGCCCGCAACGGCACGCAGCCGTACGACGCGCACCGCCCGGACGAGGAACGGATCGCCCGGCTGGACCGGATGCCCGGCCCGGACCCCCGCCTGGCCCCGCCCCTGGAGCAGCCCAACGCCCCGGCCTGGTCGTGGCTGCAACAGCCGGAGCAGCTGCTGGCCGAGGCGGAGAGCACCGAGATCGCCCCCGGCCCGCCCGGCCGGGCGGCGGACTGGGCCACGGTGCTCACCGCCCGGCTGGAAGACACCTCGCGCAGCCGCGCCGGGCACCTGGCCCAGGCCCTCGAGCAGGCCCTCGACCCCGACGTTCCGGCCACGCTCGACGGCCTGCTGCGGATCGTGGCCAGCGGGCGCGGGCACCGCCTGCTGGAGCCGCACGACCCCGACGAGGCCCTCGCCGAGCTGGTCACCGCCTCGGTCGTCGCCGTCCTGGCCGAGGACCGGAGGGTGCGCGCCGTCCCCGATTTCGGTCCCGGCGGGCCGTTCCGGATCGAGTTCCTGGCCCCGGACGACCGGTTCTACCCCTGGCCCTTCGACGACGTGATCCACGAGGCGGTGGCGCACCCGGACGCGGTCGACGACCTGGCCGATGCGCTGGTCTCCGCCGAGGTGGACCTGCGCGCACCGATGGCGGCTCCGCCGGCGGCCCCACCCACGCGCCGCGAGCGCCGTGACCGGGGCGACCGGGGCGACCGTCGTGACCGCCGGGATCACCTGGACGCCGACGCCGGGGCCCCGCTGTTCCCCTGACGGTCAGGCCGTGGCCCGGGCCGCCACGAACCAGGTACCGGCCAGCAGCACCTCACCGCCGATCTCCGCGGCCGGCTGCTCCGGTTCCAGGAACCGCTCGCACCGGATGGTCGATCCTCATCAAACACCATCCGGAAATCGGGACTACTGTCCCGCCGCCGCCGGTTGGCACCGGGGAAGGCGTATCCCAGATGAAGGGCAGCAATCGTGGCCACACCCCTGTCGATCCTCGACCTGGCACCCGTGTCGAAGGGCCAGACCCCCGGCGAGGCGATCGCGGCCAGCGTCGCCCTGGCCCAGACCGCGGAGCGCACCGGGTACGAGCGGGTCTGGTACGCCGAGCACCACAACATGGCCGCCATCGCGTCCTCGGCCACCAGCGTGCTGATCGCCCACATCGCCGCGAACACCTCCACCATCAAGCTGGGCTCCGGCGGCATCATGCTGCCCAACCACTCGCCCCTGGTGATCGCCGAGCAGTTCGGCACCCTGGCCTCGATCCACCCCGGCCGCATCGAGCTGGGCCTGGGCCGCGCGCCCGGCTCCGACCAGGCCACCACCTACGCGCTGCGCCGCGACCCGGCCACCGCCGAGAACTTCCCGCAGGACGTGGTCGAGCTCCAGGGCTTCCTGGCCGGCGAGTCCAAGGTGCGCGGCGTGCAGGCGATCCCGGGCAAGGGCACCCACGTGCCGCTCTACATCCTCGGCTCGTCGCTGTTCGGCGCCCAGCTGGCCGCCGCCCTGGGCCTGCCCTACGCGTTCGCCTCGCACTTCGCCCCGGCCGCCCTGCACGACGCGGTCGCGATCTACCGCCGCGACTTCAAGCCGTCGGCCCAGCTCGACCACCCGCACGTGATCGCCGCGCTGAACGTGATCGCCACCGACACCACCGAGGAGGCGCAGGCCGAGCTGCGCCGGGTCAAGATCCAGCGGGTCGGCCTGCTCTACGGCCGCGGCCGCACGATCACCGAGGCCGAGGCCGCGCAGATCGTCGACTCCGGCGAGGCCGTGCAGCTGGAGGAGATGACGAGGTACACCGCCGCGGGCACGCCCGGCGAGGTGAAGGACTACCTGGAGCAGTTCCAGAAGCAGGCCGACGCCGACGAGCTGATCGTCGCCTTCGCCCACACCAGCACCGAGGGCCGGCTGCGCTCGGTCGAGCTCACCGGCGAGGTGATGGGCCAGACCGCCTGACCAGCCGAACCAGCGGTGCCGTGCCGGGCTTTTCAGCCCAGCACGGCACCGATCAGCATCGCCCGCACCACGCCGTCGCGGATCAGCCGCCCGATCCGGCGCTCCTGCTCGTGCACCTCGTCCAGCCGAGGGTCCCCGTCGTGCAGCCGGTCCACCAGCGTCTGCACCTCCCCGGCCAGCCGCCGCCACTCGTCCTCCTCCTGGTCGTGCACGTCTTCCCAGCCGACCGTGCCCACGATCGTCAGACCGTGCTCGGCCAGCATCCCCGGAAGCTCCGCGGCAGCAGGGAAAACGTTGCCCTCCGGCGCGCCGGGTGGCCGGGGCTCGTCCGCCGTGAACACCAGAAGCCCCAGCCGCGCACCGGGTTTCATCACCCGGACGATCTCCGCGAGCAGGTCGTGCCGGTCCGGCGTGGTGCACAGAACCCCCAGGCACCACACGGCGTCCACAGATCCGTCGGCCAGCGGCAGCCGTTGCCCGTCGGATCTCCAAGCAGGGACGGCGAAAAGATCCCGGGCCGCACGGCAGGCCGCGCCCATCGGCTCCAGCACCACCGGCCGCACCCCGAACCTCCGCCGGGCGAACGCCACCGGCCCTCCCATGCCGCCACCGACGTCCACCAGCAGTGAACCCTCCCGCAGGCCGCAGACCGAAGCCAGCCACCCGAGCGCGCCCGGACTGGCACTTCCCTTGCAGGCCGCGGCAATCGCGTACTCCGGCCCCAGCCGGCGCACCGCGTCGGCGGTCCAGGCGGCCAGCACCCCGAACTCCGCCTCCATCTCCTCAACGCTCATCGAGTATCTCCCGAACTCGTTCCCCCACCACGGCTTTGACCTCGGCCCCGGCCACCTCGCCACGTCCGGACGCCAGCCCGGACAGGTTCACCCCCACCACGCCGTCCACCGCCAGCAGCGCCCGGGCCTCGGCGACGGCCGCCTCGACACCCGCCCCCACCGGGTCCGGCGACGCCAGAACACGTTGCACCGCAAGCCGATCCAGGCCCAGTCCGGGCAGGCTCAGGGCCTGGGCCGAGCGCTCGTCGGTGTACACGGCCACCCCCGCGATCACCGGGAGCGTCACCCCGCAGGCCCGGGCGGCCCGCAGAAACCGGTCCACCCGCTCCGCCGATCCCACGTGGTTGAGCAGGCAGACCTGTGCCCCGGCCCGCTGCTTCTCGAACAGCCGCGCGGGGCGCAGCGCGACCGGCGGCGCGTCGGGCGACTCGGCCACCGCCACCCGCAGGCCGGTGTCCGCGGCGAGCGCGGCGAGCCGGGTGCTGTCGATGTCGAACACCTGGGTGACGCCGGGACGCATCCCGTGCGCCCGGCCGTCCCCGGTCACGCACAGCACCCCGGCGGCACCGGCCACGGCCAGCCCGGCCAGCTCCTGCTCCAGCACCACCCGGTTGCGGTCGCGGCAGGTCAGCGTGATCCAGCCGGGCAGCCCGGCGTCCCCGAGCAGTCGGGTCATCAGGGTGGGCGGCAGGTCGGGACGGTTGTGGTGCTCGCCCACCAGCACGCCGTCACAGGTCCCGCGCAGCACGGCGGCGACCGCGGCCACCGAGTCCACGTCGTACGGCCGCACCGTGAAGTCGCTCAGCACCAGCGGTTTCGGCGGCGGCGCGGCGGGCGCTCCGGACGGCGCCGGGCCGCTCCAGCGCACCACCCCGCCGGACGTCGCGAACGGGCACGGCCGGGGCACCATCTCGCAGGACAGATCGGCGCGGACCCCACCGCACGGCCCGTACTCCATCCGCTTCGGACAGGTCAGGGGCTCCTCGACGTCCATCATCGGCATCGCCCGAGTGTCGGCCCGGCACCGGCCCGGCGCACCTCCAGGCCACCCCTTCAGCCGCTCTGCTCCGGGAAGGCGGTGACCACCTTGGGGCACTGGACGAAACCGATCCCGGTCAGATCGGGCAGCACCACCAGCGGGCCGGAGTCCGGGGTGACGTCCCCGGGACGCCGGTAGCTCACACCGATCCGCAGCGGCGACGACTCGGGGCAGGTGTCGGGCAGTTTCCAGCGCACGGTCCAGAGCCGGGTGCCGTCGGCGACCAGCCGGGCCCGCGCCGGGCCGCGACCCGGCTTCTCGCAGGTTCCGCCGCCGGTGGCGGGCCGGTCCTGACGCAGCCCGCCCAGCGGCGGCCCGGTCACCGCCGTGACGTGCAGCGTCGCGTCGTCGGTGTTGGCCAGCCGGAACGACACCGTGAGGTAGTCGCGGTGGTCGGTGGTGACCGGGCAGACCTCGCGCAGGCGCACCGGCACGACATCCACCGGAGTGGTCGGGGCCACCGGGGCGGGCCTGGGAACCCTTCCGCCGCGGCGGGTTCCGGTGTCGTCACCCATCACCAGGCTGCCCGTCACCAGCGCCAGCGCCACGGCGACCGAGTAGGCGAGCAGGCGGACGGGTGAGGACGGCGGATCGGCCGGGCCGGGCCCGCCGCCGGGCTCCAGATCGAGGGTCTGCACCCGTGCACCCCGCTCCCGCGCGATGTGTTCCGCTGGGCAAAGCGGTGCGGTGGCACCGCGGGGAGGGGGTCCGCGGTGCCACCGCACCAGATCGTGGCCGGGTTTCCGGCGCGGTCGACGAGCTACGAGGCCGACGTGGTGGTGGACGACTGGAGGTCGTACACCGTCGTGCTGCCTACGGTAGTCGCGGTGAAGTTCTCCGCAACCCATTCGGCGATCTCGCTGGTGGTGCCGCCACCCATGCCACCGCCGTTGCCACCGCCGTTGCCACCGGGACCACCCTGGCTGCTCGAGCTGTCGTCGGAGCTACCGCTCGAACCGCCCGGCAGTTCCATGCCTTCCGGCAGTTCCGTGGTGCCCTGCGAGGACTGCGACTGCGACTGCGACGAGTCGGTGCCGGAGTCGGTGCTGCTGGACGAGCTGGACGAGCGGCCCATGCCACCGCCGCCGCCCATGCCGCCGGAGATGTAGTAGCGCACCTGGCCGTCGGCCACGAGCTCCTTGAACTCCGCCAGCGTGATCGCGTCGTCGCTACCGCTGAAGCCGCCGAGCGCCATGATCGGCTCACCGCTCGAGAGCTGGTACGTGGCCGAGGAGTTCGCGCTGTTCGCGGCCGCGGCCCAGGTGGTGCCGGCGCTCTGGAGCAGCGCGTCGATCTCGGAGCTGTCGCTGGAGCTGCTGCCGCCGCCCATGCCGCCACCGCCGCCCATGCTCATCCCGGAGCCGGAGCCGGACGGGCCGACCGAGGGGATCGAGCCGCTGTGGCCGGTCGCGGCCGTCGGCAGGGCGTAGGCCACCGTGCCGGTGCCACCGGCGAGCACACCCACCACCATGGCGGCGGCGATCGTGCGGGCCGCGAGCCGGATCGGGACCAGCAGCACCAGTGCCGCGATCACGGTCAGGGGCAGCAGGATGTAGCGGATCTCCGGGTGCCAGTCGTCGTTGCGGGCCAGCAGCGTGAACGACCACAGACCGGCGGCGAGCACGATCAGCGCCAGGCCGATGCGGGCGAACCAGCTCTCCCGGGCGTCCCACAGCGCCTTGCCGGAGATGCCGATCAGGGCGGCGATCGCCGGGGCCAGGGCCACCGTGTAGTACGGGTGGATCGTGCCTTCCATGAAGCTGAACAGCAGGCCGGTGATGAGCAGCCAGCCACCCCACATGATCAGCGCGGCCCGGGTGCGGTCGGTGCGGGGACGGCGCGCCGTCAGGATCAGGCCGGCCACCAGCGCGATCAGCGCGGCGGGCAGCAGCCAGGAGATGTGGTCACCCATGTCGGAGCTGAACAGCCGGTTCAGGCCGGTCGGGCCGCCGAACGACGAGCCGGCCTGGCCGCCGCTCATGCCGCCGCCACCGCCACCCCCGGCATTGCCGTCACCGCCGAACACCCGGCCGAGGCCGTTGTAGCCGAACACCAGGTTGAGGATCGAGTTGCCCTCGGAGCCGCCGATGTACGGGCGGGAGTCCGCCGGCCAGGCGTAGACGATCGCGATGTACCAGCCGCACGAGACGATCATCATCGCGAAGCCGCCGAGCAGCTGGAGGAACCGGCGCTTGAACGAGACCGGCGCGCAGACCAGGTAGGCCAGGCCGAGGGCGGGCACGATCACGAAACCCTGGAGCATCTTGGCCAGGAAGGCGAAGCCGATCGCGGTGCCGCACAGCAGCACCCACTTGGTCGCGCCCTTCTCCATCGCCCGCACCATGCAGTAGGTGGCGATGGTGAGCAGCAGTACCAGCAGGGCGTCGGGGTTGTTGAAGCGGAAGATCAGCACGGCGGCCGGGGTCAGCGCCAGGATCGCCCCGGCGAGCAGGCCGGCGGCCGGGCCCGACCAGCGCTTCACGGCCGCGTAGAGGAAGGCGACCGACAGGATGCCCTCGATCGCCTGCGGCAGCAGCATGCTGAAGCTGCTGAAGCCGAAAATCTGGCCGGACAGGCCCATCAGCCAGAGCGAGGCCGGGGGCTTGTCGACGGTGATGTAGTTGCTGGCGTCGAGCGAGCCGAAGAACAGGGCCTTCCAGCTCTCCGACCCGGCCTGGGCCGCCGCGGCGTAGTACTCGTTGGCGTAGCCGGAGTTGCTCAGGTTGATCAGGTAGAGGCAGGCGGTGCCGATCAGCAGCACCAGCAGGGCGGGGCGGGCCCAGGCCGGGTCGCCCTCGGCCGAGACCCAGAACCGACGACGGCCACGCTGCCGTCCGGAGAAGTTCGAGTGGCTTTCCGGCGCCGTGCCGGGCGGCTCGGCTCCCGGAGTGGCTTGCAGGCCGGGCGAGGTCGTCGTCATGGTGAGAACTGTTCACCCGGCCCCTGCACGGCGGCCGACCGTTACCTGTACGCGGGCTATGCGATTTTATGAGCTGGGCGTGCTGACCCCGGGCACCATGAACGACGCCGCCAGGTCGAACTCCTTCACGTCCACGTCGTGCTCCACCAGGAACTCGCGCAGCACGTCGATTCCGCGGCGCTTGAACGCGTTGTGGTAGATGCGCTCGTCGGCCGCGCCGAAGTGGTTGCCGTTCTGTGCGGCGGCCGTGCGGTCGCGCAGGCTCGGCGAGGCGGCCCAGCTCAGGTCGTTGCGCTCTTCCAGTTCCTGGTCCAGGTCGAGGCGGTCGGCGGTCTCCTGCCGGTCCATGCGGATCTTGCGGATCGCCCGCGACGGGCTGCCCCACAGCAGCGGCCAGACCATCGGGAACACGGTGCGCAGCAACGGCAGCCGGTAGGCGCCGGGACCGACCGGGATCTTCACCACGTCGCCGTAGTCGCCCTTGAGCGGCCGCAGCGCGCACACCGACATCTCCACCTCGAGCATCGGGCCGCGCTTCTCCACCCGCACGAACAGGGTGACGACGACCTGGCCGTCCCAGCCGGTGACCTCGAAATAGGTGTAGGGCCGGGCGGACCGGTGCTGGGTGCGCAGCGACTTCTCGATCACCTCGGGCCGCACCACCGAGATCGGCCGGCGGAACCGCAGCTCGTAGTCCCGGTCGTCGGGCACCGGGCCGGAGCGGAACAGGCCGCCGACGGTGCGGGCGTGGCCGCCGATCACGTACAGCCGGTGACCGGTGCGCGGCTTGTTCTCCATCGTCAGCGGGATCTGCTCGAGCAGGTAGCGGTGCAGGTCGATGGCCTCGAACGGCTTCGGCTCGCCACGCTTGCCCAGGCCCGCGTCGAGCGTGCCGACCCGGGTGTCGACGGTGAAGCTCCAGTGGTCGATCTGCTCCCCTGAGCCGTTGAACGGCGTCTTGCCGGCGAACACCACGACGTTGGCCCGGCCGGAGTCGCGGATGGCCTGTTCGACGTCTTCAGGTAGTGGGGGTGGCTCGACGGCGTCGAGGCCGCGGATGCCGATCGAGGCGAGCGCCGAGTCGTGCACCGCCCGGTAGTGCCGCCAGATGATCAGGAACCCGGCCAGGTAGGAGCCGACCAGGGCGGACAGGCCGAGCAGCAGCAGGCCGCCCGGGCCGAGGTCGCCGGTGAAGATGGAGACCAGGGCGATCTCCAGGACGATCGCCACCACGGCGGTGACCACGAGCAGCCACACGTCGCGGGTCTCGCGGCGCTGCTTGGCCTGGGCGGCGTGCCGGGCCAGCGCCACGGCGTCGATGTGCCAGTTCGGCGCCATCGCCTTCCAGTCCGGGTAGACGAAGTCGTTGAGCACCTCGCCGCCGAACGAGGCGTTCAGGTGGATGGCCGAGCAGAGCTGCCGGGTGATGCCGTCGCCCGCGACCACGAAGGGCCGCTCGGGGCCGGCCGGTCTGCGCTGCGCCGACCACGGTGGCTGGAGCGCCTGGCGCACCCTGACCTCAGGCGGGGCGCTGGAGATCAGCCGGGGCGTGGCCTCGGCCGTGGTCCTGCCTCCGCGGTGTCGCGAAGTCTCCGAGGGCGGCATTCGGGCTCCCTGCGTCGCTCACTGACCCTTGGTTACGGGTTACCCCGAGGACAGAGTTTCACCCGTCCAGGTGTATCCGCTCTAGATGATGCACCGAGTATTGGCCCAAGAGCGACAGGACGGGGCGAGTCACACGATCTTTCCCTCGTCACTTTGTCCCGGGGCGGCTCAAGACAATCGGGGACGACGCAAAGCGGCCGTCAGATTCACCCCAATTCCGGCATTCAGCGCATAGCTCTGACCAGCGGGAACATTCACGTCACCAAGTGTGAATAAGCAACCTCGGGCAGTGATGAATTGCCCTAGGGTGTGATCGCCCGGACCGCCGCTGAGAGCCACGGCATTGACCCGACTAGACCGCTCTGGGGGTTTGTCTTGACGTCCCGGCGTGTACAACCTCGGGGTAAGAGCAACCCCACCGGCACCGATCACCACGCGTATCCCGGCGATCACAGCATTCCCGGAGAAGGCGCCGATCCCGGCCCTGGCGGCGCACCCGGCCTTGCGGGCAGTGCGGGTGCAGTCTCCGGG
Organism: Kineosporia corallincola; assembly: GCF_018499875.1. Taxonomy (GTDB): domain Bacteria; phylum Actinomycetota; class Actinomycetes; order Actinomycetales; family Kineosporiaceae; genus Kineosporia; species Kineosporia corallincola. The sequence continues at coordinate 424,411 of NZ_JAHBAY010000004.1, read as the reverse complement.
CTCTCCGGACCGTCGGACGCCGGCGCGCGGGGTCTCCCCCGGCACGCCGACATCGACGCCCGGGTGGCCCTCAACCGATACCGCCGCGACGTGCTGGTGGCCGACGCGCTGTGCGCCGGCGCCGCAGCTCTGCTGGCCATCCTGCTGCGGTTCGACGGCGAGGCTCCGGGCCGCTGGTCCTGGGTGCCGATCGTGCTGCCGCTGATCTGGATCGGCATCGCCGGCCTGGACCGGGTCTACGAACGGCGCTTCCTCGGGGCCGGCACCGAGGAGTTCCAGCGGGTGCTGCGCTCCGGCGTGGTGCTGTTCGCGACCATCGCCGTCACCTCGTACCTGTCCCGCAGCAACGTGTCCCGCTCGGTGGTGATCTTCGCTGTGCCGGTCACCGTGTGCGGCGCGCTGGCCGTGCGCAAGGTCCTGCGCATCCGGCTGCACCACGCCCGGGCCGCCGGGATCGGCCTGGAGCGCACCATCGTGCTGGGCGACGCCGAGGGCGCCGTCGAGCTGGTGCACCTGCTGCGCAACACCACCTACCGGGGCATGGTGCCGGTGGGCGTCTGCCTGGCCACCAGCCCGGTCACCCCCAGCGACGTGGACGGCGTGCCGGTGATGGGCGGCCCCGACGACGTGCTGGCCGCGGTCGACGCCACCGGCGCGCACGTGGTGGCCGTGGTCTCGCACCCCGACCTGTGGGGGCATCCGCTGCGCGAGCTGGCCTGGGAGCTGGAGGACCGGGACGTGGAGCTGGTCGTCTCCCCCGGCATCGTCGAGGTGGCCGGGCCCCGGCTGTCGATCCGGCCGCTGGCCGGCCTGTCGCTGCTGCACCTCGAGCAGCCCACCGCCGACGGCGGGGACCTGCTGCTCAAGGCCGCGTTCGACCGGCTGCTCGGCACCGCGATCCTGCTGGCCCTGTCGCCCCTGCTGATCGGCCTGGCCCTGGCGGTGCGGCTGACCAGCCCGGGCCCGGCGTTCTTCCGGCAGACCCGGGTCGGCGTGGGCGGGCGGGAGTTCTCGATCTACAAGTTCCGCTCGATGGTCACCGACGCCGAGCGCCGCCTCACCGACCTGAGCGCCGCCGACGACGGCAACGGGGTGCTGTTCAAGATGCGCGCCGACCCTCGGGTCACCCCGCTCGGCTCGGTGCTGCGCCGCTACTCCCTCGACGAGCTGCCCCAGCTGATCAACGTGGCCAAGGGCGACATGTCGCTGGTCGGCCCGCGCCCGCCGCTGCCCAGCGAGGTGGCGGGCTACTCCAGCGACGCGGTGCGCCGGCTGCGGGTGCGGCCGGGCATGACCGGGCTCTGGCAGGTGTCCGGCCGCTCCGACCTGAGCTGGGAGCAGTCGCTCCTGCTCGACCTGCGCTACGTGGACAACTGGTCGATGACGCTCGACCTGAGCATCCTCTGGCGCACCGTGCGCGCGGTGGTCAAGGGGCAGGGAGCGTATTAGAGCTCTTCGTCGTCGTCCGGATGATCGGGCTGCGGGTTGGCCGCGGCCGCCGCGAACCAGGTCTGGGCCTGGGCCAGGTCGGCGTGGGTGATGGTGCCGCTGCGGATGGCCCACATCGCCAGCGGCAGCCGGAAGTCCTCGGCGGCGTCCGGCCGCTCGCGGGAGACCAGGCCGGGCACGCCGTGGCTGTCCAGCTTCTCGCGCACCTGCTTGAACACGTTGCGCACGTATCCGGGACGGCGCCCGACGCGCTCGGCCACCTGACGGTAGGTGGCGGCGCTGGCCTGGGTGCCGGAACGGGTGAGCAGCGGCTCACAGAGCGCGGTGAGCAGGCGACGCTGGGCCGGGGTGAGCATGATCGGGGGCACGACCACGGTGGGCGAGGAGTCCGACTCCTCCTCCAGCGCGGTGCTCGACGGCGGCAGGCCGCGGGCGTCCACGTGCACGACGTAGTCCCGGCCGAAGCGGCCGGTGATGACGACGTCGAACTGGCGCCAGGGCAGCGAGGTGGTGGCCGCGCCGGGCTCGACCGTGCGGGCGGCGCCGGTGAGCGGGCGCAGCGAGATCAGTTTGGACGAGGAGACGTTGCGGATCAGCACGCAGTCGGCCAGCACCCGCAGCGTGGCGCTGTGGCGGGAGACGTGGTCGTCCTCGGGCTCGAAGGCGACGCGCAGGTCGCAGGCGCGGCTACGGCCCACCGTGACCTCCTGGCCGGGCGGAACGGCGCGACGCACCCGTCCCTCCTCCACGGAGAAGAGCACGGCGGCCGACGGCACCTCAACGAACGGCGGCTGGCTCATCGCGCCACTAGGCACCTGCTGGGTCATGCTCATCTGCCCCATCCGCGCAGTCCTTCCCGGGAAGTCCGCGCACCGCACACATGACTTCCACTTTCGCTCATTCGCCCGGATCTGTCACCGGTCCCCGCAAGGTACGGCACGAACGACCCATTGACGACGGAAAGAAAGTGGTATCCGTATGTGATCTCGGCGATCCCAGCAAAGTCCCGGGTACTGCACCGCCGTCGCAGAGACACTGCGCAGGCACGGCAAAGGCTCGGTCCAGCAAGCATTATGGACGTGCGGGGAGCCACATGATGCCGTCCGGCGACGGCCGGTATCCACCCGACCCCTGTGCGGGTGGATACCGCCTCATCGGGCACTGGCCGGTCTTCGGACAGCAGGTCGGTGCCCCTGGCAACCAAGGCAGATGCCGGATCAATTCAGGACATCCCGCGATGTAATTTCCGGGTAGTGCAGGGGTGCACCAATGGTTCTGTCACGCACCGGTATGCAAGACCTTCACAACCGGGGACGACGTCAGCGCCGCACCGGCTCGTCCTCCGGCTCACGCACGTCACGCACGTCCTCCCCGGTGCCGCCCTGCACCGGGAGCTGCCCGGTGAACGGCACCAGAGCGCCCGGCGGTTTGCCGTGCCCGGTCACCGCGGTGAGCGACGTGCGGGGGCGGCGGGCGGGCCGGCGTCCCCAGAACCCGCCCCGGCCGTCGTCGTCCTTCGGGTCGAGGATGCTGCCGGCCGGCTCCACGACGCCCCCGACCAGCGCGTCCCGCTCCCGCGACGCCATCCAGCGCGGCCGCAGCTCCAGACTGCCTGAGGACGACGAAACCTCATCCCCCTCAACTCCGTTCACCGATTCCGCGGCCGTTCCCCGCCCCGCGGGCCAGGCCGGCCGGCCTGGCTGCCGGGACCGGGACGGCAGCGGAATCGGATTCGTCTCCGGCGCCGGCGGCCGCTCCCCCGCCGAGACCGGCACCCGAGCGCCGCCCCCCTCGGTCGGGGTGAGAGCATCCCGACCGAGGCCGCCGTCAGCACGGTCTTCCCGCGCCCGGCCGTACGGCCCGGCGGCACCACCCGTCGACGGGGACGACGCCCTACCCTCCGAAGCCACACGCCCACCCCGAGACGTAGCGCCCACCGTCGCGGCAGGCACCGCCGGCGCTGGGGGCGCCGGGGTCGGGGGCAATGGGGTCGGCGTTGCGGGCGCCGTCGTTGCGGGCGCCGTCGTTGCGGGCGCCGTCGTCGTGGATGCTGACGCCGCGGACCCCGTCGTCACGGACGCCGGCATTGCGGACCCTGACGTTGCGGGCGCCGTCGCCATGGACGCCTCTGTTGCGGGCACGGTCGTCGCGGCAGGCAGAGCCTCGCCGCCCCGCGCCGCCGCTGCTCTCATGGTCGCGGCCTCAGGCGTCCCGGTCCCGGTCACGGCGGACGCCATCTCCCCCGCCCGTGCCGCGGCCGGGGCGGCGTCGTCATCACCGGAGTTGGTCTGTTCCCGTTCGAGCTGGGTCAGGTCGATGCGCCGCGGAGCCTCCAGAGGACGCAGATCGATGGCCCGCTCCTCGCCCACACCACGGGCACCGACGGTGGGAGGCACCCAGACCCCGGTCCCCACGGTCACCCGGAGCGCTCCGCCGCCGGACCGCTCACGAAGCTCGGTGCGCTCCAGCTCAGCGCGCCCCAGCTCGGCACGCTCCAGCTCGGCACGCTCCAGCTCTCCGCGCTCCAGCTCGGCACTCTCCGGGTCGGCGGGCTCGAGCTCAGCACGCTCCAGCTGGACACGCTCCGGCCCAGCACACTCCAGCTCGACGCGCTCCAGCTCAGCACGCTCCAGGGCGATGCGTTCCTGCCCGATGCGTTCCTGCCCGATGCGTTCCTGCCCGATGCGTTCCTGCCCGATGCGCTCCTGCCCGATGCGTTCCTGCCCGATGCGTTCCTGCCCGATGCGTTCCTGCCCGATGCGCTCCTGCCCGATGCGTTCCTGACCGGTGCGTTCCTGACCGGTGCCGCTGGTCATGGCGCCAAGGGGCTCGGCGGCTCCCGACTCGGCAGCTCCCAGTTCGGCAGATCCCAGTTCGGCGACGAGTTCCCCGCTCCCGGGCGCCTCTGCGCCCGTGCCCCACTGCTCGGTGACGGTCCGGCGCGCCGTCCATTCCGCGGCCCACTTGGCCTGGGCGGCGGCGAAGAACACCGGCTCCAGGATCTCCGACGGTGCCTCGTCCGCCGCCAGGAAGGGATCGCTCAACGGGTCGGTCAACGGGTCGAAGGCTCGCTCGGCAACCGCTGCGGCAGGGGCGCTCGCGGCGGGGACATCCACCCGTCCGTCCGGAGCTTCCCCGGCATCAACCGCATCGCGGTCGGCGGGACCGGTCGCGTCCACGACCTGTTCCCCGGCACCGTCCGCGCTCGCGCCGGACTCGTTCGCGCCCGGCGCATTCACGACAACCGGGTCAGCGTCGGCCATGCTCAGCGCACCGGCGACCGTCCTGTCCGTGCCGACTCCGTCCAGGCCGCTCACGCTCGGACCGGTCTCTTTCAGGGCAGCCAGGTCAGGGGTAGCCGCATTCAATCCGGCAGCACCCAAGCGGACCTCGCCCGAGGCAGCTCCGCCCGAGGCAGCTCCGCCCGAGGCCACACCATCCAGGGCGGCCGCAACCAGGCCAGCCATATCCAGGCCAGCCATATCCAGGCCAGCCATATCCAGGCCAGCCATATCCAGGCCAGCCATATCCAGGTCAGCCATAACCAGGTCGGCCGCGCCCGAGACGGTCCGCCCGGCGTCAGTCGTGGGCGCACCGTCCAGGGTCACGGCCGCTGCGGCGCCGACGGTGAGGGAGTCGCGACCCGCGGCATCGGCGGTGGGGAGGTGGGGGGCGGGGCTTGCGTCGTCCTCAAGGTGGTCGCCCGGCGCCGGGACCTCACGCAGGTCGATGTCCGGCACCGGCTGGGCTTCGTTCGTCGTCCCCAATTCCTTGGCGGTGGAGGTCTTTTCCGCCCCGACGACCGGGAGCTCACCGGTCGGGACCGACACCAGCCGGCGACGGCGCGGGGCGGAACCGGGAGTCGGGACCGGCTCGACGGTCTCGCCGGAACGGCCGCGTCGTCCCATGACCTGACGCTGGAGGCTGACGGCCCGCACCCACACGTCACTGACCTCCACCTCGCCCGGCTCGGGCGAGGCGTAGGGCCAGAACGGCCCACCGGGCGGCAGCAGGCTGCCCGGGCCGACCGCGCTGAGCAGGCTGCCGGCCAGCGCGCTGTCGAGCACCGGGCGGGAGCTGGCGTGACGGCCCGAGTGCGGACGCCGGCCGACCCGGGCCACCCGGTCGCAGAAGTCGATCATCGCGAACACACGCAGGTCGTTGATGTCGATCTCGCCCAACCGGACGGCGTCGACCAGGTCGTCACGCAGCTGCGCGGCCTGATGACGCCGGGAGCTGCGGTGCGCGGCGCGGATCACCAGCACCAGGAGCACCAGCAGACCCACGGCCGCACCGAGGGCGGCGACGGTCAGGCCCGGATGACGTTCCAGCTCGGCGCGAGTGCGCTCGGCGGAATCCGCTGCGGTGGAGAGCATCTCGCCCGCGAAGCGGCGGGCGTCCTCGGCCCGGACGGACAATTCGCTCATGACGCCTCCGCCCTGGGTGCCCCACGATAGGCACAGTTCTCGTGCAGGTTGTCGCGCAGGGCGGCCAGCTCGCCGGCGGCCGCGGCGAAATCCTCGTGCCAGCGGTCATTTTCCATCGACAGCGCGGTGTTCCGCGCCCTCAGCTGACCGTTCTCCCTGCGGTAGCGAAGCGCGAGAAGCGCCACCGCGCAGCCGAGCACGACGAGGAGAACTCCGACGGCGCCGACGGCCACCCCCGAGAGGTCGACCGCCGAAAGGTCCACCGGCACGGCGAAACCCCTCTCACATCTTCCGCGAGCCTCCTGGCCTGAGATCCCGGTGAGCCGGTAGCGCGATCCGTGCGGGCACGACCCGGGGCCGTCCGAGGTTCCGAATGGCGTCGCTCACTGTAGTGGACCTCAACTCTGAGTTAAAGCTTGCCGCGTGTCCGGACCGAGTTATCGCACCGACGCTGCACCGAGATCGTTGATCATGAACCACTTCCGGCACCGCGACACGCCGTCCGGGCTGGTCAGCGCCATTCCTCGACACGATGCTCACTTCAGCTATTTATGTGCAAAACAACCCACTAGGCTCGTGGAACGGTCGAGCCCGTCGCCGGGCGGTCCCGTCTGCCCATGCGGTTCGAACCAACGGGCCGCGTGCACCGAGCTGTGGAGGAATCCGGTGGACACCACGCCCGACAGGGCCGAAGCGTTCCCGCACGACCCACCGAGGCACCTGGTGCGCATCCGCGCCGGGTCGAACGGTGCCCGACCGAATCCCGGCCCCCTGACGCCGATTCCGGCCGCCCCCGTGGCTCCGGTAGGACCGATGGCGAAGAACGTGACCAACGGGGTCCACGCCGTCTCCGGAGCGAACGGGGTCGCAGCCATGACCAACGGCAACAGCACGGGTAACACCACCGACGTCATCGACGACGCCGCCGTCGACACCACCGTGATCGCCTGGGAGTGGGCCGGGCTGCTGGCCCGCACCGGCTACGTCGCGGCCGACCGCACCGCGATCGTCGCCGAGCTGCGCCGCTGGACCATCCGCCTGGTCGAGGCGCTGGCGGACGACGCCCCGGCCGCCACCCCGGGCACCGAGCTGGGCCACGCCCTGGTGCAGATGGGCTACGCCTCCCCGGCCGCGCTCGGGTGCACCACGGCCCTGGTGGTGCGCCGGTTCGCGGCCACACAACCGGAACGCGCCGCCGAGCTGGTCTCCACGATCAGCCAGGGCTTCGTGCGCGCGGTGCGCGACAAGACGCTGGAGGAGCAGGACGCCATCCGCAGCTCCGCCCTGCTGGCGCTGGAGCGGGCCCGGGCCGAGCAGCGGCAGGCCGAACTGCGCGACCCGGTCACCGGCCTGCCCAACCGCCGGGGCTTCGTGGTGGCCCTCAACGAGCTGCTGGCCTCCTCGCCCCCGGGCGTCCTCGGCGTCTGCCTGCTCACCCTGGGCGGATTCGAGCCCCTGGACCGGGGTTTCGGACCGGCCGTGGGCGACCAGCTGCTGCGCACCGTCACCGAGCGGCTGGCGGCCCGGTTCGGCGGCAGCGACGAGCTGATCGCCAAGGTCGGCCGCGAGGAGTTCATCGTGGCCGCGATCGGGGTGAAGACGCCCGGCCAGGAGCGGCAGGAGAACGTGACCCAGCGGGTGGCGGCGGCGCAGGAGGCGGTGCGCGCCCCGATCAGCCTGGGAGACCGCTCGGTGGTGCTCTCGCCCTCGGTCGGCGTGGTCTCCCGGCCCACCGGCAACGCCGACCCGGAGACCATGCTGCGCGACGTCGGCCTGGCCGGCTCCTGGGCCCGCGACCGCGGCACCGGGTCGATCGCGCTGTTCGAGGTGGAGCGCGCGGCCAGGCAGGTCGCCGGGCTCACCCTGGCCGCCGAGCTGCCGGCCGCGATCGACTCGGGCCGGCTGCTGGCCCACTACCAGCCCATCGTCGGCCTGCGCTCCGGCCGGGTCGAGATGGTCGAGGCCCTGGCCCGCTGGGAGCACGAGCGTCTGGGCCTGCTGGAGCCGGACGCGTTCATCCCGCTCGCCCAGCGCGCCGGGCTGATCCAGGAGCTCGGGCGCAGCGTGCTGGAGCGGGCCTGCGGGCAGAGCCTGGCCTGGCACGACGACCTGGCCCGGGGCCCGGTGATCTCGGTCAACCTGGATCCCCGGCAGCTCACCGAGCAGTCCACGGTGCGTGACGTGGTCACCGTCCTCGACCGCACCGGCCTGCCTGCTCACCTGCTCCAGCTGGAGATCACCGAGAACGCGGCCCTGGGCGACCCGGCCGCGCAGGCCGTGATCCGCGACCTGGCCCATGTCGGCGTGGGCCTGGCCCTCGACGACTTCGGCACCGGCAAGGCCCATCTGGCCCGGCTGGCAGAACTGCCCGGGATGGGGGTGCGCACGCTGAAGCTGGCCGGGGACTTCCTCTCCGCCCAGCGCCCGGTGCCGAGCCCGGCCCAGGCCGCACCGGCCCGGCTGACCAGCCGGCTGTTCGGCCCGGGCCGGCACAGCCAGCAGCCGGTGCAGGGGTCGGCCCGGCGCGACGTGCTGGCCTCCACCATCGCCCTGGCGCACCGCCTGGGCATGCAGGTCACCGTGGAGGGCGTGGAGACCGCCCAGGACGAGGCCCTGGTCACCTCGCTCGGCGCGGACCACGCCCAGGGCTCGTACTACAGCGTCCCGCTGCCCCCGGCCGAGGCCGGTGACTACCTCAGCCGCTGATCAGCGCGGCGAAGCGGTCCAGGTCGACGTTGCCGCCGCTGAGCACCACACCGACGCGCCGGCCGGCCAGCTCGCCGCGCGCCAGCCGGAGCGCACCGGCCAGCGCGAGGGCCCCGGTCGGCTCCACCACCAGTTTCGCCGTTCCGGCGAGAAGCCGCATGGCAGAGACCAGTTCGGCGTCGCTCGCGGTGGTCACGCCGGTGACCTCGCGGCGGATGACGGCGAACGGGTGCACGCCCAGGGCCGTGGTCTGTGCCCCGTCGGCGATCGTGCGGGGCGTCGGGATGGTGACGATCTCGCCCTTGCGGAACGACTGCGCGCCGTCGTCACCGGCCTCCGGCTCGACCCCGATGATCTGTGCCCGGGGTGCGAGTTGCCGCACACTGAGCACGGTTCCGGAGAGCAGCCCACCACCGCCGAGCGGGGTGATCACGGCGTCCAGGCCGGGCACCTCCTCCAGCATCTCGCGGGCCGCGGTGCCCTGGCCGGCGATCACGTGCGGGTGGTCGAACGGGGGCACGAGGGTGAGGCCGCGTTCCTCGGCGAGCCGCGCGGCGATCGCCGCGCGGTCCTGCGTGTAGCGGTCGTACTCGATCACCTCGGCGCCGTACTCCTGGGTGGCGGCCAGTTTCGAGGCGACGGTGTCGTGCGGCATGACGATGGTGGCGGGTGCGCCGAGCAGGCTCGCGGCCAGCGCCACGGCCTGCGCGTGGTTGCCCGACGAGAACGCGACCACCCCGGCCCGGCGCTGTTCCTCGCTCAGCCGGGCCAGCGCGTTGTACGCCCCACGGATCTTGAAAGACCCGGCTCATTGCAGGTTCTCGCACTTGAGGAAGATCTGCGCCCCGGCCTGGGCGTCGATGCGGCGGCTGGTCACCACCGGCGTGCGGTGCACCACCCCGGCGATCCGGTGGGCGGCGGCCTCGACGTCTGCGTAGGTGACGGTGTCCGGCATGGGCGCAGCCTACGTCGGCCCCGCGCCACTCATCACGCGGATTCCGGGAGCCTCTGCGAAGCTGGAGGCCATGGACCGACCATCGCTGACGCTGACCGGGATCGTGCTCGACACCGACGACGTGGAGATGCTCTCCGAGTTCTACCGGCGCCTGCTCGGCTGGGAGCTGGACCAGGACGAGCTGCCGGACTGGCGAAAGCTCCGGGCACCCGGCGGCGCCGGCCTGTCGTTCCAGCTGGACGAGCGTTACCGGCCGCCGGTCTGGCCGGCCGGAGACGACCAGACCCCGATGCAGCTGCATCTCGACATCCTGGTCACCGAGATGGCCCCGGCCGTGGCCTGGGCCCAGGAGTGCGGCGCCGCCCTGGCCGATTTCCAGCCGCAGGACGACGTGCGGGTGCTCCTGGACCCGTCCGGCCACCCGTTCTGCCTGTACCTGCCCGAGACCTGAGCGAACCGACCCAGGGCGGCAGCGAATCGGCCCAGATCGGCAGCGAACCGGCTCAGGTCGGCAGCAGGGGCCACAGCCGGGCCCAGGCCTCCTCGGCCGCACCCGCCACCGGCCCGCCCTCCAGCAGCTCCGCGGCCAGCACCGGCGGCGGGTCCTTGCGCCGGAAGGCCATCAGCCCGGCCAGGTAGGCGTCGTCCAGGGCCCGCGAGGCGGCGGCCAGGTAGTCCACGCCCAGCCCGCCCACCGTGACCAGGTCCGGGTCCACGGCGTTGACCAGACCGGCGATCCCCCGGCCCAGCCGGGCGGCCACCGCGGTGACCGCGTCGTGCTCGGGTGAGCCGGCGCCGGCCCGCGCCGCCCGGGCCACCACCCGCCGCGCATAGGCCACCGGCTCGGTCGGCGCCGGCTCGCCCAGCAGCCGGGCCAGCGCCCCACCGTCCAGGCTGGCCCCCCAGCAGCCCCGCGCACCGCACGGGCAGTGCACGTCGTCCGGCGCGAACGGCATGTGCCCGAACTCGCCGCCCAGCCCGACCGCCCCGGTCAGCACCCGGCCGGACTCGACCAGGGCACCGCCCAGCCCGGCGTCCACCCGCACGTGCAGCGCCACCGCGGCTCCCACGGCCGCGCCCCGGCAGGACTCGGCCGAGGCGGCGAAGGTGGCGTCGTTGCCGAGCGCGACCACCGGGGCGTTCGGCCAGAGGATGCCCATGTCCAGCCCGGACCAGCCCAGGGTGCTCGCCTCGACCAGCCGGTCCATGGCCACCAGGCCGGGCACCGACACCCCCATGCCACGGATCCGCCCACGAAAACGCCGTCGCAGCCGGGTCAGCCGGGCCTTGACCTCCAGCAGGATGCGCTCGCCCTCGCCGTAGGCGCCGGCCATCTGCTCGTCGCCGTCACTGGCCACCACCTCACCGCCCAGCTGAACCACCTCGGCCCGCCAGGTCTCGTGGGCGAAGGCCACCCCGAGCACCAGCGGCCCGCGCGGGTGCGGCTGGAGCACCGTGGTGGGCCGCCCGCGCCCGGCCGGGCCGGCCGGGCGCTCGCTGATCAGCTCGGCCGCGGTCAGCCGGGCCACCAGCTCGGTGGCCGCCCCGGTGCCGATCCCCACCCGGCGGGCGGCGTCCGCCCGGGTGATGTCCGGGTTCTCGTGCACCACACGCAGTAACTCGGACGCTCGCGTCCCGATCACGACCGGCCCAACTCCCTGTATTTGCTCGAAGACAGAGCTTAATATGCAGCATGTGTCACGCCCCGACCTGAGCCAGGCCCATGCCGTCCCCCTCGACTCCCCACGCAGCACCCGGCTGCCCGACCGGCCCAACTATGCCGCGCTGATCGTCCTGGCGACGTGCTCGTTCATCTACGTGACCGCCGAGATGCTCCCCGTCGGCCTGCTCCCGCAGATCAGCTCCGACCTCGGCGTCACCGAGGCCCAGGTGGGCCTGCTGCTCACCTCGTACGCCGCGGTGGCCGCGGTCACCACCATCCCGATGACCGCGCTGACCATGCGCTTCCCCCGGCACCAGCTGCTGGCCGGCACGCTCGCCGTGTTCGTGGTGGCCCAGTTGCTGGCCGCGTTCGCGCCCAGCCTGACCGTGCTCTCGCTGGCCCGGGTGTTCTCCGCCGCGGCGCACGGGGTGTTCTGGGCCATCGTCGCCCCGATCGCCCAGCGGCTGGCCCCGCCCACGATGAGCGGCAAGGCCACCGCCTGGGTGTTCACCGGCTCGTCGCTGGCCATGGTGCTGGGCGCGCCGATCGCCACCGTGGTCGGCCAGGCCACCAGCTGGCGCACGGCGGTGGTCTGCGTGGCCGCGGTCGGCGCGATCAGCCTGGTCTGCATCCTGGTGGTCGTGCCGCACCTGCCGGTGCTGCCGCGCGACGCCTCGGTCACGCTGAAGGGCCAGATGCTCGCCGCCGGGCGGCAGATCCGCTCCCGCGCCACCCTGCCGGGCTGCGTGATCACCCTGACCGCGGTGATCGGCCAGTTCGCCGCCTACACCTACATCGCCCCGCTGGTGCGCCGCGACGGCGGCCTGGACGGCCGGGCCCTGGCCGTGCTGCTGCTCGGTTTCGGCATCGCCGGGGTGTGCGGCAACCTGATCGCCGGGCGGTTCATCGACCGCCGCCCCGACCTGGTGATGCTGGCCATCTTCGGCACCATGGCGGCGGCGATGGCGGTGCTGGTCAGCGTGCCCGGTGCGGTGATCACCGTTCTCGCCGTGCTGGTCTGGGGCCTGGCCTCGTCACCGATGTCGATGGCGTTGCAGGCCGCGGTGATCCGCCGGGCGCCGCTCAGCCAGGACGCCGCCGCCTCGGTGCAGGTGGTGGCGTTCCAGATCGGCATCGGCAGCGGCGCCCTGATCGGTGAAAGGCTCTACGGTCAAGGATATCTCGCGCTGCTGCCGCTGCTCGGCGCGGTGATGACCGCACTCGCTTTCCTGCTGGCGGCCCGGGCCAGGGAGACCTTCCCACGCCACCCGGTGCAGCACGTCGAGGCCATGCACTGAGGGGTTCCAAAAAAATGGTGGACGACGAGGGGCCGCGCGGGCTCCTCGTCGTCCACCATTGGGGCACCGCGAAAACCGTTACCCCGCCGACTCGCCGTAGACGCTGCGCGCGTTGGCCGTGGCCTTGCTGATGATTTCGGTGCTCTGGCCGGAGAATTCGGCCGTGTCCACGCCCCGCGAGGTGAGGAACTCCTCCACGCACTCCAGCGAGCGCCGGGTGAACACCTGGTAGAAGAGCTCCTCGTCACCGGCCGCGAAGTGCTCGCCCAGATCGAAGTTCGACACCTGCTCGCGCACGCTCCTGACCGCGCCGAAGTCGACGTCGCGACGCTGCGCGATCTCGTTGTCCGCCTCCACCGCGTTCGACGTGCGCAGGCGTGACGTGCGCGACTTCTTCATGATCTCCGAGGGCGCGTTCAGCAGCAGCGAGGTGGCCTCGGTGAGGGCGATCGGGCCGAGCGCCTGGAGTTCGGGGGCGGTGCCCACGGGCAGCGTGCGCACCTCGTAGAGCTCGGAGTGCAGCGGCCGCAACGCGTACACCTGGCCCTCCACGAACAGCGTCTGGTTGGCCACGTGCGCGTGGACGAACAGCGTCACCACCACCTGCCCGCCCCAGGTGGACTGCTGGAAACAGGTGTACACCCGGGCATTCTCGTCACGCCGGTCGAAGTACGGGCGCAGCACGCCACGGGGCAGCCAGGCCACCGGACGGCGGAAGTTCAGCTGTTCCGTGCGGTTTCGCTCCACCGGGCCGTAGCGGTACAGGTCCACGGCGAGCGAGCCCGCGCCGCCCCGCACGTACAGCCGGTGACCGCCCGTCGGCCGCGGGCTGATCCGGCCGGGCAGCATCTCCAGCAGGGCGGCCTGGAGCTCGGCGCCGGTGACCGGCCCGGCGCCGGCCCGGGTGCGGCGGCTGATGTCGATGGTGATCTGCCAGCCGTCCAGCTTGACCCCTGACCCGACGAAGGGCTGCGAGTCGGCGCGGTACAGCACCACGTTGCAGTGGTTCAGGTCGCGCAGCGCCTCCTCGGTGGAGACGTGCCGCAGCGGTGGCGGCGGGTCGGCGGCCGGGTCGAGGGCCACGCCGATGGCCGACCGCCGGGCCGCGCGCATCTGGAAGTACACGATGCCGACCGCCACCACGTAGGCCCAGAACAGCAGGAACAGCACGATCAGCACGAAGTTGAACGGCCCGAGCACGCCGGAGACGGTCAGCAGCAGGGCGATGAACGCGGTGCCGGTGACGTACCAGATCTCCCGGTTCAGCCAGCTGTCACGGGTGTCGCGCAGTTGCCTGGCCCGGGCCGCGTGCCGGGCCAGGGCCAGGTGGTCGACCTGCCAGTTCGGGCTCAGTGCCCGCCGGGTGGGCCGGAGCAGGGCGCTCACCGCCGAGTCGGCGATGTCGTCGTGCAGATAGCAGGCCGCGCACAGCAGCCGGGTCACCAGGTCGTCGGGAGGGGCCGACGCCGTGCTCGGCTGGGCCAGGTGCCGGCCCGCACCGGCGCCCGTGGTCTCGTTCACAGTCACCCATCGCTCCTCGTGCGTCCGCGTGTCCAGTGGGCCGCCGGCACCCAAGCCCCGTACGCGAGGGCGACTTCCTCGCCGGGCCAGTCGGTGCAAATCACCATCAATCACGCAATGCGACCAGTCAATACCTCCCGATGACCTCCTCATGGCAGGGGCACTACAGCGCCGCTTCACATGGTGTACGTTTCCTGTTGCAGACAGTTACAGAGCAACTCTGTGCAATCAGCCGGCCAGGGAAGGCGACGGCGGTCCGTCGGGTCGCATCCGCGAGGGCAATGGAGTCCGCCGCGGGCGGCCACGCACCGAAGGCCCTTTCGATCGTCCGCGAGAACGGTCAGAAAGAATCCGCGCCCTTCAGGTGCCTCCGGATGACCGCCGTGAATGCTGATGCCACCCGCCGGAATTCTCCGGTCCCGCCCGACCGCGATACCCCCTTGTCTTTTTCCGGGCGGACCTCGAATGACGGCGCGGTGAATATCGGCCGATCGGTGAACCGGAATCTCCCCCGGGTGGGCCTCACGGCCCGACCGAACGGGTCCTGTCCATCGTGGATGACGGAAAGCCGATACCCGACAAGATCATTCGCCCTAGCCTGAGCATCGGGTCCGACGTCGGCCAATGGCGGTCTGTTCCGGGTCGGACCGTATTCGCGTGCCGTGGGGGGCCGAATTCGATGTCCGTTTCCGAGGCTTCAGGAGCAGATCTGTCCATCGATCAGCTGATCGACCGAAACCCGATCGTCTCGCCCCGGTCGTCCATTCCGGACGCCCTGCCGCGGACCGGCGCCGCCCCGGACGGGGAATTGCCGTTCGACGAGTTACTGGTGCCGACCGCGCGCACCAGTTTCCGGATCAGCCGTCGCCTGGAACGCCCCCGGGCGCTGCTGGCCCGTTACAGCCGGTACGCACGTTACTGCGACCTGACCGTCGGAACGCTCGCCGCCGCGCTGGCCGTGCGGGTGCGTTTCGGCACCGTCCCGGACGTGTACCTGCTCCTGCTCGTGCTGCTGCCCCTCACCTGGGGGACCCTGGCCTGGCTCCACCGCACCTACGAGCGCCGCTACATCGGCGCCGGGCCGGACGAGTTCCAGCGCCTGGCCCGGGCCGGCATCACCCTGTTCACCACGGTCGCCGCCGTCGCCTACTGCCTGAACGGCGTGTTCCCCCGCACCGTCGCCCTGATCTGCGTGCCGTTCGTGGTGCTGGGCAGCATGTCCTGCCGCTGGGCCCTGCGCCGCGGGCTGCACCGCGCCCGGGTCCTCGGCCGCGGCCTGCACCGCACCGTCGTGGTGGGGCGCAGCGACGCCGCGGTGGCGCTGATCGACCAGCTACGGCACACCGAGAACTCGCTGCACCACGCGATCGTGCCGGTCGGGGTCTGTCTGCCGGCCGGTGAGGTCAGCCCGTCGCACGTGCACGAGGTGCCGGTCGTCGGCACCCCGGCCGACGTGCTCGCGGCGGTGCGGCTGACCGACGCCGACGCGGTCGCCGTGGTGTCGCAGCCCGACCTGTCCGGTCACACCCTGCGCCGGCTGTCCTGGGCCCTGGAGGAGCGCGGTGTGGAGCTGCTGGTCTCCCCCGGCATCGTCGAGGTGGCCGGGCCCCGGCTGTCGATCCGCCCGCTGGCCGGGATGTCGCTGCTGCATCTGGAACGGCCGGTGCTCAAGGGCACCCGGCGCGCGCTGAAGGTGGCCTTCGACTACGGCGCCACGCTGCTGCTGCTGACCGTGCTCGGGCCGCTGATGCTCGGCCTGGCCCTGGCGGTGCGGCTGACCAGCCGGGGCCCGGCGCTGTTCCGGCAGACCCGGGTGGGCACCGACGGCCGCGAGTTCACCGTGTACAAGTTCCGCTCGATGGTGGTGGACGCCGAACAGCGGCTGGCCACCCTGGCCGAGGCCGACGAGGGCAACGGCGTGCTGTTCAAGATCCGCAACGATCCGCGCATCACGCGGATCGGGCGGGTGCTGCGCAAGTACTCGCTCGACGAGCTGCCGCAGCTGCTGAACGTGTTGCGCGGCAACATGTCCCTGGTCGGCCCGCGGCCCCCGCTGCCCAGCGAGGTGGCCGGCTACTCGCGCACCGAGATCCGCCGGCTGCGGGTGCGCCCGGGGATGACCGGCCTCTGGCAGGTCTCCGGCCGGTCGGACCTGACCTGGGAGGAGTCGCTGCGGCTCGACCTGCGCTACGTCGACAACTGGTCGCTGGCGCTCGATCTGTCCATTCTGTGGCGCACCGTGCGCGCCGTGACCCATGGCTCGGGGGCCTACTGACGATGGAATCCACCTCTGTCCACCAGACCCAGACGGAAGCGCTGCCGGTCATCCTGCCCCGCAGCGGCGGCGCCCCGGCGGTCCCGGCGCCCCGCCACACCAGCTCGCTGGCCGGGAAACACGTTCTGGTAGTAGGCATCAACTACGCCCCCGAGCCGACCGGCATCGCGCCCTACACCACCGGCATGGCCGATCACCTGGCCACCCGCGCGCACGGCGTCACCGTGCTCACCGGCATGCCGCACTACCCGAACTGGCGGCTCGACCCGCAGTACCGGTTCCGGCTGCGCACCCGTGAGGTGGCCCGGCAGACCGGCGACGCGTTCGACGGCATCGCCGGTCTGGGGCGGCGCGACGGGCTGACCGTGCGGCGGCTGCGGCACTACGTGCCGGCCCGCCAGAGTGCCCTGCGCCGGGCCGGTTACGAGCTCACCTTCCTGCTCAACTGCATGACCTCCCGGATCGAGCGGCGGCCCGACGTGGTGGTGGCCGTGACCCCCTCGCTGGGCGGCGCCGTGGCCGGGGCCCAGGTGGCGCAGCGCACCGGCGCGAAGCTGATCGTGGTGGTGCAGGACCTGATGGCGAAGGCCGCGACGCAGAGCGGCATCTCGGGCGGCGGCGGCCGGGTGAGCGCGGCCACCGGTGCGGTGGAACGCTACGCGCTGCGCCGGGCCGACCGGGTGGCCGTGGTCAGCGAGGCGTTCCGCGACCAGGTGCGCGCCTACGGGGTGCCGGACGAGCGCATCCGGGTGCTGCCGAACTGGACGCACATCCACGCCTCCGGCCTCTCCGCCCCCGACGCCCGCGACGCGCTCGGCTGGCCGCAGGACGCCTTCACCGTGGTGCACACCGGAAACATCGGGCTGAAGCAGGATCTCGGCAATCTGGTGGAGGCCGCGCGAATCTGCGCGGAACGCGACGCCGGCGTCCGGTTCGTCATCGTCGGCGACGGCAGCCAGCGCGCCGCGATCCAGGCCCAGGGCCGCGGGCTGGACAACCTGGTGTTCGTCGAGCCGCTCGACGGGGTGAAGTACCCGCAGGCACTGGCCGCCGCCGACCTGCTCGTGGTGAACGAGCGGCCGGGTGTCGGGGACATGTCACTGCCCAGCAAGCTCACCTCGTACCTGACCGCGGGCCGGGCGGTGATCGCGGCGGTCGCCACCGACGGCGCCACCGCGGCCGAGCTGCGGCGCACCGACGGCGCGGCGCACCTGGTGCCCCCGGGCGAGCCGGCGGCGCTGGCCGACCAGGTGCTGGCGCTGCGTTCACGGCCCGGAACCTGCAAGGAGATGGGCCTTCTCGGGCGCGCCTACGCGCAGGCGCACCTGGGCCGCGAGGCCGCGTCCGCCCGTCTGGACGCCCTGATCGAGGAGTGCCTCGAAGCATGAGCGAGCTCACCCCCCAGCCCGCCGGACCGTCCCTCGACCAGCTCGTCGTGGAGCCTGACGCGGCGGATCCTCTTGCGGTTCGTTCTGTTCCAGAACACTCCGACACCATCAGGGCCGTGCCCACGCCCGGGCGCCGGGCGGTGCCGGCGCTCGACGCGCTGCTCGCCCCACAGACTCCCGAGAGGCACCGGCCGGCGGTGGAACGCGACCTGGCCGCGTTCACCGGCGCCGGGTACGACAAGGGCCGCTCCAGGCTCTGGCAGGCCGCCTGGTTCGCCACGATGAACCTGGTGTTCTCGAAATGGTGGCTGCCGGCCCGGTTCCGGCCGCCGATCCTGCGGGCCTTCGGCGCGAGGGTGGGCGAGCGGGTGCTGATCCGGCACCGGGTGCGGGTGCTGTGGCCCTGGCAGCTGAGCATCGGGGACGACTGCTGGATCGGCGAGGGGGTGTGGCTGCTCAACCTGGAGCCGATCACCATCGAGGACGACGTCTGCCTGAGCCAGGAGTCGATGCTCTGCACCGGCAGTCACCGGCACCACGACCCGGCGTTCGAGTTCGACAACGGCCCGATCCGGATCGGCCGGGGCGCCTGGGTGGCCGCCCGGGCCACGGTGCTGCGGGGCACGACCGTGGACGCCGGTGAGGTGGTACCGGCCCACGCCGTGCGCTCACGCACCCGCCGGCCCTGATCCGTCTCCGCAGGTCAGGCCGCGAAACTTCCCGAAGGGGCAGACCCCCGGCAACCTCCTGCACGTGTGGGAGGCCCGTGTCAGTCTCGCTCTGCGCAACGAACGGGGGGACTCATGGAGACGATCGTCGTGGGCTACCTGGCCGCCTTCGCGGCGGGCCGGGTCAACGACCTCGCGGACCGGATCGGGGCGGGGGCGACCGACGCCGTCGACCGCTCGCTGGCCCACCTGTACGACAACCTGGTGCACCGGGCGCCCGCCCTGCGCTGGCTGCGGGAGGGCCATCCGGAGTCGGTGACCGAGGCCGAGCGGCAGGTGCGCGGAGCGCTGCGCGACCACGAGCTGCGGGCTCTGGCCCGGATGGTGGTCGAAGACGTGGAACGTCGCGGCGGCGCCGGTCTGCTGCCGCAGAGTGTCTACGCCGTGCAGTCTTTCGGGCACGGCCTGGCTGTCGGGGGCACGCTGCACGACCAGGAACCGGCCTGGCTCGGCGCCCTGCGCGGGTGCCGGGGCCCGCTGCGCGTGGCCATCGGCCTAGGGCTGCTGCTCACCGTCGGCGGGCTGCTGGGGTTCGTCGCCAACCTGGCGCTGGGCATGAGCGGGCGGCTGACCGGCGGGGACCCGGGGGCAGGCTTCGCGATCAGCTTCGGCTGCGCCTTCTTCGGCATCCTGGTGGCGAACGTCGCGGTGATCGTCCAGATGGCCAAGCACTGAACGACCAGGCACCGGCCGAACGGCGGGAAGATCATCCTGACGCCCTGACCTGTTGCGGCTCAACGGTTCCCGGCTGCCGGGTGACCGGCGCCACGAAGATCGCCAGCACCATCGCCACGCCCACCGCGAGCACCGAGGTGAGCACCGAGAACCGGTCGCCGAGCAGTCCGACGAGCGGTGGCCCGCCGAGGAAGGCGAAATATCCCACCGACGCCACGACGCTCACCCGGGCCGCCGCCCGGGCGGGCTCGTCGGCGGCGGCGCTCATGCCCACCGGGAAACCCAGGGCCGTGCCGACGCCCCAGAGCACGGTGCCGGCGAAGGCCAGCACCGGGTTCGGGCCGAGCACGAACAGCAGCACCCCGAGCACCGCGGTCACGGCCATGACCTGGAGCAGACCGGAGCGGCCGTACCGGTCCAGCAGGTGCGGGCCGAACCAGCGGCCGAGCGTCATCGCGCCGAGGAACACCGCGAACCCGAGCGTGCCCACCGCGTCGGAGGTGCCGTGGCCGTCGATCATGGCGACGCTCGCCCAGTCGTTGCCGGTGCCCTCGGCGAACGCGAAAGTCAGTACGAACAGCCCGATCAGCAGGGTGCGCGGCTCGGTCCAGGCGACGATCACGGGCACCTTCGGTGCGGCGGGCACCGGGGGTGCGCCGGGTTCCGTCGCGGGTTCCGGTTCGGTGTCGGGCACGAAATCACGGACGGCGAAAGGCACGTAGGCCGCGATCAGCGCCGCGCACAGCAGCAGGTGCACGGGCGGCGGCACGCCCAGCCCCACCATCAGCGCCGCCAGCAGGGCCGCGGCCACCGTGCCCAGGCTGAACCCGGCGTGGAAGCGCGGCATGATGGCCCGGCCCAGGCGACGTTCCACCACCGCGCCCTGCACGTTCATCGCCACGTCCCAGCCGCCCTGGGCGAAGCCGAACAGCACCAGACCGAGTGCCACCACCGGAGCACCCGCGTGGTAACCCAGGGCGATCACGGCCACCGCCGCGCCGTCCATGACCGCGAGAGTGCCCACCGTGCGCCGGGATCCGAACCGGGTGACGATGGCCCCGGCCAGTGGCAGTGAGATGAGCGAGCCCACCGCGATGGACAGCAGCACCAGGCCGAGTTCTCCCGCGCCCAGCCCGAGGTGCTCCTTGAACTGCGGGATGCGCGCGGCCCAGCTGGCGAAGATGAACCCGGTGGCGATGAAGGCGGCGTAGGTGGCCCGCACGCCGGCCCGCGTGTCGGCGGCGAAAGAGTCCTGCGGAGATGGGATCACGACGTGTTCGCCTTTTCCAGGAAGTCGTCGAGGAGCTGTGGACTCGCCCGCCGATCCTAACCCGGAGCAGGCGCGCGGCCCCTTCCCGATGCTCCGCGGCGGCACCTGCCCCCGGCCGGGTACCTGGTCGCGCCGGTGAAGGGGGACGATGATCCGGTGCGTCGGTGGGACGCACCGGTGAACACACCGGGACTGCGCTGGGGAGCCTGATGAGCGAGATCGTCGATGTCACCACCCTGAGAAACTGGCTGATCCGGTTCGCCGGTGACGTGGAGGAGTTCTCCGCCCTGCTCACCGAGCTGGACTCGGCGATCGGCGACGCCGATCACGGCTCCAACCTGGCGCGGGGTATGAAGGCCGTGGTGTCGGTGCTCGCCGACGACTCCACGCCGGACAGCATCGGGCCCATCCTCAAGCAGACCGGCATGGCGCTGGTCAGCACCGTGGGCGGGGCGAGCGGGCCGTTGTACGGCACGTTCTTCCTGCGGATGGCTGCCTCGGCCGGGGACTGCGACGCGCTCGGGCCGGACTCGCTGGCCGAGGCGTTCCGGGCCGGGCTGGAGGGGGTGCTGACCCGGGGCAAGGCCTCGGCCGGCGACAAGACCATGCTGGACGCACTGATCCCGGCGGTCGAGACGCTGGAGTCGTCACTGGCCTCCGGCCGGCCGTTCGACGAGGCGATCCGGGCCGGCGCGGACGCCGCCGAGGCCGGTCGCGACGCCACCACGCCGATGCTCGCCCGCCAGGGCCGGGCCAGTTACCTGGGCGAACGCACCGTAGGGCACCAGGATCCGGGGGCCACCAGCATGGCCCTGCTGTTCCGGGCCGCGGCCAACACGATGATCGACGGTGAGGACGACTCAGCGGCATGACGGGGCAGCCACCACGTTCAGTGCCCGAAATTCGACAGGATGTAAGGAGATCCACGATCGGCGCAGTGTCCCGCGCCGGGCGAGCGGACAGGGCAGCATCCAGTTCTGGTGCTGTGAGAACCCTGTCCAGCCTTGGTGAATGATTTGCGCAAGGCCGAACTTTCCATTTTCTCGCGATCATTGGTGAACGACGGGCAAACACTGCCGGTCCGTTTGCGGACTTCTCTAGTAAGTGACGGGTGCCGGAAGAGACGCTGACGCCGTGACAACCGCAACGGTGATTCTGGTCCTGGTTGTCGTGGTGGCCCTGGCGTTCGACTTCACGAACGGCTTCCACGACACGGCCAATGCGATGGCAGCGTCGATCGCTACCGGGGCGCTGACGCCCAAGGTGGCGGTGGCCCTCTCCGGCATCCTCAATCTGATCGGGGCCTTCCTCTCCGTCGAGGTGGCGCTGACAGTGACGAACGCCGTGGTGAAGATCCAGACGTCGGACGGATCGCCGAAACCGGAGCTGCTCTCCGGCGGCGGCAGCGACCTGCTGATCATCGTGCTGGCCGGGCTGATCGGCGGCATCACCTGGAACCTGCTCACCTGGCTGGTCGGCCTGCCCTCCAGCTCCTCGCACGCCCTGTTCGGCGGCCTGGTCGGCGCCACCATGGCCGGGCTCGGCACCAGCGGCGTCAACTGGAACGGCGACGGCAGCAAGATCGACGGCGTGGTGGGCAAGGTGATCCTGCCCGCGATCATGTCGCCGATGATCGCCGGCATCGTGGCCGCGGTCGGCACCTGGCTGGTCTACCGGGTCACCCGCGGCGTGGCCCAGCGCTACAGCGAGAAGACGTTCCGCTGGGGCCAGATCGGCTCGGCGTCCCTGGTCTCCCTGGCCCACGGCACCAACGACGCGCAGAAGACGATGGGCATCATCACCCTGGCCCTGATCGCCTCCGGGCACTGGACCGACACCGAGAACATCCCGTTCTGGGTCAAGGCCGTGTGCGCGATCGCCATCGCGCTGGGCAGCTACCTGGGCGGCTGGCGGATCATCCGCACGCTCGGCAAGGGCCTGGTCGACATCGCCTCGCCGCAGGGCATGGCCTCGGACGCCAGCTCCGGCGCGGTCATCCTGATCTCCAGCCACATGGGCCTGGCCCTGTCCACCACCCACGTCGCGACCGGCTCGATCCTCGGCTCCGGGGTGGGCAAGCCGGACGGCCGGGTGCGCTGGCGGGTGGCCGGCCGGATGGTGGCCGCCTGGCTGATCACCCTGCCCGCGGCCGGCCTGATCGGCGCCCTGATGTGGGGCATCGCCCACATGCTCGGCGGCGGCATGCTCGGCGCCCTGGTGATCGCCCTGATCCTGGCCCTCGCCACCACGGCGATGTGGCTGCACTCCCGCAACCAGCCGGTGCACGCCGGCAACGTCACCGACGAGTGGGAGCCCTCCGGTGACGTGGCGACCGACGTCGTCGACACCAACGCCGCCACCCCCCAGACGTCGGCCCCGGCCGCCTGAACCGAGGAATCACACGAAGATGCACACCCTTGCCCTGGAGTGGCAGGCGATCTGGAAGATCCTGCTCACCGGCCTGGCGCTCGGCGCCGGCCTGCCCACGCTGTTCGCGGTGGGCGTGCGGTCCCTGGCCTACGGCACGGGCGGGGACGCCGAGGAGCACGCTCCCGGCGTCACCCCGGCCCCGCACCCGGTCGGCCGGGCCGTCGCCTACCTGTGCTTCGCGATCGTGCTGCTGGTCGTGGCGCTCGGCCTGGTGATGATCGTGGCCTCCGGCTTCGGCAAGACGCTCGACTTCTCCAGCGTCTACCCGGTTCTGCGCGACAAGTAGTTGCCTCAGCGCATCGAGTGAACGTGCGGCGAACACTGCCGGACACCTGTATCGAACCCCTGGAGCCGATCATGGCTCCGGGGTGAACCTGGCGGCGTGACGACCGCAACGGTGATCCTCGTCCTGGTTGTCGTGGTGGCTCTGGCGTTCGACTTCACGAACGGCTTCCACGACACGGCCAATGCCATGGCCACGTCCATCGCGACCGGCGCCCTGTCCCCCAGGACCGCCGTCGCTCTGTCCGGCGCCCTCAACCTGGTCGGCGCCTTCCTGTCCGTCGAGGTCGCGCTCACGGTGACCAACGCCGTGGTGAAGATCCAGGACTCCGCCGGAGCCCCGAAACCCGAGCTGCTCAGCGGCGGTGGTGCCGATCTGCTGCTGATCGTGCTGGCCGGGCTGATCGGCGGCATCACCTGGAACCTGCTCACCTGGCTGGTCGGCCTGCCCTCCAGCTCCTCGCACGCCCTGTTCGGCGGCCTGGTCGGCGCCACCATGGCCGGACTGGGCACCAGCGGCGTCAACTGGAACGGCGACGGTTCCAAGGTGGACGGCGTCATCGGCAAGGTGATCCTGCCGGCACTGGCGTCCCCGGTCATCGCCGGACTGGTCGCCGCGGTCGGCACCTGGCTGGTGTACCGGGTCACCAGCGGGGTGGCGGAACGCTTCACCGAGACCGGTTTCCGCTGGGGCCAGATCGGTTCCGCATCGCTGGTCTCGCTGGCCCACGGCACCAACGACGCGCAGAAGACGATGGGGGTGATCACCCTGGCCCTGATCGCCTCCGGGCACTGGACCGACACCGGGAACATCCCGTTCTGGGTGAAGGCCTGCTGCGCGCTGGCCATCGCGTCCGGCACCTACCTGGGCGGCTGGCGGATCATCCGCACGCTCGGCAAGGGCCTGGTGGAGATCGCCTCGCCGCAGGGCATGGCCGCCGAGGGCGCGTCCGGCGCCGTCATCCTGGTCTCCAGCCACCTCGGCTTCGCGCTGTCCACCACCCACGTCGCGACCGGCTCGATCCTCGGCTCCGGCGTGGGCAAGCCGGGTGCGGCGGTGCGCTGGCGGGTGGCGGTGCGGATGGTCGCCGCCTGGGTGATCACCCTTCCGGCCTCCGCCCTGGTGGGTGCCCTGACCTGGTACGTCGCCGACCTTCTCGGCGGTGGCCTGTTCGGCGCCGTGGTGATCACGGCGCTGCTGGTGGCCGCCGCGGTCGCGATCTGGCTGCACTCCCGCCGCGAGCCCGTGCACCCGGGCAACGTCAACGACGAGTGGGAGGCGCCCCGCCCGGGCGCCTCCCAGCCCACGGCCGCCTGAGGAGGCAACGCGATGCACACGCTCTCCCTGGTGTGGGAAGACCTCTGGAAGATCCTGGTCACCGGTCTGGCGCTGGGGGCCGGGCTGCCGGCGCTGTTCGCGGTGGGCGTGCGGTCCCTGGCCTACGGCACGGGCGGGGACGCCGAGGAGCACGCTCCCGGCGTGGCCCCGGCACCGCACCCGCTCGGCCGGGTGCTGGCCGGGCTGTGTTTCGCTGTCGTCCTGCTGGTGGTAGTTCTCGGAATCGTCGTGATCGTGGCTTCCGGTTTCGGCCAGGAGGTCAGCTTCGACAGCATCTACCCGACAATCCAGGACAAGTGATTCCGGTGCCCGAAGACATCCCCATCGTCAGCCGCGTAGTGGCCTGGTTGCGGGCCGGGTACCCGAGCGGCGTGCCGCAGCAGGACTACGTGGTCCTGCTCGGCCTGCTGCGCCGCGAACTCACCGGGGCGGAGGTCCGGCAGATCGCCGCCGACCTGGCCATGCAGGCCGAGCTCGGCGCCGAGATCACCACCGCCGACGTGGAACGGATGATCGGCGAGGCCACCCTCGACGCCGCCTCCCCCGAGGACGTCGCCCGGGTGTCCGGCCACCTGGCGGCAGGTGGCTGGCCACTGGCCGAGATCGACTGAATTGGCCACATCGAGCCGGCCCGGCCACATCGAGCCGGCCCGGCCGAATCGGGCCGGCCCGCGGCGGGCCTCAGCCCCGGCTGAGGCTCGCCGCCCGCCACAGCGGATCGCGACCGGTCAGCCCGAGCACCTGGTCGAACACCGGCGCGGTCACCGGCACCGCCACCGGATGCCCGAAAATCTCCGCCCGGCGCGGTAGCTCGGCCCCGGTGTCGTCCCGTGCGCTCCAGAAACCGTGCAGGGTGGCGGCCACCGGCGGATGCACCACCACCTCCTGGCCGGTCGCGACGGCGAGGTCCCAGCTGTGCACCACCACCTCGTCCAGCGCGACCACCGCGCAGGTGCGGCCGGGCATCGTGACGCCACCGGCCTCGGTCGTCCCCTCCCAGGCCGTCGGGTGCGTCCAGGCCTCGGCCAGGGTGGCCAGACGGTGCTGGAGCTGCTCCCGCCAGTCGCCGGGCGAGCTCGCCCCGGTGGACGGCGACGTCTTGCCCGCAGCCGCGGTGAAGGCAAGACACAGTCCGGCCAGGTGATCGAGAAGCTCGGCCACCCGCCATTTGTCGCAGGGCGTCAAGGCCGTGAAGTGGTCCTCACGGACCCCCTCCAGCAGCCGCGCGGCCTCGCTGGTCGCCGGGGTGAAGTCGAACATGGAGCGGCACGCTAGCCGCATACTCAGCGGTACTCGCGACGCCGCGCGGCGATCCCGGACCAGCCCAGCACGGCCGCCAGCAGACCGGCCCCGAGGGTGAGCCACCCGACGAGCCGCAGGTTCTCACCCGACGCGGCCCAGGCGTCGTCCGCCGACTGCACCTGCCGGGCCAGCAGCGCGCCGCTGTAGGCGTCGAAGTTCTCGAACGCCCCGACCGCCCCGCCGGGCGCCGGGTTCGAGGCCATCTGCCGCACCCGCGCGGTGTTGCCCTTCTCCGCCTCGGTCAGCAGCCGGTCGTGCACGCCGGTGTAGTGCTCCAGCGTGTCCGACACCTTCGCCACGTCGTCGCGCACCTGCCGCGACCCGTCCGACGCCGCGACCTCCAGGTGACCCCGGGCGTCGCCGATCGACCCGGCCCAGGTCTCCTCGTCCCGCACCGTGGTTCCGCCGAGCGCCCCCAGCGCCTCGGCCGAGCGCGCGTCGAAGGCCGCGAACCGGGCCTCCACCACGGCGTCCGCCACCCGCAGCGCGTCGTCCCGCGCCAGCAGCACCTGCTGCCGACCGGCGTCCACCACCACGACGCCGGCGATCGTCACCACGACCAGCGCCAGCACCCCGGCGGCCAGCCGGGGGTTCAGCAGACGCCGGGTGCGGCGGGTGAGCCACAGGTGCACGGCGACGATCGCGGCGATCGCGACGAGCGAGGCCGCCAGCGCGATCAGCGGGGCGGTGCCGGCGGCCGACACGTCGTCGTCCAGACGCTCCTGACCAGTCCGCCGCACCTCGGCGAGCCGGGGAAGCACCTGCTGGTGCAGCACGGCCGAGGCCTCGGCGAGGGTGTCCGCCGCCGTCTCGTCCCGCCCGTCCCGGGCCAGGGTGCGGGCCGCCTGCACCTGCATCGCGTAGGCCGTGAGGTAGTTGTTCGCGGTGGCCAGCGTGGCCGCGTCGGCGTCGGTACGGGCCGAGGTGACCAGGCCGATCGTGGCGTTCTGGGCCTTGTAGGCGAAGAGCCGGTAGCGGAACACCGTGGGGTCGGCGCCGGTCAGCACGTCGGTGCCGGCAGCCGTGTCGGCGATCACCAGCGACGTGCGCGCCGTCTGGATCCGCACCTGCTGCGCGGTCTCGGCCCGGGCCCGTTCCAGGGCGTCCGCCCGGCGCGCGAGCCCCTGCCACCCGAGCACCCCGGCCAGCAGGGCCATGGCGAGAACGGTGACGCCGGCGGCCATCAGCAGCTGCGGGGTGGAACCCCGGGCCCGGCCCAGCCGGAATCGGCCGAACAGCCCAACCGTCAGCCGCCGGTGCATTCGCCCCATCCCCACACGATCGTCGTCGTCGGCAGTCAATCCGCCGCAGAAGAACGGAAAGTGACCGGGCGGCGACCGTTTCGCCAGTAATGGGTGACGGTCGTTCACCCCTCAGCCGGGTCGTCCGATCGGCCATTCCGGGGAATCTTTCGGCCGGGGGTATCACCGTCGCCGCACGACAACGATTCCCCTACGCCGCCGTAGGTGACGAAACCGCAGGTCATCCCATGAACGCCGACGAGGTCCTCTCGAATTGCCACGCCCGGGGCGAACCCGCAGGCTGGAGGCGTCTGGCCACGGGGGCCAAGCAATCGCCTGTTGAGCGGTCCTTCTCGAACTCCTCACGACCGCCGGGTGTCTCGTGGGTCGCAGCACCACACGACCACCCCATGACCGCAGGCGTGCCGACAACTTGAGGACACTCCTGTGTTTATCGCTGCCGCGATCTTTTTCGCCCTGAACGGCATCACGTTCGGAAGCTGGGCGGCCCGGGTTCCCGATGTATCCCGGGAACTCGACCTGACCACAGGCACTCTCGGAGCCGCCCTGTTCTGCATATCCCTGGGCGCTCTGGCCAGTATGCAGGTAACCGGTTCTCTTTGCGCACGTTTCGGCGCCAAACGGGTCGGGCTGATCACGGTCGCGGCCTTCACCGTCAGCCTCCCGCTCCCCGCACTGACCGGTAACCTCACCGAACTATGCCTCGCGCTGCTGGTTTTCGGAACCGCCAGCGGCGCCGCGAACGTCGCGGCGAACAGCCTGGGCGTCGAGGTGGAGGCCCGGGCGAAACGGCCCGTGATGTCGTCCCTGCACGCCGTGTTCAGCCTGGGCGGGCTGGCCGGTTCCGCAACCGGTGGCCTGCTCGCCGGATTTCTTCCTGCCGTGCTGCACCTTTCGCTCATCACCCTGGCCTCGCTGCTGATCTGCGGCTGGCTGGCCACGGTGCTGCCGAAGGTGGTCGAACCGCCGCTGGAACGCTCCGCGCACAGCCGCCAGGGCCGGCACGCGAAGAGCCGGGGCCGCCGCACGCTGCTGCCCGAACCCGCCGGCCCGCCCTCCATCGCGGTCAATCTGAAGCCGGTGCAACCGCTTCCGCCCTCGGCAGGCCGGTTCTCCTCGCACGCCGGCGTGCTGATCGCCCTCGGTGCCATCGCCGCCTGCACGTCGTTCGCCGAGGGCGCGCTCGGCGACTGGGGCGCCCTGCACCTGCGCGAGAACCTGCACGCCGCCCCGGGCCTGGCCGCCGCCGGCTACGCGCTGTTCAGCCTCGCGATGGCCACCGGGCGGCTCGCCGGGCACCGGCTGATCGCCCGCTGCGGCGACGCCCGGGTGCTGATCGGCGGCACCGTACTGGCCGCCACCGGCACCCTGACCACGGCGTTCGGCGGCAGCCTGGCGATGGCCCTGAGCGGCTTTCTGCTGGTCGGCCTGGGTCTGGCCAACGTGTACCCGCTGGCGATCGGACGGGCCGGCCTGCTCAACGGGGCCAAGGGCGTGGGGCTGGCCTCCACGGTCGGCTACGTCGGGCCGCTCGCCGGGCCCCCACTCATCGGCGCGGTGGCGGGTGCGGCCGGCTTGAGGACGGCGCTGAGCGGCGTCAGCATCCTGGTCCTGGTCGCCACCGCCCTCTCGATCGCGGTCGCCGCCGAGACACCCTCCGCGCTCAGCGTCGCCGCCGCCCTGCGCCGGCGCTACGCGCGGACCCGGCAGGCGATGGCCCTGGCCCGCGGCCGGGTGAGCGCCGTACGGCTGGCCGAGGTCGGGCGCACCGGCCAGGACCTGCGTGCCCGGCTGAGCGATACCGCGTGACCGGCGTCCGCCGTCACCCGGCGGTCGATTAGATTGGCCGGGTGACAAGCGGGTTCGACGTGGTGGTGGTGGGCGCCGGGGCGTCCGGCGCGCCGCTGGCGGTGCGCCTGAGCGAGAACCCGTCCTGCCGGGTGCTGCTGCTGGAGGCCGGGCCCGACGTCACCACCACGCAGGCCTTCCCACCCGAGATCCTCGACGCCGGCGGGCTCGGCGCGGCCATGCCGGGGCACCCGAACAACTGGGCCTTCCTGGCCCGGCTCACCCCGCACCTGACCTACCTGGTGGCCCGGGGCCGGATCCTCGGCGGTTCCACGGCCCTGAACGGCACCTACTTCGTCCGCGCCCGGCGGGCCGACTTCGACACCTGGGCCGCCGCGGGCAACACCGAGTGGACCTACGAGCGGTGCCTGCCCTACTACCGCAGGCTGGAGACCGACCTCGACCACCCGGGATCGGACCTGCACGGGGACGCCGGCCCGATCCCGGTGCGCCGGGCGCCGCAGAACGCCCATCCGGTCACCCGGGCGTTCGCCGAGGCCTGCGCCGAGCTCGGCTTCGCCGCCGAGCCGGACAAGAACGCCGAGCAGACACCGGGTTACGGGCCGCTGCCGGTGAACGCCGTGGACGGCGTGCGGATCAACACCGGCATCGCCTACGTCAACCCGCACCGCGACCGGCCGAACCTCACCGTGCGCGGCGACACCACGGCCCGGCGCGTGCTGCTCGACGGCACCCGGGTGACGGGGGTGGAGGTGGAGGACGCGCACGGCCGGGTCTCCACGATCGACGCCCCGCTGGTCGTGCTCAGCGCCGGGGCGATCAAATCGCCGCACCTGCTTGCGCTTTCGGGCATCGGCCCGGCCCGGGAACTAGAGGCGGCCGGGATCGCGGTGGTGCGTGACGCCCCCGGCGTGGGCAAGAACTTCTCCGACCACCCGGACATCTCCATCACCTGGACGCCCCGGCGCCGGCTCACCGGGCGACGGCAGCGCGACATGTTCCAGAGCGTGCTGAACTTCAGCTCGTCCGGCTCGGCACACGACGGCGACCTGGAGATCCTGCCCCAGCTGCGCCCTCTGGCCGAGGCTCTGGGCCTGCACACCGGGCGCCGGGTGCGGCTGCGCGGACTGCTGCCGGTTCTGCACCGTTCGGCCGCGATCCTGCGCGACCTGAAAGGCGTTTCGCTGCGCCGGGTGATGCAGCAGGCAGCCACACGCAACGACCTGGCGTTCTCGGTGGCGGTGCAGCAGGCGCTCTCGCGCGGGCAGATCACCACCGTCTCGGCCGACCCGCACGTGCAGCCCGAGATCGACTACCACTACCTGAGCTCACCGGAAGACCTGCGGCGCATGCGCGAGGTGGTCCGGGTGGCGGTGAACCTGCTACGGACGCGGGCTTTCGCACCGTATTTCCGCGCGCTGGGTGAACTGGACCAGGACACCCTGGACGACGACGCCCGGCTGGACACCTGGATGCTCGGCCACCTGGGCACCGCCATCCACGCCTGCGGCAGCTGCGCGATGGGCCCCGGCGACGACCCGGACGCGGTGGTGGACCAGTACGGACGCGTGCACGGCGTCACCGGGTTACGGGTGGCGGACACCTCGATTCTGCCGACCACGCCCTCGCGCGGACCGGCCGCGACCGCGGTGATGCTCGGCGAGCGGGTCGCCGACTTCATCGGATCCGGCCACTGACAGGCGGTTTCACCAGTCGCGCAGATCAATGACGTCGAACGGGCCCTGCGGGCTGCGGGGATCGACCACCACCAGCCGATGCCCCCGGTGCAGGGCCCGGTCGAGGTAGCGCCAGAGGCCGAGCGACTTCAGCAGACCGTCTTCCACCGAGTCGATGCCGTACTCGGCGAACATCGAGAGCAGTTGCCCGTGCAGGTCGGGACTGAGCCTGAGGGACAGTTCGGTGACCTGGCCGGGGCGGGTCACCGTGACGGGATCGTCGTGCGGACCGGCCGTCTCGCTGCCGAAATCACTCGCCACTTCTGCCATGACCAGTTTCCCCCGTGTCTTGCGCACTTCCGCGACCCATCGATCAGTACATTACACAGCGTCACTGGTGTTACCGCGCAAGTACAGGGGGAATCGGCGTCATGTCAGAGAGCACGACGGCGGGCGGCCGGCTGGAGTTCCGCCGGATGCCGCACCACCGGGCGGCCGGGCCGTCCGTGCGCGAACTGCGCGACCTGCCCGAACCACGCCCGAGGAAGAGTGACTGGGTGGTGCTCTGGCCGTTCAGCGTCTGCCTTCCGCTGGACTCGCACTACTGCTGCGTGCACGCGCACCCGCAGCACGACGACCGGACCTGAAGGGGCGGGGATGGACGCGCGCCACGCCCACCCCCGCCCGGCCCGGGAGATCTCGCCGTGATCGTGCACAGGGCCCCCGGCGACCGGCTCACCCCGCAGCGCCCGTAGGCCGCCGGGAACCTTGTGCACGATCACACCGATTGCGGTGGGTCACGGGCGCACGTTCCCGAGAGAGGGATGCGTGCGGGGGGATGGTCCGCGTGCGACTCGAGTCGCGCCACCCGTGACCCACCGTGATGCTTTTGTTATGAAGGACATCGCCCCTGAGCCGTCCGGCACGTACCACCTGTCGCAGTACCTGACGCCCGGGGACGACCCGTCCCGAGTGCTCCGGGAGGTCGCCGAGGAGGTCCGGGACGCCGGCGGAGGCACGATCTCGCTGCCGCCCGGCGAATACTCCCTTCCCGATCCGGCCGTGCTGGAGGATGTCGACCTCCGGGGAGGTCTCGGTCGCACGGTCGTGATCTTCGACGCTCCTGCCGAGCACTCACGCAGTCATCAGAAACACCACCTCCGTCTCGCGCACTCGTCCACGTGACCTTCCAGGAACTCCCCGGCCAGGACCCCGCGACCGGCCGGGAAGTTTCTGCAACGCCACGGGGCACCACCGCTTTCCCCGCTCGTGAGGGTGAGGCACCCAGGCGGCGGCACCATCGACCGCCGCCCCACCCTCGTCTGTCACCACATCCGCCCGTTGCCCCTGTCTCGCTCGTCCCGCCCGTTCTCGTCCGGTCCCGCCGGGCTCGTCGGCGGTCCGTCCGGTGAACAGGTGGGAACCCTTAGGCGAGCCGCCGGCTCGACACCAGTTCCGGGTCCCCCTCCCTGCGGTCGGCCAGCCCACCGGTGTTCAGCCACCCGGACACCCAGGCCCTGAGCAGTTCCGAGGCCGGGCACCTGCGGAGCCGGCCACAGGTGTGGCACCGCCCCGTTCCGTCCACCGGATGGGCGTCGAGCACGAAGGTCAGCGCCTCGACCGTGTGCCGCATCCGCCGCCGCGCCACCGCCCGGACCGCGTCCCCCTCCGACCGGACCTGGCCCCCGGGCCCCACGAGAGTCCTTTCCAGTTCGGACAGTTCGGCCCGCAACTGGGACATCAGCTCCGCCGACGACGTTCCTTCCTGCCTCGGGATCACGGTCATCGCATGATCACCGACCGGAGCGTCTCGACCGCCTGCTCGTCCACGAAGTACGCAGCCTCCTCATCGATCGTCAGGCCCAGACGACCGTCATGGTCGTAGAGCACGATGTCGTCCTGGATCAGCCGTCGCCCACCGGGGCACCACAACCAGTCCGCGAGCGGGCCCCGGTGGAGCACCGCCAGGGTCCGGTCCCCGGCCCAGAGGATGACGAGGTCGTCCATGATCGCCGCGGTGACGGCGACCCCGGTGTGATAACCCCGTCCGTTGACGAGCGGCAGGTCGACCCGGCCCGTCCGGAGCGTGGAGAGAATCCCCGAACAGGGCCAAATGGCGCCACACGCCTCACAAGTCCCACCGTCGTCACGGTGGAGGCTGATGGTGGGCTCGACCCGTCGCGGAACGCGGCGACGCCTGGGTACTGCCACATTGCGACTGCGCGTATCGGACATGTCACCCAAGGTGGCGAAGGGGGCATGTTCTGTGCAACCCTGCATCTCACAGGCTGTTGAATGCAGGCTCTCGATTGCAGGCAATGCGATGCAGCGGCCACGGGGAAGGGTTTAAAAGCAGGCTGACCACGAGGGGATGCGCGGTATGGCCACCGAAGCAGGGAAGCACGAACGACCTCCGTCTCTTGCGCAAAGACGGGTGGGGCAGCGTTTAAAAGGATGGCGAGAACGCGCGCGCAAGACCCAGGAAGACGCCGCTGCTGCACTCTTGGTGCACCACACGAAGATCTACCGGATTGAATCCGGGAGAACTCTCGCCAAACCTGGTGACATTCGGGAACTGTCGAGAATTTATGACATTCCCTTTCCGCAGACGGAAGAATTGATTCATCTCAGCCGAAGTGCCCTCAAACCGGGCATTGTGGACAGTTACCGTGATGTAGTTTCCGGTGACCTGGGACTTCTTGCCGATCTCGAGGCCGCGTGCAGCGAAATGCGAGCCTGGGACGGCGATCTGGTGCACGGCCTGTTGCAGACGCCGGCTTATGCCCTGGCTATTCTCGGGACCCTGCCCGACGTGAGTGACGAGGTTCGCCGAAAGCGGCTTAAATTCCGACTCGAACGCCAGCGCGTGCTAATGTCCAGCGATCCGCACTGCGACATACGGATCGTTCTCGGGGAGTCCGCATTGCGGTACGTCGTCGGCTCGGACGACGTCATGCGGGATCAGATCGGGCATCTCGTGGAACTGAGCAACGAGATCGATATCCGGGTCCGCCCGTTCTCCGTCGGCCCTCACCCGTGGATCGCAGGCGGTGTGTTCACCATGCTGGATTTCCCCGACGCGGCCGATCCTGCCGTCGTCTACACGGAAAGCCACTTGGACTCGCGCTACATGGAGACAGCGCGCGAACTGGCCGAGTACAGGAAGATTTTCGGCGAACTGTACGGCACTTCCATCCCAGTGAAGGAGTTCGTGAGATGAGCACCACCCCCGACCCGACCACATGGATCAAGTCCGCCCGGTCCAGTGCCAACGGATCGTGCGTCGAAATGCGGCAGCACGCCGCCGCAGTCGAGGTGCGCGACACGAAGCAGCTCGGCCAGGGCCCGATTCTGCGTCTGGCACCGACCGGCTTCGCCGACTGGATCGCCGGCGCGAAGACCGGCGAGCTGGACCACCTGACCCACTGATCACTCTGCGAGATCAGCTGGTGCCGGTAAGAAACAGCCGCCGAACCTGATTCGCCGCCCGGCCGTCAGCTCTGGGTCGAGGAGCTGACGTTCCCGGAGTGCCCGGCCGCGTGTTCACCGGCCGGGCACTTCGTCGTTCCACCCCTACCCACCCGTCAGTAAAGACGGCGGAGTACGCTGATGCAGCTATCCGGATCCGCCGGTCGGGAGGGAAAAACGACCATGGATGAGATCGAGGTTCGCGCGATCGCGCTCGGCCTGCCCGAGACCCGCGAGCAGCCGCACTTCTCGATGACGTCATTTCGCGTGCGGGGCAGCATCTTTGCCACCCTGACCCCAGAACGCGACCAACTGCACGTGTTCGTGCCGGAGGACCACGTGCACGACGCGGTCTCCGAGGCACCGGACACCTGCGAAGAGCTGTGGTGGGGGCAGAAACTCGACGGTGTGAAGGTGACGCTCGCCGGCACCGACCCCACCGTGGTGAACGAGCTGCTGATCTCCGCCTGGCGGCAGAAGGCCCCGAAGAAGCTCGTGGCCGAGTGGGAGGGCCAGAACGCCTGATCCCCCGGATCCCCGGCCGGTGGCACTACTCCGATCGGGGCATCCGTGGGCGGGCGCCGTCCGCACGGCGGTGTGCCCCGGTAACGGGTGCTTCGTGCCGACGGCTGATCCGGTGCGCGGCGCGGCGCCGCCCACGTGCTCATCGACGTCCTAAAGTTGTTGCTGAGCAAGGGCGGTCCGCGTACGGGGGTTGTGACGCCATGCAGGAGTGGCCGCGACAGCCGGCCGTCGTGACGCAGCGGGTGCGGCACGACGAGAAGTTGCGTCAGCTACCGGCGGCCGATCCGGACGGGCTGGTGGAGAGCATCCGGGCACGGGGCATCGTGCTCGGCCTCTGGCAGGACCGGCTGGGTGAGCTCCTCGGTCGCGAGCACGACGCGGAGTGCCGGGCGTTGCTGGCCACCCTCCAGTTCGGGGCCCGGCCGCCGCGCCACCTGGTGGGGCCGCCCACCGATCTGCTGCATCGGCTGCGCGACGCACTGAGCAAGCAGATCGACCTGATCGTGAACTCCGCCGCGCTGGACCCGGCCGGCGTCGAGTTCTACCGGTCCCTCCAGCTCGACCTCACCGCCATCGACTGGGAGCAGCCGGCCGACCCGATCGCGGCTCTGCTGGAACGGGTCTGCGAGCGGGTGCGGCTGTTCTACGAACATGCGCTGGGCGAGCCGCTGCACGACGAGTGGCCGCGGGTGAGCTGGCAGCTGAGCCGCACGGGTGACGGCCCGACACCGCATCCCTACACCGCCGACGGGCGTACCCAGGTGTTCGGCCGCCGCGACGTGCTGGTGCGGGTTCGCGCCCAGGCCGGGCATTTCGGGCCGGAGGCGTTCCTGTCGCTGCCGCAGATCCTGATCCACGAGTTCTTCGCGCACGTGCCCACCCGGCCTCGCGGCGATCACGACACCGGGGTGTTCAACGCCGGTTTCATGGACTGGGCCGCCCTGGTGTTCTTCGAGGCCGCCCACGGCGCGCTGCTGCCCCGCGCCGCCGGGCCGTCGCTGGAGCACGGCCTGAGACGGCATGCTCTGACGCCCGGTTCGCGATCGGGAACGACGGACGACGGAACACCGATCGCCGCCGCGGCCCGGGGTACCGGCCATCTGATGGCCCGCCGGCTGGTCAGCTGGTGGTGCACGCACGACGACCGGCTGGAGCGGTCGCAGGTGCGGCTGCGGGTGGCCGGTCTCGCCGCGCGGCTGAACATCTACGACGGGGGCCTGAGCATGGCCGACAAAGACCTGTTCGTCACCGCCATGTCTCCGCGTCGCCCGGCCATGGCCCGGGCCCTGCGCGACTACCTGGAGCAGCCGTCGGGGCCGCTGGAGCCGCTACTGGAGGCCGCCGGCGTCGGGCCCGGTGCCGGCCCCGATCCGGTACCCGACCAGTCGCTCGACCCGGAGGAGCCCGCGTGACCCGGCGCAACGCGGGCAATCTGGTGTCCACGCCGTCGGTGCGCGGCGCCGGACCGCAGCGGCGCCCCCGGGGCGCGGAGCGCGGCCTGGCTCCCGACCCGGGGCAGGAGGCGCACTTCGACCCCCGGCTGGAACTGGCCGAGCACCTGCTGCACCGCACGCTGACCACCGACCGGCCGGATCAGCCGCACCTGCTCGCCCAGGTGCGCAACCTGCTCGACGACGCGCGGCACGACCAGACCCACGGGTCGGGTGACGATGCCTGGCCGGCCCTGCTCGACCTGGACCGGCTGCTGCTCGACCTCACCGACGGCTGCGCCGGGCACCGGGCCCGCCGCATCATGGAGGCCCGGCAGTTGCTGCACCTGGTGCGGGAGGAGACGACCCGGGCGCGGCGGCACGACGAGTCCCGGTTGCGCCGCCTGTCCGGGATCCTGACCGCGCTCGAACGCCGGTCAGCCGACGCGCAGGCGTGAGCCCGTCACTCCGGGCACGCCGTCCACGTCCACCCCGGCCCGGCGCCGCTCGCCCTTGCGCAGGTGCTTGTTCCGGTACATCGCCCGGTCCGCCTCGCGCATCAGCGCCTCCGGATCGGCCTGCCGCCCGGCCCAGGCCAGTCCCCCGCTGGCGCCCACCCGCAGCTGGAGCTCCTGGCCGGAGTCCGAGCGCAGCGCGAACGGACGCTCCAGCGCGGCCTGCACCTGGCTCAGCCGGTGGGCGGCGACAGCGGCCGAGGGGACGCCGTCGAGCACCGCCACGAACTCGTCACCACCCATCCGGGCCAGTGCCCCGCCCGGCCCGAGCGCGTCGGCGAACCGGACCGCGGCCGCCACCAGCAGCTCGTCGCCCACACCGTGCCCGTGCGAGTCGTTGACGGCCTTGAAGCCGTCCAGGTCGAGGAACATCACCGCGACACCGTGCCCCGGGCGGGCCGCCCCGACCGCCGCCGACAGCACCGGGTCGAGACCGCGCCGGCTGAGCAGCCCGGTGAGCGGGTCGTGGGTGGCGGCGTGCCGCAGCTCCTCGTGCCGCAGCCGCTGTTCCTGGGCCAGGGCGGCGCGGGTGGACGCCGACATCCGGGCCAGCACCACGCCCCGCACCAGCACCACACCGCCGACGGCGAGCAGCACCACGGCGATGTGGTCGGACGGCCAGGCCGGGATCTTGCTGTAGATCCAGTGCTCGTGAACCCCCAGCTGGGCCAGGCCGGTTCCGCCGAACAGCAGCAGCATGCCGACGGCCGCGGTGCGGGTGGACCAGTCCCGCTGGGCCGTCTCGGCCGCGAGCGCGCCGATCACCACCGGGTAGAGGCTGGGCAGCTCGGTGGTGGTCATCATCGCCACCCAGACGGCGACGCCGACGATCAGCAGGTTGGCGGACTCGCCGCCGCTGCCGGAGCGCCGGGTCAGCCACTCCTGCACGGGCAGGCTGGAGAGCAGGAAGACGGCGCTCCAGACCCCGAGGATCACCGGCAGCGCCGTCTGGTGCAGGCCGAGCGCGTTCAGCACCGTCCAGGCGAGCAGCGTGACCGCGAGCTCGGCCGCGACGACGACCACGACCCGCCGGGCGGCGGCCGGGATCCGAGCGGTCAGCGACATGGGCCCTTCCAAACTGGTTGATGACTCTCAAGTATCGAGATCGTCACCCTGTGTTGTAAGGGTGATCACCCAGTCGGCCCAACCGGACACGCTTGGTCCACGGGACTTCTGCATCCGTGGCTACATCAGTGCCGCCGTCAGCCGGCAGACGTTGTCCAGGTAGCGCCGCCGCCACGGCTCGCGTTCCCACTCCTGGAGGGTCAGCTCCCGGGACACCGAGCGGTACAGCTCGTCGTTGGCCTGGAGCCGCTTCACCAGATCGCCGCCGAAGCCCAGCAGAGTGACCTCGTAGGTGAGCGCGAACGAGCGGAAGTCCATGTTCGACGAGCCGATCACGCCCACCTCGTCGTCCACCGTCAGGTACTTGGCGTGCAGCACGGCCGGGGCCGGATAACGGTGGATGCGCACCCCGGCCTCCAGCAGCGTGCGGTAGTAGGAGCGCTGGGCGTGGCCGACGAGGAACTGGTCCGCCTCCTCACCGACGAACAGCTCCACCTCCACGCCCCGGTAGGCGGCGGTGGTGATGGCCGCCAGCAGCGACTCGTCCGGCACGAAGTAGGGGCTGGTGATCGCAATCTTGCGGTTGGCCATGTGGATCAGCGACACGAACATCCGCAGGTTCGGCTCGGTCGGGAAACCCGGGCCGGACGGGATGATCTGGAGCGCGCACTCGCCCGGGTCGACCGGGTCCTGCACGGGCTTGCGGGCCTGGAGCATCTGCCCGGTCTCGATGAACCAGTCGGTGGCGAACACCGCCTCCACCCCGAACACCACCTCGCCGCGCAGCTCCACCGACAGGTCGTGCCAGGCCCGGCCGATCCGGGTGTTGGTCTCGCTGCCGTAGTGCGGGCCGATCACGTTGTGCGAGCCGACGAAGGCCACGTCACCGTCGACCACCAGCAGCTTGCGGTGGTTGCGCAGGTCGGGCCGGCGCCAGCGGCCCTCGAGCGGCTTGATCGGCATCATCAGGTGCCAGTCGATCCCGGCCAGGGTGAGGCGTTTCTGGAAACCCTCCCAGTCCGCGTACTTCCGCGATCCCAGGTGGTCGAGCAGCAGCCGCACGGTGACGCCCCGGGCCACCGCGTCCTTCAGCGAGGTGAAGAACCGGTCGGTCGTGGCGTCCCAGCTCATGATGTAGAACTCGACGTTCACGTAGTAGCGGGCGGTGTCGATCGCGGCCGCCATCGCCCCGAAGGTCTCGTCCGGGTCGTCGTGCAGGGCGTGCACCCGCCCGTCCACGCACGGCATGCCGGTCAGCTGCCGGTTCTGGCGGAGCAGGCCGGTCAGCGCGGGCGAGGGGTCCACCCCCTCCGGCACCAGCGGCAGGTGCGAGGACCGCTCGGCCAGGATGTGGTTGGCCTGTGCCTGGACCTGCCGTCGTCGTCCGTGCACGTACGGGCTCCCCATCAGCCAGTACAGCGGGAAGCCGACGAACGGCAGGAACAGGATCAGCAGCAGCCAGGCCGACGACGAGGAGGGCCGTCGGTTCTCCGGCACGGTCCCCACCGCGAAGAACTTCATCGCGTACTCGACGACGAGGAACCCCGACGTCATCACCTGGTCCCAGCTCATGAGGGCGAAGCTTATGAGCTGATGATCAGTGTTCTCCCCCGGTGTCTCCCGATGTGTCTCCAGAGGTGTCCCCCGAGGCGTCCCTCGAGACCGCCAGCGCCAGTGCCAGCGCCGTGACGTCTTCGATCAGGCCCGCCTGCCAGCCGGGCATCCGGGTGGACGCCCACTGCCGCCAGCCGGCTCCGGCCCAGGTGCCCAGGGCGGCACCGGCCACGGCGGCCAGCGCGGGCAGGGCCAGGTTGCGCCGCTCCCCGCGGGACAGGGCGGCGGCACCGGTGACGGCGCCGAACAGCCGGACCGCGACCTCCGGGCGGCTGGTGCGGGGCGGGGCGAAGGGCATCTTGTCGAGTGCCAGCTCCGAGGCCACGCCGGCCAGCGCGCCCAGCCGGGCCGACCGGGAACCGGCGGAGCGCAGCCGGGGTGCCGCCGAACCGAGCGAACTGCGGCTCCCGGCGGCCACTCCCAGGACGGCGGAGCGCAGAACCAGACGAGTGGTGGCCGGTTCGACCGGGTGGTCCTGGTTCTCCGTGGCCCGCAGAACGGCGACCGCGGCGATGCCGTAGCCCAAAGGGGGGACGGCGTGGGTGATCCGGTCCCCCGCGGTCCCGCTGCCCGGCGAGCTCAGGCCGAGCAGCACCGCCGGGGCGTCGGCGGCCGCCATCGCGCCCGCGCCGACGGCCACGGCCTCCAGCGCGGCCGGCAACCGCACCCCGGCCGAGCGGGCCGCCGCGGCCAGCACCCCGACGGCCAGTCCGGTGGCCGTGCCGGAGAGCGCGCCGAGCGCGGTGACCCGGTTGGAGCGCTCGGATTTCGGGCCGGGCACCGGCACTCCGAACCGATCGGACAGCCGTTCCACCACCTGCCCGGGCAGGTCGTCGGCGGTCCGGCCGCGCACAACGGTGCCGACGTGGGCGACGGCGTTCAACGCGGCGGTGCCAGCGGCACCGGCCAGCAGCCCGCGGTTCACGACGGAGGTCATGCCCTCACGGTCGCGGGCGGTTCTGGATCTGGCAACCCGAGATCCGTTGCCGCGCGCTCGCGCTGGGGCTGCACGGTGTACACCGGATCGCGCACACTGTTGCGTCCGGCCTCGAAGATCCCGAAACGCGTGCAGGCGGCACCGGCCAGCAGGGCAGCGCCGCTCACCGCGGCCAGCGCCCGGCCCGGGCGCCCGGGCACCCGTGCCGACACAACGGTTCCCAGCGAGCCACCGGCTGTCAGGACGCGGGCGGCGCGCAGCAGGGTTCCGGCTCGGCCCTCGTGGAAGCTGCGGGCCACCACGCCCGGCGCGTTCTCGATGCGGTGCGTGGCGGCCAGTTCCACCGCCGCACCGGCCAGGGCCAGGCGGCGTACCGGCCCGGTCTGCGCCGCCGGGGCACCGATCAGCCCGGCCCCGGCCGCCGACGCCGCGGCGGAACCGGCGAACAGGAAGGGCAGCTCGCGGTAGGACTGGTGCCAGGCCGGCACGGCGGTGTCGGCGATCAGCACCGAGGTATAGGTCGCGACGGCCGGCCCGAGCCCGGCCGCCACCAGGCCGGCGATCCGCCCGGCCGCCGGGAACAGGCCGGTGGCCAGTGCCGCGGCCGTGGCCCCGGCCGCCGGCCCGTAGCCGGTCAGCAGCCAGGTGCCCATGCTCATCGGCGAGGTCGGCTTGGCCACCCGGAGCATGTTGACGAACCGCTCCGGCCGGCCCAGATCGTGCACCAGAGCCACCAGCGACAGCGAGATACCGCCCAGTGCAGTGTATTTTGCCGTGCGCTCCAGGTCCGGCCGGCCGGTCAGCGCGGCGCCCGCGCCGACCACCGACGAGGCTCCGGCCATGCCTCCGAGGAACAGGTAGCCGGCGATGTCGGTGGCCGACCAGGTGATGTCCTTGAGGATCGGCCTGCCGTAGTACGACTCGAACGAGGCCTTCGGCACCATCAGCCGCTCACCCCGGCGCGGGCTCATCGCCGGGCCCCGGCGGCGAAGGCGGCACCGGCCGCGGCCAGCAGGCCGAGCGCGGCCACTCCGGCGTGCCGCCACATCGAGGGCAGGTCGCGGGTCGTCACCACCGGGTCGGGCGGCAGGCCGTACACTTCTGGCCGGTCGAGCAGCAGGAAGAACGCGCCGTTCCCGCCCACCCCGTCGTCCGGGTCCCGGCCGTACAGCTCGGCCTCCGGAACCCCCTGCGCGTGAAGGGTTTCCAGCCGGGCGTCGGCCGCGGCGCGGAGCACGTCCAGGTCGCCGTACTGGATCGAGTCGGTCGGGCATGCCTTGGCGCACGCCGGTTCTAGCCCGTCACCGATCCGGTCGTAGCACATCGTGCACTTGAACACCCGGCCGTCGTCCTTGCGCTGGTCGATCACGCCGTAGGGGCAGGCCGACACGCAGTAGCCGCAGCCGTTGCAGACATCCTGCTGCACCACCACGGTGCCGAACTCGGTGCGGAACAGCGCACCGGTCGGGCAGACGTCGAGGCAGGCCGCGTGGGTGCAGTGCTTGCACACGTCGGACGACATCAGCCAGCGCATGCCGTCACCGGTCTCCTGGGCCTGCGCGGAAGGCGTTCCCACCGTAGGCATCCCGAGGTCGACCGGGCGCTTCTTCTGCTCGATGAACGCCACGTGCCGCCAGGTGTCGGCCCCCAGCGCACCGGTGTTGTCGTAGGACATGCCGGTGAAGTTCAGGCCGTCCTCCGGCACCGCGTTCCACTCCTTGCAGGCCACCTCGCAGGCCTTGCAGCCGATGCACACGCTGGTATCGGTGAAGAAGCCCTTGCGCGGGGTGTTCTCCCACCCGGCCTGGGTGACCACGTCGTCGCTCATCAGATCTCCCTGCCGGTGCTCTCGGTGATCCCCGCCCGCTCGGCGGTGACCCGGACCAGTTCGGTGCGGGCGGCGCCGCGCGGGCGCCGACCCGGCCGGATGTCGGCGGTCAGGGCCTTCACCTCCTCGATGTGGGCATTCGGGTCGAGGGCGACCGCGGTCAGGTCGTTCACCGCGTCGCCGGTGGCGTAACCGTTCGGGCCCCAGTGATAGGGCAGGCCGATCTGGTGGATCACCCTGTCCCCCAGGCGTAATGGCGCCATCCGGTCGGTCACCAGCACCCGGGTCTCCACCGCGGCGCGGGCCGTGATCACCGTGGCCCAGCCGCCGTTGTGCAGCCCCCTCAGCCGGGCCAGCTCGGGCGACACCTCGCAGAACAGCTCGGGCTGGAGTTCGGCCAGATAGGGCGACCAGCGCGACATCCCACCGGCGGTGAAGTGCTCGGTGAGCCGGTAGGTGGTCACCACGAACGGGTAGACCGGTGACGCCTGCGGGTGGAACCGGTTGTCCGGATGCGGTTTCTGGATCTCCCGCACCGGGTTTCGGCTCTGCCGGTACAACGGGCTGGCCACCGGCGTGTCCTGCGGTTCGTAGTGTGTCGGCATCGGGCCGTCGACCAGACCGGACGGCGCGTACAGCCAGCCCTTGCCGTCGGCCTGCATGATGAACGGATCGTTGCCGGCCAGCCCGTCACCGCCGGTGGCGTCCTCGGGCGGCACGTAGTCCGGCCGTTTGTCCGGCACGAAGTCGGGCACGTCGTCGCCGGTCCAGCGCTGCTGCCCGGGATCCCACCAGACCAGGCGTTTCCGCGAGCTCCACGGGGTGCCGTCGGGCGCGGCGCTGGCCCGGTTGTAGAGGATGCGGCGGTTGGCCGGCCAGGCCCAGCCCCAGTCCAGGCCGAGCCAGTTGTCGTCGGTGCGCGGGGTACGCCGGGCTGACTGGTTCACGTCGTCCGCGAACACCCCGCAGTAGATCCAGCAGCCGCAGCTGGTGGAACCGTCGTCCTTCAGCTCGGTGTAGGCGCTCAGCTGACCGTGCGGGCCCTTCCCGCTGATCCGGCGCAGCACCTCCTCGGCGTCCGGCTCGCCCGTGTCCGAGCAGGGCAGGTCCCAGTTCAGATCGCGCACCGGCTCGTCCATCTCGTCGGTCGACCCGGCCAGTTTCCGCCGGATCAGCCGGCCCAGGTGATAGGTGAACCACAGGTCGCTGCGCTGGTCGTCGCGCGGCTCGACGGCCTTCGCGTGCCATTGCAGCATGCGGTTGGTGTTGGTGAAGGTGCCGTCCTTCTCGGTGTGCGCGGCGGCGGGGAAGAAGAACACCTCGGTGGCGATCTCCTCGGTGCGCATCTCGCCGCTCGCGATCTCCGGCCCGTCCTTCCACCAGGTCGCGCTCTCGATCAGTGAGAAGTCGCGCACCACAAGCCATTCCAGGTTGGCCAGGCCGAGCCGCTGGAGCCGGGCGTTGGCCGAGCCGACCGCCGGGTTCTCCCCCATCAGGAAGTAGCCCTTGCACACCCCGTCGATCTGCGCCCGCACGGTCTCGTAGGTGCTGTGCGAACCGGTGATCCGCGGCAGGTGGTCGAAGCAGAAGTCGTTCTCGGCGGTGGCCGCCGCACCGAAGTACTCCTTCAGCAGGCTGACCGTGTAGGAGCGCATGTCAGCCCAGAAACCGCGCTGCGCGGAGTCGTTCTCGACGTAGGAGTCGAGGCTCTCGTGCTGGTGCGCGTGCGGCATCGGCAGGTAGCCGGGGAGCAGGTCGAACAGCGTCGGGATGTCGCTGCTGCCCTGGATGCTGGCGTGCCCGCGCAGCGCCATGATGCCACCGCCCGGGCGGCCGATGTTGCCCAGCAGCAGCTGAAGGACGCTCGCCGCGCGGATGTACTGCGAGCCCACCGTGTGCTGGGTCCAGCCCACCGCGTAGGCGAACGCGCTGGTGCGCTCCGGGCCGGAGTTGGCCGTCAGCGCGTCGCAGATCAGCGCGAACTGCTCGGGCGGCACGCCGCACACCTCGTGCACCATGTCCGGCGTGTAGCGGGCGTAGTGGCGCCGTAGCACCTGGAACACGCTGCGCGGGTGGCGCAGTGTCTCGTCGCGGACGGGGGTGCCCTTCAGCGCGGGACCGCCGGAGCCGTGCGACTCCCCGTGCGCGGCGCTGGAGATCGGCCGGTTTCCGTCGTCCCCGCTCTTGTCCCGTTCCCCCGAGGCCGCGGCCACGTCCATGCCCTCGTACTGCCACGAGGACTGGTCGTAGGCCCGCTCGCCCGCGTCGAACCCGGAGAACAGCCCGTCCAGGTCCTCGGTGTCCCGGAAGTCCTCGGTCACCAGCGTGGCCGCGTTGGTGTAGTTCAGCACGTAGTCGCGGAAGTACAGCTCGTTCTCCAGCACGTGCCGGATGATGCCGCCGAGCAGGGCGATGTCGCTGCCGGCCCGGATCGGCACATGGTGATGGGCCAGCGCGCTGGTGCGGGTGAACCGTGGGTCGACGTGAATGATGGTGGCACCGCGCGCTTTCGCCTCCATCACCCACTGGAAGCCGACCGGGTGTGCCTCGGCGAAGTTGGAGCCCTGGATCACGATGCAGTCGGCGTTCTGGAGGTCCTGGAGACAGGTGGTGGACCCGCCCCGGCCGAAACTCGTCCCCAGCCCGACGACCGTGGAACTGTGACAGATCCGGGCCTGGTTCTCCACCTGCACCACGCCCAGCGCCGTCATCAGTTTCTTGATCAGGTAGTTCTCCTCGTTGTCGAGGGTGGCACCGCCCAGACTGGCGACGCCCATCGTGCGCCGCACCCGGCGGCCGTCCTCGTCGTCCCACTGCCAGCCCTGGCGACGGCTCTCGATCACCCGGTCCGCGACCATCTCCAGAGCCGTTCCCAGGTCGAGTCTTTCCCAGTCGGATGCGTGGGGACGACGGTACAGAACATGCCGTTCCCGCGCGTCGCCCGTGGTCAGCTGGAGGGTGGCGGAGCCCTTCGGGCAGAGCCGACCGCGACTGACCGGGGAG
This sequence comes from Kineosporia corallincola, assembly GCF_018499875.1. GTDB lineage: Bacteria > Actinomycetota > Actinomycetes > Actinomycetales > Kineosporiaceae > Kineosporia > Kineosporia corallincola. Next base: position 379,571 of record NZ_JAHBAY010000004.1, on the reverse strand, counting down.
TCCGGGTCACCCTCGATCTGCACGACCCGCTCGTCCTTGACATAAACGTCCTGGGCGCATCCGACGGCGCAGTACGGGCAGACCGACTTCACCACGCGGTCAGCGGTGGCGGTGCGCGGCATCAGCTCCGCGGTGCGCCCGGAGCGGGCCGCCCGGCCGCGACCCCACACGTCCGTCCCGGTGACCTGCCGGTAGGCCGGCCAGGCACCCAGCCACGTCCTCACACCCACGTCGTCATCACCCCAGCATGTTGTGATCCGGCGGCGCGGGCTCTGTTTACCGGTCGTCGACAGCTCAACAGTCGCGCTGCGACACGGGGCACGCCATTCGAGACAGCTGTAGGCGTTTCCGGGATGCCGTCAACCGGGGATCTGCCACAATGACCCGATCGCGCGCCGACCGGCCAGCACCGGCGGTAGCCGATGGCCGGGCTGTGACCGAAAACCGGTTACCAGCCGGGAAACACACGGGGAGTTCATGCCATGCCGGGCATCCGTCACACGTTCGAGGCCGATCTGCACCGGGTCGACGAGATTCTGCTGCGGATGTGCGAGCTGGCCGGCGAGGCCGCCGGCGACGCCACCGCCTCGCTCGCCGCCTGCGACGTGGCCCTGGCCCAGCGGGTCATTGACGGCGACCCGGCCATCGACGCCCTGCACCACGAGCTGGAAGAACGGCTGCTGCACATCATCGCCCGGCGGGCCCCGGTCGCCACCGACCTGCGCATGCTGCTGGCCGCCCTACGGGTGGGCGCCGACCTGGAGCGGATGGGCGACCTGGCCCGGCACGTGGCCAAACTCGTGCGCATGCGCTACCCGCGCCCGGTGGCCCCGGGCGACTCCCGCGCCCTGGTGCTGGACATGGGATCGGTGGCCGTGCGCCTGGCCGCGCTCACCCACGCCCTGCTCGAGAGCCACGACATCGGCCTGGTGAACGAGCTGATCGGCGTGGACGACCGGCTCGACCACCTGCACCGCACCCTGCTGTCCAGCCTGCTCGAACCGGACTGGGAGCACGGCGTGGAACCGGCCGTCGACCTCACCCTGATCGCCCGGTTCTACGAGCGGTACGGCGACCACACCGTCACCATCGCCCACCAGGTGCAGTTCATCGTGACCGGCAGCCTGCCCGAGCCCCGCCCACGCGAGGTGGCCGGGCCGGCCCGGCAGAAGATCGTCGTCCCGCGCTGATCCCGCTGCGTCTCACCAGTCGTGCACGGTGCCGTCCGCCAGCCGGTTGAACGGCAGATAGGCGCGCTGGTAGGGGTGTTTCGCGGCCTCCTCCTGGTTCAGCGTCACTCCCAGCCCCGGCTGCTCGCCCGGGTGCAGCATCCCCTCGCGGAACGTGAACGACTGCTCGAACACCTCGTTGGTGCGCGCCCCGTGCTGCATGTACTCCTGAATGCCGAAGTTGTGGATCGCCAGTCCCAGATGCAGCTGCGCGGCCAGCCCCACCGGCGAGATGTCTGTCGGGCCGTGCATGCCGGACTTGATCTGGTACTGGCTCGCGTGGTCCAGCACCTTCTTCAGGTGCGTGATCCCCCCGGTGTGGGTGACGGCGCTGCGCACGTAGTCGATCAGCTGCTCGCGGATGATCAGCTGGTAGTCCCACACGGTGTTGAAGATCTCGCCGATCGCCAGCGGCGTGGTGGTGTGCTGCCGCACCAGCCGCAGCGCCTCCTGGTTCTCCGCCGGCGTCACGTCTTCCAGCCAGAACAGGTCGTACGGCTCCAGTGACCTCCCCAGCCGGGCGGCCTGGATCGGGGTGAGCCGGTGGTGGGAGTCGTGCAGCAGCGGCACCTCCGCGCCGAACTCGTTGCGCACGGCCTCGAACACGCCCGGCACGTGCCGCAGGTAGGAGCGGGTGTCCCAGTCCTCCTCGGACGGCAGGTCACCGCGCTGGGCCGGCTCGTGGTCGTAGCGCACGCCCTCCTGGTAGGTGGCGTTGGAGGCGATGCCGTAGATCGACTTCAGGCCGGGGACGCCGGTCTGCACCCGGATCGCCCGGTAGCCCTGCTCCTGGTGCGCCCGGATGCTGTCGAACAGCTCGGGCAGCTCCTTGCCCGAGGCGTGCCCGTAGGCCAGCAGGCCGGTCCGCGATGCCCCGCCGAGCAACTGGTACAACGGCATCCCGGCGGCCTTCGCCTTGATGTCCCACAGCGCGATGTCGACGGCCGCGATCGCCGCCATGGTCACCGGCCCCCGCCGCCAGTAGGCGCTGCGGTAGAGGAACTGCCAGGTGTCTTCGATCCGGCTCGCGTCCCGCCCGATCAGCAGCGGCACCACGTGCTCGGTCAGGTAGGCCACCACGGCCAGCTCCCGGCCGTTCAGCGTGCCGTCCCCCAGACCCACCAGCCCGTCGTCGGTCTCCAGCCGGAGCGTGACGAAGTTGCGGTCGGGACTGGTGACGACGACATCGGCCTTGACCAGCTGCACGGTGACTCCTCCTCGAGTGGCTGCGGCAGCACGCTAGGCACGGCGTCGTGCGGATGACAAGGGTCAGCCGGCCTCCGGCGGATCCGGCGCCCCGCTGCTGCCGTCGTCGCTCTCGGTGAAGAACGAGACCTTGCCGTTGGCCTCCAGCACGGCCAGCTCGACGTCCGCGATCCGCCGGATGCCCTGCTCGCGGGCGGCGGCGAACAGATCGTTCACCGACATCCGTTCGCCGTTCAGGGCTTTCAGATCGGGCTGGCCGTTGCGCACGACGATGATCGGCACGCCGTGGGTGATCGGCAGCAGCGGGCGCCAGCGCTGGTTGGCGTACGAGACGGCGACCGTGATCACGGCGAAGGTGGAGACCGCCAGCAGGGCCCCGGTGACCGAGTAGTCCTGCTGGGTCACCCCCTGCTGAACCATGTCTCCCATCGTCACGAACAGGATGAGCTGGAAGGTGCTCAGCTCGCCCAGCGTGGCCCGGCCCACGGCGCGGGTGATGACCCAGAGGAAGAGCCAGACCACGGCGGCCCGCACGACGATCTCCATCACGGCACCAGCCTGGTGCGGTAACCGACCCGGGTGATCTCCTGACCCCCGACGATCAGCACGGTCTCGGCCTTCTCGCCGTGCTGCGCGGAAGGCTGCACGTAGGCGTCGAACTCGACGGTCAGGGTGTCTCCCGGTGGCGCGGCGAAGTCCTGGTACAGATAGCGCCCGCCGGTGGTCTCGGAGTCCGGTTCCGGGGTGAAGCCCTGGGACTCGAACATGGCGAAGTAGGTGATGTCGGTGGCCAGGGTGACCGGGCCGGCGAAACCGCCCGGGTGGCGCACGGTCACGCGCCACGGGGTGTCCAGCCCGGCGCGGGAGATGCGGGCGTGGGTCACCGACAGGGTGTATCCGTTCATGGACGACGCGGTGGTGCCGGATCGCACCCCCAGCAGCCCGCCCGCACCGACGAGGACGAACACAGTGAGGACGGCGACGGTGGTGCGGCGGATCACCCGGCCACGCCGATTGTCTTGCACCGTGCGCAGATCCGCCAGGGTCGAGGTGCTGTCACGTTGTTCCGGCACCCGGCCGACGTTAGCGCATCCGGTGGGCGATCACCGCTCGACGCCGCGGTTGCCCGCACCCTCCTGCGGGTGCTCCGGGTTCAGGCCGGGACCGCGCTCGTGCAGCTGCGAGTGGTCGGACGGGCCCGCTGAGTCGTCGGGCCGGTCACGGGCCGCCACCTCGGGGTGGTGCAGGTCGAATGCCGGTCGCTCGGAACGGATCCGGGGCAGAAGCCGGAAGTTGTGCCGGGGCGGCGGACTGCCGGTGGCCCACTCCAGCGAGGCGGCGTAGCCCCACGGGTCGTCGGGCAGCTGCTCGTAGGGCTTGCGGGCGGTGCGGTAGATGTTGACCAGGAACGGCACCAGCGAGACGGCCAGCACCAGCGAGCCCACCGTGGAGATCCGGTTTTGCAGCTCGAACCCGTCTTCGGGCAGGTAGTCGGCGTAACGCCGGGGCATGCCCTGCACCCCCAGCCAGTGCTGGATCAGGAAGGTGGTGTGGAAACCGATGAAGGTCAGCCAGAAGTGCACCTTGCCGAGCGTCTCGTCGAGCATGCGCCCGGTGAGTTTCGGCCACCAGAAGTAGAAACCGCCGAACATCGCGAACACCACCGTGCCGAACACCACGTAGTGGAAGTGCGCCACCACGAAATAGCTGTCGGACAGCTGGAAGTCGAGCGGCGGCGCGGACAGGACGACACCGGTCAGGCCACCGAACAGGAAGGTGACCAGAAACCCCAGCGACCACACCATCGGCGTCTCGAAGGTGATCGAGCCGCCCCACATGGTGCCGATCCAGTTGAAGAACTTCACCCCGGTGGGCACGGCGATCAGCATGGTGGTGAACGCGAAGAACGGCAGGGCCACCTGCCCGGTGACGTACATGTGGTGCGCCCACACCGACATCGACAGTGCGGCGATCGCGATGGTGGCGAACACCAGCGTCTTGTAACCGAAGATCGGCTTTCGGCTGAACACCGGCAGGATCTCGCTGACGATACCGAAGAACGGCAGCGCGATGATGTACACCTCGGGGTGACCGAAGAACCAGAACAGGTGCTGCCACAACAGCGCCCCGCCGTTCTCCGGCTCGAACACCTGCGCCCCGAACCGGCGGTCGGCGCCCAGCGCCAGCAGCGCGGCGGCCAGCGGCGGGAACGCCATGATCACCAGCATGCTGGTGATCAGCGTGTTCCAGGTGAAGATCGGCATCCGGAACATGGTCATGCCGGGCGCCCGCAGGCAGATGATCGTGGTGATGAAGTTGACGGCACCGAGGATGGTGCCGAAACCGCTCATCGCCAGGCCGAACACCCACAGGTCGCCGCCGAGCCCTGGGGTGTACACCGAGTTGGACAGCGGGGCGTAGGCGAACCAGCCGAACGACGCCGCGCCCTGCGGGGTGAGGAACCCGGACACCGCGATCAGGCTGCCGAACAGGAACAGCCAGAACGACAGCATGTTCAGCCGCGGGAAGGCGACGTCGGGCGCGCCGATCTGCAAAGGCATGATCGCGTTGGCGAAGCCGGCGAACAGCGGCGTGGCGAACATCAGCAGCATCGCCGTGCCATGCATGGTGAACAGCTGGTTGTACTGCTCCTTGCTGCTGACGATCTGCACGCCGGGCGAGAACAGTTCCAGCCGGATCAGCACCGCCATCAGGCCGGCCAGCAGAAAGAACCCGAAAGAGGCGATCAGGTAGAGATTTCCGATCACCTTGTGGTCGGTGCTGGTGATCCACCGGGTGAGGGTGCGGCCCTTGCGGCTGGGCACCGCGCGGACACGTGCAGCCGCCGGATCGGACAGAAGCGTCATCCGTGAGCCTCCCGGTGCCAGGTCTGGGTCCGTGCCGGGTTCTGTCTACCGCCGGGTTCCACCACCGTGCCGCACCAGTCTGCCCGTTTCACCGGCCTTCGCCAAGGGCAGCCACACCTCGACCGGCGGGCTCGTCGCGGCCGGGGCAGAGTGGACCGCACGCTGGGGCCGGGGTCGAACCACGGAACCGCCCAGGTACCACGGGAGATCTGTATGCCGCTCATCCGGAACCGGGCCGCTCACGTGCGCCGGGCCGTCGTCACCGGGGGCGCCGGGTTCCTCGGCAGCCACCTCTGCGGGAAACTGCTCGAGGAGGGCGTGGAGGTGCTGTGCCTCGACAACTTCCTCACCGGCACGCCCCGCAACGTCGAACACCTGCTCAGCGAGCCCGGATTCCGCTGCCTGCGCTACGACGTCACGGATTTCGTGCATGTCTCCGGCCCGGTCGACCTGGTGCTCCACCTCGCCTCTCCGGCCTCCCCGGTGGACTACCTGAGGTTCCCCGTGGAGACGCTGAACGTGGGCTCCATCGGCACCTGGCACGCCCTCGGCCTGGCCCGCGAGAAGCAGGCCCGGTTCCTGCTGGCCTCCACCTCCGAGGTGTACGGCGACCCGCAGGTGCACCCGCAGCCGGAGAGCTACTGGGGCCACGTCAACCCGGTCGGGCCGCGCGGGGTGTACGACGAGGCCAAGCGCTACGCCGAGGCGATGACCACGGCCTACCGCACCGCCCGTGGGGTGGACACGGCGATCGTGCGCATCTTCAACACCTTCGGCCCGCGGATGCGCCCGGACGACGGCCGGGCCGTCCCGACCTTCGTCCGGCAGGCCCTGGCCGGTGAGCCGATCACGGTGACCGGTGACGGGCTCCAGACCCGGTCGGTCTGCTACGTGGACGATCTGGTGCGCGGCATCCTGGCCCTGGCCCTGAGCGGGGAGCCCGGCCCGGTGAACATCGGCAACCCGCACGAGATGACCGTGGCCCGGATCGCCGAGGACGTGATCCGCGCCTGCGGCAGTTCCTCCACCGTGCGCTTCGTCGACCGTCCGGTGGACGACCCCCAGGTGCGCCGTCCCGACACCGCCCTGGCCCGCGAACGGCTGGGCTGGGAACCGCGGGTGAGCTGGGAGGACGGCCTGGCCCGCACGGTGGCCTGGTTCCGCGACGCGCTCGCGGCGCCGGCCGGGCCGGAACTCACCGTGGTGCGGTGACCGTCCCCGCCAGCCGGGGCAGGGCTGCGGCGACCACCTCGGGCGGCTGGACGGCGAGCAGGGCCGGGTCGGGCCGGGTGCCGTGCGGGTCGCCGGGGGCCTCGTCCGAGCCGTGCCACAGCACCTGGTGCAGGCCGGGGCGCAGGGCCGGGCCCCAGAGCCGGGGCGAGGTCGGGCCGAACAGCAGCACCGAGGGCGTGCCGACGGCCGTGGCGACATGGGCGACGCCGGTGTCGCCACAGATCAGCAGGCGGGCCGAGGCGATCAGGGCGGCCAGCTCGGGCAGGGTGGAACGGCCGGCCAGGTCGGTCGGCCCGGTTCCGGCCGGTGAGCTCGCCCCGGACAGCGTCGCGATCTCGTGGCAGAGCGGCTTCTCGTCCACCGATCCGGTCAGCACCACCCGCGCCCCGGCCCGCGCCAGATGCCGCGCGACCGCCGCCCACCGCCGCGCGGGCCAGCGCCTGCTGCCCGAGGCCGCGCCCGGATGAATCACGACATGCTCGCCGAGACACCAGGTCTCGATGCCCAGGGTGCCGCGCGAACCGCCGAGATGCATCACCGCCCTCGGGTTCAGGAACAGGTCGGAGCGGTCGCAGCCACCGCCGTCCGCACGCACCAGACGGCACCAGCGATCCACCTCGTGCTCCGGGCCGTGGTCCCAGGCCGGCCCGTCCGGGAACTCCGGGGTGGCGAAGGCGACCAGCCGGTCCGGCTCCGAGGACATGAGTAACCGGTGACTCTCGGGACCGCTGCCGTGCAGGTTCACGGCAACCGTGGGACGCCCGTCCACCCGCACCGGACGGTGCGGGCCCCGGGCGTCCACCACGGCGTCCACCAGCCCGAGTTCCCGCAACCACGACCCGATGGTGGACGGCGCCAGCAACGTCAGCCGCGCATCCGGGTACCGCCGCCGCAGGCCCCTCAGGGCGGGGACACCGGTGAGGGCGTCACCCAGCCCGAGAGCCCGCAGGATGAGCACATTCCCGGTGGTCACGGCCAGGACGGCTCGGTGGACGTGGCCACCACCAGTTCCCGGATCTCGCTGCCGGGTGGTTGCGACAGCACGGTGAGCACGGCCTGGGCGGTGTGTGCCGGGTCATTGAGGACGGCGTCGGGGCCCGGCCGGTACTGCTCCGTGCGACCGTCGAAGAAGGCCGTGCTCATGCCGCCCGGGATCAGCAGGGTCACGCCGACCTGCCCGGCCAGCTCGGCGGCCAGCGACCGGGTGAAGCCGACGACGCCGAATTTCGATGCGCAGTAGGCGGTCGCGTCGCCGACGGCCTTGATGCCGAGGGTGGAGGCGACCGTGACCACGGTGCCGTGGTTCTGCTTGAGGTGGGGCAGGCAGGCCCGCACCAGGGCGACGGTGCCGAACAAGTTCACCCGCACCACCCGTTCCCAGGTCTGGCTGTCGACGCCGTCGAGCGGGCCGCAGGCGTCGGTGCCGGCACAGGTGACCACTGCGTCGGGCGGGCCCACCTTCCCGATCAGCGCGGCCACCGCGTTCTCCGCCTCGGTGGTGTCGGACAGATCGGCCACGGCGTGTGCCACCACGTCGTCCTTCGGGGCGACCAGGTCGATGACGGCGGGCGTGCCGCCGGCCTCCCGCACAGCCGCGACCACCGCCGCTCCCAGGCCACCGGCCCCGCCGCTGACGAAGACGGTTCCCACCGGACGGTTCTGAATGCTCATCGGATCTCCTCCAGTTCGTGGTCGCGCTCCGCGCGATCCAGCATGGCGGTGGTGGAGCGGCCACTCAGGTAGGGCAGCAACAGCACCCGCCCGCCCCAGCTCCGTACCAGGCCGGCCTCGGGCATCGGGGCGCCGCCGTAGTCGCCACCCTTCACCCAGACGTCCGGGCGGAGCCGTTCCAGCGCCGCCCCCGGGTCGTCCTCGTCGAAAATGACCACGTCGTCGACGCATTCCAGGGACCTCAGCACCTCGGCCCGCTCGTTCTGCGGAACCACCGGCCGGCCCGGGCCTTTCAGTCTGGACACCGAGGCGTCCGAGTTCAGCAGCACGACCAGCAGGTCCCCGGCCCGGCGGGCGGCCCGCAGGCAGGAGAGATGGCCCACGTGCAGGAGATCGAAACAGCCTCCGGTGGCGACGACCCGGCCGCCCGCGGCGCGGGTCGCGGCGAGCTTCGCCTCCAGGCCCGGGCCACGGCCGGTGGCGCCGGCCTCACGCGCCGGCGTGGACCCGACGGCGAAACCGGCTGTGCCACCAGCCTCCACCCAGGCCGACGCGTCCCCCACCGCGGCGGTCACCGCTTCGGACAGCACCCGGCCACCGGCCAGTCCCACCGCCACCGAGGCGGCGAACCGGTCCCCGGCACCGCACGGATCCCCGGCGGCCGGCCGGGCCGGCACGTACAGCGTCTCGCTGCCGGTCCGTGACAGGTGGGCCCCCGCCTCCCCGGCCGTGACGCACACACCCCGCACCCGCCACCGCTCCCGCAACCGGGTGGCCAGCACGTCGGGCGTCACCCCGGTCCCGGCCGGCTCCCCCGCCGCTCTCAGCGCACCCTCGGCCTCGGCCAGATTCGGCGTCACCAGCAGGCACCCCGGCACCGGGTCGCCGCCGCGCGGGTGCGGGTCCCAGAGCACCGGCCGCCGGGCGGCGGCGCGGACGAGCAGCTCGCGCAGTTCCGGATGCCGGGTGACACCGGCGCCGTAGTCCGAGACCAGCACCACGTCGGCGGACTCCAGCACCTCGTCCACCCGGTCCACGGAGTCCGGCACCGGCGTGCCCGGACCGCCCTCGTCCAGTCGCAGCAGGCACTGCCCGGAGGCCCGCAACCGGGTCCTGGTGCGTGTCCCCCCTTCGTGCCCGAGGGCCAGCAGGCGGACATGGGGCGCGAGGAGGTCGCGCAGACGTCGTCCGTCGTGGTCGTCGGCGACCGGCGCCACCAGGGTGACCCGCACGCCCTCGCCCACGCACAGCAGGGCCGTCAGCCCGGCGCCACCCGGGCGTTCGGCCGTGCGCGAGGCGTCGAGCACCGGCACCGGGGCGTCCGGGGCGATCCGGGTGACGCTTCCGTGCACGTCACGGTCGAGCAGCAGATCACCGAGCACGACGACGTGGCGCGTCATCGGGAGCCCACCCGCTCCGGCACGGCACCGCGCAGCTGGGCGTCCAGCGCGGCACAGATCGCGTGCACCGCCATCAGGTGCACCTCCTGCACGGCGGACGTGCTGTCCGAATCCACGCAGACGGCCTCGTCGGCCGCCGCCGCCAGCGGGCTGCCGTCCGGGCCGGTCAGCGCCCAGACCGAGATGCCCTGCTGCGCGGCACGTTCGGCGGCGGCGAGCAGGTTCGGGCTGCGGCCACTGGTGGAGAGCAGCATCAGCACGTCACCCGTACGGCCGTGGGCCTGCACCTGCCGGGCGAACATCTCGCCGATGCCGTAGTCGTTGACCAGCGCGGTCAGGCTGGAGGTCTCGGCACTCAGGCAGAGGGCCGACAGCGGGCGCCGCTCGCCCACGAACCGGCCCACCAGCTCGGCGGTGAGATGCTGTGCCTCGGCGGCACTTCCGCCGTTCCCAGCCACCAGCAGCCGTCCACCGGACCCGAACACCCCGGCCAGGCGGCGTCCCCAGGAGTCCAGCAGCGGGCCCTGCCGGCGCAGCGAGACCAGGCCCGGGGCAAGGTCTTCCAGGTGCCGGTCGATCCAGGTGACCGGCTGCTGCGGCGGGGCCGGCGGGGCGGGGACCACCCGCAGGCCGGCGGTCACAGCGCCTCCAGGGCGGGCACCCGGTCGTGGGCGGCCACGCTCCGGTAGGCCTCCTCCACCTGTTCGGCCACCCGGCTCCAGCCGTAGTGCCGCTCGGCCCGGCGGCGCGCCGCCCGCCCCATCCGGGCGCGCAGTTCTTCGTCACCGGCCAGCCGGCGCAGTGCCGCCGCCAGGGCACCCGGATCGCGGGGCGGCACGAGAATGCCGGTCTCACCGTCTTTCACGGTGTCGAGCAGCCCGCCCACCGCGCTGCCGACCAGGGGACGCCCGACGGCCATCGCCTCCAGCGGAACGATGCCGAACGGCTCGTACCAGGGCGTGGCCACCACGACGTCCGCCCGGCGCAGCAGTCCGGGCAGACGGTCCTGCCCGACGGCGCCGGTGAGCTCCACCCGGTCGGCCACCCCGTGCCGCCGGGCCCGGTCGAGCAGACGTCGTGCCTCTGGATCGTGGTGCAGGCCGGAGGCTTCCGGCCCGCCGACCACCACCAGCCGGGCACCCGGCACCCGCGGCAGGGCGTCCACCACGGTGTCTATCCCCTTGCGCGGCACCAGCCTTCCCACGCAGACCAGGTTCAGCACACCAGGGCTGCTCGGAACCGGCGTGTGCGTGCTGCCTTCCGGCGCGAACCGCTCCACGTCCACCCCGCACGGCACGACCCGCACGTGACACCGGGCCGCCCCGGCCCGGTGCAGCTCGGCCACCTCGTCCGAGCAGGTGGCCAGCACCAGGTCGGCGGTCTCGGCCAGCATCCGCTCCACCGCGATCCGCCGGGCCGGGCTGGTGTCACGTGCCCCCTGGAACCGGCGCTTCACCGAGCCCAGGGCGTGGAAGGTCTGCACCAGCGGGATCCGCCGCCCGGGCACGAGCTGGTTCGCGGTCAGCGCGGCGACGCCGGACATCCAGAAGTTGGCGTGCAGCACGTCCGGCCGCCCGGCCGCGCCGAGCAGCCAGGTCTCGGCCAGCCACCGGCCGAAGTCCGGCATCCAGCGCAGCATCTCGTCCTTCGGCAGCACCCGGGCCGGGCCGGCCGGCACATGCACCACGGTGACGCCCGGAACCATCTCGACGACGTCGGGCAGGTAAGGGTCGTCACGCCGGGTGTACACGGCGACCTCGTGGCCACGTGCCGCCAGGGCCCGGGCCAGGGAGGCGACGTAGACGTTCTGCCCACCGGCGTCCTGCCCGCCGAGCGCGGCCAGAGGGCTGGCGTGCTCGGAAATCATGCCGATCCTCATCGGAGCATCTCCTTCACGATCGCGTCCCAGTCGGCGAGGCTGCGGTCCAACCCGTAGCGACTGAGCGCGTACTGCCTTGCTGTCAGCCCGATCTCGCGGGCTTCCTGGGGATCCGCCAGCCAGCGCCGGGCGGTGGCGGTGAGCACCCTCAGGTCGTTGCTGACCACCCCGGCACCGGGCGGTACGGCCACCGGGGCCTCGGTGGTGGCCAGAGCCAGCACCGGCATGCCGAGGGTCATCGCCTCGATCAGTGACAGGCCCAGGCTGGTCCACCGGTAGGGGTGCAGGTACAGCCGGTGCCTCCCGAGCATCCGGTGCAGCTCGGCCTGCGGAACATCTTCGTGCACACGGCCTTTGACGTCCGGAATGTGATCGGGCAACTGTTCCACGCCCATGCCGTACACGTCCACCGGCACCTCGGCCGCGACCCGGGCGACCAGGTCGGTGCCGGCCACCCGGGCGCGGCGTACCGGCTCGTTGACGACCACGGCCACCGACGCGTCGTCCCCGGTGTACAGGTACCCCGGATCCACGATGCCGTGCTCCACCACCCGGGTCGGGGCGAGACCGTTGTCCCAGGCCATCTCGTTGAACCGGGTGACGTGCACCAGCGGGACGTCGTCGTGCCCGGCCAGCGGGTGCATCGACGACACGGCCGGGCCGGACGGGGTGTTGTGCTCGACGTACACGGCGGGAACGTCTGTCCCCGGTCGTCTTCCGGTCCACTCCCGGGTGAGTTTCAGTTCGTGCGGGCGTTGCAGCACGACCAGGTCGATCGGCAGGCCGGCGAGTTCGGCCGGCGTCACCTCGCGGGCGTTCGGGGGCCAGTCCCAGGTGCGGGCGCGGCCCCGGCCGTCGGGGCCCCGGCCGGGCAGGACGGGAATCAGATAGGTGTGGTCACCCTGGACGAACGACGTCATCCACGAACCGTGGACGTGCCAGATCAGTATGTTCGGCATCGGTCTCCATGACAGAGTCACTGTCACCGGCGGAGACCGTGTTCTCGATCGGTCCGGCGAAACGTTCTACTGCTCGGGCCACCTCGGCCGCACTGACGCCGCTGAGGCAGGGATGGCCGGGAACCGGGCACTCACGGGCGCGGCTGCCGGCACAGGGAGCCTGCTGGTCGCCGAGCAGCACGACCGGTACTCCGTAGGGGGCCCAGCGGCCTGCCGGCACGACGGGCGAGAACAGTGACACCACGGGGGTTCCCACGGCGGCCGCCAGGTGCGCGGGGCCGGTGTTGCCGGTGACCACGCAGGCCGCGGCGCGCAGCACGGCGGCCAGTTCCGCCAGATCGGTGCGGCCCGCCAGATCGGTACATCCAGGAGCATACGCCGCTGCGGCGAGCTCGACCTCCTGCGGGCCGCCGGTGATCACCACCCGGTGCCCGCGCGCCACGAGTTCCGCCGCGATCCGGTGGGCGTGCGCCGGCAGCAGCCCTCGCGACGGCACCGAGGCCCCCGGGTGCAGCACCACGTAACCACTTCCGCCGGCCGGGTTCCCGGTGCCCGGCGGGATCGAGACGCGCAGCCGGGAATCATCGGTGGCCGGCGCCCCGGCCGCCGTCGCCAGCTGGAGCGCGGCCTCGACCTCGTGCACCTCCTGCCGTCGGTGCCGCACGTCGAGCAGTGACCCCGGGTAGTCCTCACTGTCGGCCACGATCCGCGGCACGCCGGCCATCCGGGCGAGCAGGGCCATCGGCAGCGGACTCTGGTGGAACGAGGTGAAGACGACCGCGAGATCGTACTTCTGGTGGGTCATGTCGACGACCAGGGCACTGATCGCGGCCGGATTCACCGCTGCGGGCCGGAATCCGGACCAGGGGACGTCGAAGACCGTCAGCCGGTCCACGCCGGGCAGCAGTCCGGCCGCCGCCCGGCCCGCGGGCGACACCAGGAGGTCGAGACGGTCGGACGCGGCCGCCAGCGCCCGCACGGCCGGGCCGGTGAGCAGCACGTCCCCGTCGCTGTCCAGCCGGACGGCCAGGGTGCGGGTCATCGTCGCGTCCCACCGGCTGCCGGGCTGCGGCCCGTCCCGGAGGCGGGGTCCAGGGCAGGGCCAGGAGCGGGGTGGGCAGGTTCACCGGTTCCCCCGGCCAGGCGGACGGCGAGCCCCACGGCCTCCAGCAGATCCGCGGCGACCACCGGTGCGGCGGCCACCTCCTCCGGACGGGTCTGCGCCGTCGGCACCAGCACCGCCCGGGCCCCGGCGCTCACGGCGGCCCCCAGGTCTGCACCGATGTCACCGACCACCAGGCACTCGTACGGCTCCACACCCAGTTCCCGGGCGGCCGCCAGTACCAGCCCGGGGCCAGGCTTGCGGCAGGCACAATCCGCACCGGAGCTCTCCGGGCCGTGCGGGCAGTAGCGCCAGACGCCCAGTCCGCCCAGCCGGCGGTCGATCTCCGCATTGACGTCCTCCACCTGCCGGATGGTCAGCAGCCCCCGCGCCACGCCGGACTGGTTGCTCACCACCCCGGTCCGCAGCCCGGCCGCCCGCACCGCGTCCAGGGCCTCGCGGGCGAAGGGCATCAGCTTCACCCGGTCCGGGTCACCGTTGTAGGGCACGTCACGTACCAGCGTGCCGTCGCGGTCGAACAGCACCGCGCGCACCGGCGGGGGCCAGGCCGGCGCCCCACGCCGCACCCGCCAGGCCCCCCGCAGCCGGTGGGCCACGGCGGCCGGGGGAATGGCCAGGCTGGTCACCAGCATGCGCCGGGCCTCGGCGCCGAACTCCGGATCGCCCGGCCGGGGGCCGGGCAGCAGACGACGGCGCAGGAAGTCCGTGCTCAGGAACGCCCAGGCGGCCCCGGCCAGCGCCGCCTCCCGCGGCCTGCCCACCGCCACCGCCGCACCGGCTCCCACCAGGGCCAGCGTGGTGGCCACGTGCCGGGGGAAGGCACCGGTCGGCACGTCGCCGTCCTCGCGCCAGCCCGGCCCGTGCAGCACCCGCATCAGCACGTCGTCGGCGTTGCCCCGCTGCGCCCGCAGGCTGACCAGGTCATCGGCCGGGCGCACCGGATGCAGGGTGACGCGTTCCCCCCGGGTCAGCCGCCATCCGGCCCGCAGCACCCGCAGGGCCAGGTCGGCGTCCTCCCGGTAGGCCCGGGGGAAGCGCTCGTCGAAACCGTGCACCTGCTCCAGCGCGGACCGGCGGTAGGCCATGTCGGCCGTGGCCCAGGCGGCGTCCTGGAGACCCGCCGTCCCCCGTTCCCAGTCGGTCGGGCGGCGGTGCCCCGGCAGCGGCACGTGCAACTGGGCCTGGCTGCCCGCCCCGTCGGCCGGAACCGCCCGCAGGTCCTCGGCCAGTGCCTGCGCCCAGTGCGGCAGCAGTTCCACGTCGTCGTCGAGGAACACCACCCAGGGCGCGCTGGTACAACGCCATCCGGCGTTGCGGGCGGCCGCCGGGCCGCGTCCCTGCGTGCGCACGACACGCGTCGGAAAGGGCAGTGCGGCAAGAACAATGGGGGACGCCGCGGCACTCGCCCCCGGCGGTGCGGGCCGGTCGTCCACCACCACCAGCTCGGCCGGGCGGGGGCCGGCCTGCCCGGCCAGGGTCTCCAGCAGCCGGTACAGGCTGGGACGGCCGATGCTCGGGACCACGACGGCGTAGTCGTGCGGGCCGGTCATGCCGGTGCCCCCGCCCCGGTCATCTGCGAGCGCCGGACCAGGTGCGGCCCCAGCACCAGCAGGTCCACCGGCGCCGAGCCGAACAGCTCCAGGGCGTCGCGGGGGTCGTCGACCATCGGCCGGCCGGCCGTGTTCAGGCTGGTGTTGATCACCACCGGCACCCCGGTGCGCCGCTCGAACGCCCGGAGCAGGCCGGCGATGCCGGGATTCGTCGCGTCGTCCACCGTCTGGATCCGGGCGGTGCCGTCGACGTGCACCACGGCCGGGATCCGGTCGCGCCAGGCCGGTGCCACGTCGTGGACGAAAAGCATGTACGGACTGGGGATCGGGCCGCCGGAGAAGATCTCCGGGGCGCGGTCGGCGAGCACCATCGGGGCGACCGGGCGGAACTGCTCACGCCCCTTCACGTCGTTGAGCCGTTCCAGGTTGTCGGCGACGGTGGGGTTGGCGATCAGCGAGCGCCGGCCCAGGGCCCGCGGGCCGTACTCGCTGCGACCGTCGAACCAGGCGATGACGCCGTTGCGTGCCAGCACGTCGGCCACCTCGCCGGCCAGGTCGGGCGGGGTGGTGAAGGGCACGGCGGCGCGGCGCAACCAGGCCGCCAGTTCGTCGTCCGTCCACGACCGGCCGAGGGCGGCCGTGGGCATCGGCGCGGGCACCTCGCCGCCGTCGGCGCTGACCTGGAGGGCCGCGCCCAGCGAGGTGCCGGCGTCGCCGGCGGCGGGCTGCACCCAGACCTCCTCGAACGGGCTCTCCCGCCAGATCCGGCTGTTGGCGACGCAGTTCAGCGCGGTGCCGCCGGCCATCGTGAGCACCCGGTCGCCGGTCTGTGCGTGCAGCCAGGTGGCCAGGTCGACCAGCACCTCCTCCAGCCGGGCCTGCACGCTGGCGGCCAGGTCGGCGTGCTCGCCGCCCCAGCTGCCGTCGTCCACGCGCGGCGGCGCCCAGCGGTTCCAGTCCAGGGTGGGCGCGACGAAGCCGCCCTCGCCGTCGGCGCGGATCAGCTCGCGCATTTCTTCCAGCCAGCGCGGTTTTCCGTAGGAGGCGAGGGCCATCACCTTGAACTCGTCGCTGGAGCGCAGGAATCCGAGGTGTTCGGTCAGTGATTCGTAGACCAGGCCGAGGGAGTGCGGCAGCGCCTGTGCGGCGAGGGTGTCCAGGTGGCCGTTGCGGTAGCGCCCGGCCAGGTGCGAGGCGCGTTCGCCGCGCCCGTCGAGCACCAGCACCGAGCAGTCACCGTGCGGTGAGGCCAGTCCGGCCGAGGCGGCGTGCGCCACGTGGTGCGGCACGAAGCGCACCTGCTCCGGATCCAGGCCGGGCAGGGCACTGGCGAGGAAGTGCGGGGCCCGTTCGGCATAGGTGAGACGCAGGTGGTCCCAGGGGTCGCCGGCGACGGGCTCGGCGAGGGCCGGGTCGAACGAGTAGGCCACCACGTCGATGTCGGAAGGTTTCAGCCCGGCCTCGGCCAGGCACCAGCGCAGGCTCAGTTCGGGCAGTTCCCAGGCGGAGAAGGGAACCGGGCGCTTGCCGTGCTTGCGACGGCTGAAGCGTTCCTCCTCGGCGGCGGCGACGGTCTGCCCGTCGATCACCAGAGCCGCTGAGGGATCATGAAATATCGCGTTCACCCCGATGACTCGCATGATCGGCAACTTCTCACGCACTTTCGGGAGCCGCATCTCTTCCCGGCCCCTTTTACATCCTCACTCGCCGGTATTTCCGGACCCGGGTAGCGTCGTGAGATATGGGAATGACCAAGCAGAATGATCTTTCCGTGCATGAACTTCTGCCATCGGCAGGACTTTTCAGCGGTTCGCAGATTCTCCAGTGGATCGCGGGAGAATCCCGGCCGGGCGGCGGAAAAGATCTACCGCTGACCGACGCCGTCACCGGCTCGAAACGCGGTGATCTCCGGGCGTCCTCCCCCGGCGACGTGGATTCCGCCGTCACGTCGGCCGCACAGGCTTTTCCGCGATGGCGCCACACTCCCGCCTCCGAGCGGGCCGCGGCCCTGCGTGAGGCGGCCGCGACGGTCCGGGCGCACACCGGCGAGCTGGGCCGCATCCTGTCGCGTGACACCGGCCGGTTGCTCGGCCAGGCCACCGACTCGGCCGCGGTGGCCGCGGACCTGCTCGACGAGGCAGCCGTCACCGGGGTGCTGGAGGCCGGCCGCTCCCTGGCCGGGAACCCGCTGGCGGTCGATGCCGTGCGCCGTGAGCCGCGCGGTCCGGTCGCCGTCCTCACCCCCTGGAACGACCCCTACCCGGCAGCGGCCGGGCTGCTGGCCGCCGCCCTGGTGACCGGCAACACGGTGGTGCACAAGCCGTCGGAACGCAGCCCCGCGGCGGGCTGGGCCCTGGCCTCGCTGATCGCCGCGCGGCTTCCCGCGGGGGTGCTGAACGTGCTGGCCGGTGACGGCGAGGTGGGCGCCGCACTGGTGGCCGACCCGCGGGTGGCGGTGGTGGCCCACATCGGCAGCACCGCCACCGGGCGCGACATCGCCCGGGTGGTGGGCGGGCGCGGCGGCCGGGTGCTGCTGGAGAACGGCGGCAAGGACCCGATCGTGGTGGACAGCGGCGTGGACCCGCGCTGGGCGGCCGAGCAGATCGCGATCGGCGCGTTCACCAACACCGGCCAGCTGTGTACCTCGGTGGAGCGCGTCTACCTGCACCGCGACGTGGCCGAGGCGGTCACCGCCGAGCTGGTGCGGATCGCCGAGGCGATGGTGACGGGCGATCCCGGCGCGAGCGGCACCGACCTCGGGCCGCTGGTCGACGAACGTCAGCTGGCCGTGGTGGCGCGGCACGTGGACGAGGCGGTGGCGGCCGGCGCGACCTGCCTGACCGGCGGCCGGCGACTCGACCGGCCGGGCTGCTTCTACCCGCCGACGGTGCTCACCGGCTGCCGTCCCGACCTGGCGGTGATGCGCGAGGAGACGTTCGGGCCGGTGGCCGCGATCATGACCGTGCCGGACTTCGACGAGGCCCTGAAGGCGGCCGACGACACCGACTACGGCCTGGCCGCGACCGTGCTGACGCCGTCCACCGCGCATGCCCTGCGCGCCGCCGCCGAGATCGACGCGGGCACGGTGAAGGTGAACGCGGTGTTCGGCGGCGCTCCCGGCGGTTCGGCCGACCCGCGCCGCGGCAGCGGCCACGGGCCGGGTTTCGGCCCGGCCCTGCTCGGTGAGTTCACCGCGCTCAAGGCGGTGCACATCGAGGCCGCGCCGTGACGCGACGTCGCGAGTCGCCGCCCCCGGCGGTCCGGGCGAGGATGGAGGCCGTCGCGGCATCCGGTCGAACCCACCGGCCGGACGCCGTCGGAGCGGGGAGCGGGTCATGAGGATCGTCGTCACCGGCGCCAGCGGGAACCTGGGGTCGGCCCTGCTGCGGCGCCTGCGCACGCTCGGGCACGAGGTGGTCGGGGTCTCCCGCCGCCGTCCCGCGGGCGACCCGCCGTGGGCCGAGCTCGATCTGTCCGACCCGGCCTGCCGCGAGCGGCTCAGCGAGACGTTCACCGGCGCCGACGCGGTGGTGCACCTGGCCTGGAAGCTGCTGCCCGCGCACGACGAGGCGCGGTTACGGCTGACCAACGTGATCGGCGCCGACCATGTGCTCACCGCCGCGGCTGCCGCGCAGGTGCCGCACCTGCTCGTGGTGTCGAGCGTCGGGGCCTACTCTCCCGGTCCGAAAGACCGCACGGTGGAGGAGGACTGGCCCACAGACGGAGTGGGGGCGTCGGTCTACGCCCGGCACAAGGCGGCGGTGGAGCGGCTGCTCGACCGGTTCGAGGTCGACCATCCGCAGACCGTGCTCACCCGGGTGCGTCCCGGCCTGGTGTTCCAGGCGGCGGCCGCCGGTGAGATCGCCCGGCTCTTCCTCGGGCCGCTGGTGCCCACCGGGCTGATCGGCCGGGTGCGCCCGCCGGTCGTACCGCTGCCCGCCGAGCTGGTGTTCCAGGCGGTGCACGCCGACGACGTGGCCGGCGCGATCAGCACCCTGCTGAACGCCCGGGCCGGTGGGGCCTTCAACGTCGCCGCCGATCCGCCGTTGCACCCGTCCGACCTGGCCCGGAGTCTTGGTGGACGACGCACGGCCCGGCTGCCGCTCGGCGTGCTGCGGGCCCTGGCCGCCGCCACCTGGCGGCTGCGGCTACAGCCCACCGAGCCCGGGTGGATCGACCTGGCCGCCTCGGTGCCCCTGATGTCCACCCGCAGACTGCGCGAACTGGGCTGGGAACCGGAGCATTCCAGCCTCGACGCGTTGGGCGAGCTGCTCGCGTCGATGCGGGCCCGCGACGGTGACCCGCGGTTCCCGCCCCTGCACCCCGGTCGCACGAACGTGTCGCGCTGACCCGTTGCACCACGTCGTCACCTGCCTTGTCGCGCTGAAGTGGCGAGGCCTGCACGATCTGGAAGAGTCACGTAGTAGCTCAGCCCGACAGGGATTTCGGTGCCGTATGAGCATTTCCGTGAAACAAACCGCGGATTCCGATCTGAACCACGGAACGGAGACCAGCGATGCGAGCTGTCACATGGCAGGGCGAACGAGACATCCAGGTCCTCGACGTACCCGACCCGGTGCTGAAGGACCCGACCGACGTGATCGTGCGGGTGACCTCCAGCGGCCTGTGCGGATCCGACCTGCACCTGTACCAGCCCCTCGGGCCCTTCCTCGACCCGGGCGACATCCTCGGGCACGAGCCGATGGGCGTCGTCGAGGAGGTCGGCCCCGAGGTGAGGAACCTGCGGGTGGGCGACCGGGTGGTGGTGCCGTTCAACATCTCCTGCGGCACCTGCTTCATGTGCTCCCAGGGACTCCAGTCGCAGTGCGAGACCACGCAGGTGCGCGAACAGGGCATGGGCGCCTCGCTGTTCGGCTACACCAAGCTGTACGGCCAGGTGCCCGGCGGCCAGGCCGAGTACCTGCGTGTGCCGTTCGGCGACACGCTGCCGATCAAGGTGCCGGACGGCCCGCCCGACGCGCGTTTCCTGTTCCTGTCCGACGTGCTGCCCACCGCCTGGCAGGGCGTGCGCTACGCGAACGCCCCGAAAGACGGCACGCTGGTGGTGCTCGGCCTGGGCCCGATCGGCGACATGGCCACGAGAGTCGCGATGCACCAGGGCATCCGCCAGGTGATCGGCGTGGACCTGGTGCCGGAGCGGCTGGAGCGCGCCGCCGCGCACGGTGTGCACACCATTGACCTGAGCCGGCACGAAGACGACCTGACCGAGCTGATCCGCGACCTGACCGACGGCCGCGGGCCGGACTCGGTGATCGACGCGGTCGGCATGGAGGCGCACGGCTCGCCCGGTGCCGGGCTGGCCCACCGGGCCACCGGCTTCTTGCCCGGCCCGATCGCCCGCCGGCTCATGCAGACCTCCGGCGTGGACAAGCTGCACGCCCTGCACCTGGCCATCGACCTGGTGCGCCGCGGCGGCACGGTGTCGCTCAGCGGCGTGTACGGCGGGATGGCCGACCCGCTGCCGATGATGACCATGTTCGACAAGCAGATCCAGCTGCGGATGGGCCAGGCCAACGTGTGGCGCTGGGTGCCCGAGATCCTGCCGCTGCTGGAAGACGGCGACCCGTTCGGCGTGGAGGGTTTCGCCACGCACACGCTGCCGTTGTCGCAGGCCCCGGAGGCCTACGCCGAGTTCCAGAAGAAGCAGGACGGCATGGTCAAGGTCGTCTTCCAGCCCTGACCCTCTTCACCCTTCTTCAACCTTCTTCAACCCGAGGAGATCCGAATGCCCACTCGCCGCAAGCCCGACCAGAGTGCCCCGGACGAGGTCAGCCCCACCGGGGCGGAGTCCGGCTCGGCCGATTCCCGGGCCCAGTCGGGTGATGTGCTGACGACCGCCCAGGGGCTGCGCCTGCCCGACACCGACCACTCGCTGAAGGCCGGGCGGCGCGGTCCCACGCTGATGGAAGACTTCCATCTGCGCGAGAAGATCACGCATTTCGACCACGAGCGCATTCCGGAGCGGGTGGTGCACGCCCGTGGTGCCGCCGCGCACGGGGTGTTCCGGTCGTACGGCACGAAGATCACCCGGGCCCGCTTCCTGGCCGAGAAGGGCCGGGAGACCGAGGTTTTCGTGCGATTCTCCACCGTGCTGGGCTCGCGCGGCTCAGCCGACACGGTGCGCGACACCCGGGGCTTCGCCACCAAGTTCTACACCGACGAGGGCAATTTCGACCTGGTCGGCAACAACATGCCGGTGTTCTTCATCCAGGACGGGATCAAGTTCCCCGACGTCATCCACGCCGGCAAACCGCACCCGGACCGGGAGATCCCGCAGGCCCAGTCGGCGCACGACACCTTCTGGGACTTCGTGTCGCTGCACACCGAGGCCACCCACCACGTGTTCTGGAACATGAGCGACCGGGGCATCCCGCGCTCGTACCGCACGATGGAGGGTTTCGGGGTGCACACCTTCCGGCTGGTGGACGCCGCGGGGAACAGCTCGCTGGTGAAGTTCCACTGGAAGCCGGTGGCCGGGGTGCACTCGCTGGTCTGGGAGGAGGCGCAGATCGCGGCCGGGGTGGATCCCGACTTCCACCGCCGCGACCTGGCCGACGCGATCGAGGCCGGCGCCTTTCCGGAGTGGGAACTGGGCGTGCAGGTGATGCCCGACGACAGCACCGAGACCTTCGCGGGCATCGACCTTCTCGACCCGACCAAGATCGTGCCCGAGGAACTCGCCCCGGTGCAGCCGCTCGGCCGGCTCACGCTGAACCGTAACCCGACCAACTACTTCGCCGAGACCGAGCAGGTCGCCTTCCACACCGGCAACCTGGTGCCGGGCATCGAGGTGACGAACGACCCGCTGATGCAGGCACGGTTGTTCTCCTACCTCGACACCCAGCTCACCCGGCTGGGCGGGCCGAACTTCACCCAGCTGCCGGTCAACCGGCCGCACTGCCCGGTCAACGACATGCTGCGCGACGGCATGCACCAGACCGCCGTGCACACCGGAGTCGCTCCGTACCAGCCCAATTCACTGGACGACGGGCTGCCCGCGACCGATCCGGAGAACGGCTACACCCCGACGCCGCGCCGGGTCGAGGGCAACGTGGAGCGGGCCGACCCGGTGTCGTTCGAGGACCACTTCACCCAGCCGGCGATGTTCTACCGCAGCCTGACCCCGGTCGAGCAGGCGCACGTGGCCGAGGCCTTCACCTTCGAGCTGGGCAAGTGCTACGAGCAGGCGATCAAGGAACGCGAGCTCGCCGTGCTGGCCCACGTCGACACCGGGCTGGCCGCGGTGGTCGCCCAGGGCCTGGGACTGCCCGTGCCGAAGGGCATTCCGCAGGTCGGCGAGGTGCAACTGTCTCCCGCCCTGTCGCAGGTGGTGGAGGTGCCGGGCCCGATCGCCGGCCGCAAGGTGGGCGTGATCGCCGACTCCGGCTCCGACCTGTCCGGCCTGCGCACGCTGCGCAAGGCCCTGACCAAGCTGGGCGCCGAGCTGCTGGTGATCGCGCCGGCCGGTGGGTTCATCGGCTCGGGCCGGTCCCGGGAGGTGGTGCAGCGCACCGTGCTCACCGCCCGCTCGGTCGAGTTCGACGCGGTGCTGGTGGCCGACGGCACCGGGCACGCGCCGGACATCAAGACGGTGATCCTGCTCCAGGAGATGTACCGGCACTGCAAGGCCGTCGGGGCCTGGGGCGACGGGATCGAGGTGCTCACCGGTGCGGGCGTCCCGGAAAACGGCCCGGGTGTGCTGCACGCCGATTCCGCCGACAAGACCTTCACCGCCGAGTTGGTCACCGCCCTCGGCCTGCACCGGGTGTGGGAACGCGCCGACGTGGTGATGGCCGACGCGGTGGCACCGGCCTGATGGACGCGCTCCCCGCCCTGCTGCGCGAGGGCTACCTCTGGTTGCCGCACCGTCGCTCGAAGGAGAGCGGTGCGGCGACCCGGGGCCGGCTGGCCGGGCTGCGTTTCACCGGCGTCGAGGGATCGGACGCCCTGCGGTTCTTCTACGACGAGAACAACATCCGGCGTTCCGGGGCGATGCCCGAGCCAATTCTCTCCACCCTGTTCGGTCACGGCGCGGTGCACACCCTGGACGGCGAGGAGCACCGGCACCGCAAGGCCGTGTTCACCCACCTGCTCATGCCGCCGGAGTCGGTGGCCGGGCTGACCGCGGCGGTGATGCGGTCGTGGGAGGCCGAGCGGCCGGCCTGGGCCGGGCGTGAGCGCGTGGTGCTGTTCGACGCGAGCGCCCGGGTACTCACCCGGGCGGTGTCCGGCTGGGCCGGGCTCGATCCGGACGAGGGCGAGATCGACCGCCTGCGCGACGATCTGGTCGCGATGGTCGACGGTTTCGCCACGGCGGGTCCCCGGCACTGGCGGGCCCGGGCGGCCCGCTATCGCCGGGAGCGATGGCTGTCCGGCATCGTGCGTGAGGTGCGCGCCGGCACCCTGGCGGCCCGGGAGGGCACGGCGCTGGAGGTGATCGCGCGGCACCGCGACCGGGACGGCGTACTGCTGCCGGAGCGGGTCGCCGCGGTCGAGGTGCTCAACGTGCTGCGGCCCACGGTGGCGATCTGCTGGTTCGTCACCTACGCCGCGCACGCCCTGCACTTCTGGCCGCAGCACCGGGAACGGCTGGCCGCCGGGGACACCGCCTTCGCCACCGCCTTCCAGCACGAGGTGCGCCGCTACTACCCGTTCGCCCCGTTCATCGGTGGCCGGGCCGCGCGCGACACCGGCTGGGCCGGCACCCCGATCCCCGGCGGCAGCATGGTGCTGCCTGATCTGTACGGGCAGAACCACGACGAGAGGGTGTTCCCCCGGCCGTACGACTTCCGGCCCGAGCGGTTCGTCGAGAACCCGCCCGGAGAATGGGATCTCGTACCGCAGGGGGCGGGCGACCCGGAGACCGGGCACCGCTGCCCGGGCGAGCGCATCGTGGTCGGCGTGCTGGAGGCGCTCAGCATGCGGCTGGCCGCCTCGCACTACCGGGTGCCGCCGCAGAACCTGCACATCCGGGCCGACCGGATCCCGGCACGGGTGGCGAGCGGTTTCGTCGTCACCAGTTTTTCCTGACAGGAGAGTCACTTTCGCATGACGGATCAGTACACCTTCACCAACCCGGTCGAGCAGTACCGGATGCCGGAGCCCGACGAGCAGTACCAGGACGGGCCCGGCCTGGACCGGGAGCTGCGGCCGAAGGCCGACCACGGCGAGAAGAGCTACCGCGGCACCGGGCGGCTCGGCGGGCGCCGGGCCCTGATCACCGGCGCGGACTCGGGCATCGGCCGGGCGGTGGCGATCGCCTTCGCCCGGGAGGGAGCCGACCTGGTGCTCTCCTACCTGCCCGAGGAACAGCCCGACGCCGACGAGGTGGCCCGGCTGGTCACCGAGGCCGGGCGGCGGGCGGTGCTGGCCCCGGGCGACGTGGCCGACGAGAAGTTCGCCCGCGGTCTGGTGCGCACCGCCGTGCGCGAGCTCGGCGGGCTGGACCTGGTGGTGAACGTGGCCGGGCGCCAGCAGACCGAGGAGAAGCTGGAAGACATCACCTCGGACAGCTTCGACCTGACCATGCGCACCAACATCCACGCGATGTTCTGGATCGTCCAGGAGGCGCTGCCGCACCTGCCGGCCGGCTCGGCGATCATCAACACCAGCTCGGTACAGGCCTACAGCCCCTCCCCCACGCTGGTCGACTACGCCACCACCAAGGCCGCGATCAACACCTTCAGCAAGGCCCTGGCCCAGCAGCTGGCACCGCGCGGCATCCGGGTGAACGTGGTCGCGCCCGGCCCGGTCTGGACGCCGTTGCAGGCCGCGGGCGGTCAGCCGCCGCAGAAGCTGCCGGAGTTCGGGCAGCAGACCCCACTGGGCCGGCCGGGGCAGCCGGCCGAGCTGGCGCCGGCCTACGTGTACCTGGCCTCGGCCGAGTCCGGGTTCACGGTGGGCGAGACGCTGACCGTGACCGGTGGTATGCCGACTCCCTAGGAACCTCACCGGAAAGGAACCCGTCATGCCGAAGACCACGAAGAGCGGGCAGCCGAAGCAGAGTGAGCTGCCCTCCACGCTGAAGCATTCCGGCGCCAAGGCGCAGCGCACCTTCACCAAGGCCTACGACTCGGCGATCGACGAGTACGGCGACGAACAGCGGGCCCACCAGGTGGCCTACGCCGCCCTCAAACACACCCACGAGAAGGTGGGCGACCGCTGGGAGCCGAAGGAGAAGAACGGCCCCTCCGACGCTCAGGCCGAGGGCGGGCGCGACACGCATCGCGAGACGGCCGGCGGGGTGAACGCGAACGCCGGCAAGGAGCACCTGATGGACGTCGCCCGGCGGCTGGAGGTGCGTGGCCGCTCGCGGATGACCAAGGCCGAGCTGGTGGACGCGATCCGGAAGGCGAACGACCGGGCGAGCGCCCGCTCCCGCTGACATCGACCCGACATTGACCCGGCTTCGCGACGACGGGAGCACGCCACGTAACCTTGATGCCGGGCAGGCCCGGTTCCCCGGGTGAGGCAGGGCCCACTGTGAGTCCTGCCCTCGCTCACCGCTGCCGGGCAGGACACGTGTCCCGGTACGGGGAAGCGGGAGGGTCAGGATGCCGAACAACCACACGATCGCCGACCATCAGCAGCCGTCCGTCGTCCTCTCAGAAGACACGCCCACCAGCGGGGACCCGGGTCAGGCACTCGGTGAGGCGCTGATCATGCTGCGCTCCGCCCAGGAGACGCTGTTCGGCCAGTCGGCCGTGGCCGGGGAGCCGCTGTCGCCCGAGACGATGACCCGGGTCGCGGAAGACCTGGTGCTCGCCGAGGAGGAGCTGACCGCACAGCTGGCCGAGGTGGAGAGCGCGGCGCAGGCCCAGCGGCAGGGCAGGGCCCTGACCCGCCGGCTGCTCGGCTCGCTGCCGATCGCGGTGCTCACCACCGACCGCGAGGGCGCGATCGTCGAGGCCAACCCGGCGGCCGAGGAGCTGCTGCGGGTGCCGATGCGGGCGCTGGAGCGGCACAAGCCGGTGTTCGCCTTCATCGACGTCGCCGACCGGCGCACCGCACGCGGTGCCCTGGCCGCGGTCAAGCTCCGGGGTGAGGCGACCATCGCCACGATCACCCTGACCCCGCGCGAGGGCGAGCCGGTGACCTGCCAGGTCGTCGTCACTCACTGGCCCGCCGAACGAGCCGGTGACCGGGAGCCGGTGCAGTGGGTGCTGCAACCCGTCGCCCCCGACGCGGCCTCGGCCGACGAGCTGTACCGCCAGATGCTGGTGGAACTGTCGCGGCTCGGCGTCGGCGACGCCGACCTGGGCACGCTGCTGCGGCGCGTGGCAGAGCTGGCCACCCGCGCCACCCCGGGGGCGCAGGCCGCGTCGATCGTGATCGGCGACCCGTCCGACCCGGCCACCATCGTCTCCACCTCGCCGTCGGCCCAGGCCGCCGACGGGGTGCAGTACATGAACGCGGCCGGTCCGGTCTTCGACGCCTTCACCAGCGGCGAACCGGTGCTCACCCACGACCCGCTCGATGACCCGCGCTGGCCGGCCCTGCACCGAGCGGCCGGGAGCGGAACGGGCAGCGGTGAGGGTCCGGGCAGCTGGCTGGCCCTGCCCCTGGTGCTGGAGGAACGGACCGCCGGTGTGCTCGTGCTCTACGCCGCCGGGCAGGACTTCACCGAGGAGACGGCCGGGCAGGCCGCCCCGTTCGTGGCGGCGGCCGGCACGCTGGTGCGTGATGTCCGCACGATGCAGGAGATCCGCCAGGTGCAGGAGCAACTGCGGGAGGCACTGTCGTCGCGCGCCGTCATCGACCAGGCCAAGGGGATGATCATGCTGACCCGGCAGTGCTCCGCCGAGGAGGCGTTCGCCGTGCTGGTCAAGATGAGCAACGACAGCAACCGCAAGATCCGCGACCTGGCCGCCGAGTTCGTCGACGAGGCCGTCAAGGGCCGTCCGCCCATGCACTAGGGTCGCTTGATCGGCTTCTGCCAGAAACGTGGATACCGATCAACAGACGGAGGTTGTCACGTGGCCCAGCGTGACGTGGTGGTCGTCGGTGCGAGCGCCGGCGGGGTCGAGGCGATCACCAGATTGCTGTCCCCCCTGCCGGCCGATCTGCCGGCCTGCGTGCTGGTGGTGCTGCACACCCCGGCCACCGGCGTGAATGCCCTGGCCACCATCCTGAGCCGGGTCACCGCGCTCAAGGTGGTGGCGGCGGAGGGCGAGACGCCCTTCGAGCGCGGGTCGGTCATCGTCGCCCGGCCCGACCATCATCTGCTGGTGGTGGACGACCGGGTGATCCTCACCCGGGGCCCGCGGGAGAACGGTCACCGGCCCGCCGTGGACGTGCTGTTCCGTTCCGCGGCAAGGGTTCTCGGCCCGCGCGTGGTGGGCGTCGTGCTGTCCGGGGCGCTGGACGACGGCTCGGCCGGTCTGGTCTCGGTGCGCGCCCGCGGCGGTGTCGCGATCGTGCAGGACCCGCTGGACGCCGCGCAACCGGGGATGCCGGCCAACGCGATCGCCGCCGCGGACCCGGAGCACGTACTGCCGCTCGATGCCATCCCGGCCACCCTGACCGGACTGGTCGGCGCGGAGGTGGGCGAGGTGCCCACCCCCGCGCCGGGCGACCCGCTCGGCGAGGAGGTCGAGATCGCCCGGCACGGCTCGTCCCGCGCTGCCGGGCGCCAGCACTACCAGAGCAATCCCGCCGGGCTGACCTGTCCCGACTGCCACGGGCCGCTGTTCGCGATCGACGAGGCCGGCTATGTCCGCTACCGGTGCCTCACCGGGCACGCCTGGTCGGCCGAGAGCCTGCTGGCCGAGACCGACGCCGCGCTGGAGGGCGCGCTCTGGATGGGCCTGCGGTCGCTGGAGGAGAAGGCATCGCTGGCCGACAACATGAGCACCCGGGCCAGGACCCACGATCAGCCCCTGGTGGCCCGCCGATTCGCCGAGCAGGCCGCGGAGGCCCGCGAGGCCGCAGCCCTGATCCGCCGGACACTGCTCGCGAATCCCGGTGCCGGGCGGGCCGGTGACCACGCCGAACAGTCCGAGTCCACGGAAAGCGCATGACTACCGAGAACAACCGGCCGGCCACCGCGAACCGGCCCGTCAGCGAACCGGACCCGCAGTTCGAACGGCTGCTCCAATACCTCAAGGAGGCGCGGCGGTTCGACTTCACCGGTTACAAGCGCACCAGCCTGATGCGCCGGGTGAACCACCAGATGCAGGTCACCCAGACCAGCAGCTACGAGGACTACCGGGACTACCTGGAACTCAATCCCGACGAGTTCACCAAGCTGTTCAACACCATCCTGATCAACGTCACCAGTTTCTTCCGGGACGCCGACGCCTGGAACCAGCTGCGCTCGGAGATCCTGCCGACCCTGCTGGAGCAGAAGGGCGCGGCGCCGATCCGGATCTGGAGCGCGGGCTGCGCCACCGGCGAGGAGGCCTACACCCTGGCCATCTGCCTGGCCGAGGAGATGGGCGTGGAGCAGGTGCGCCAGCGGGTCAAGATCTACGCCACCGACGTGGACGAGGAGGCACTGGCCGAGGCCCGGATGGCCACGTTCAACGAGCGCCAGCTGCGCAACGTGCCGAAGGAGCTGGTGGAGAAGTACTTCGAGCACTCCGGCCAGCGCTACACCTTCGCCAAGGAACTACGCCGCTCGGTGATCTTCGGCCGCAACGACCTGGTGCAGGATGCGCCGATCTCGCACATCGACCTGCTGCTGTGCCGTAACACGCTGATGTACTTCAACGCCGAGACGCAGAGCAACATCGTGCAGCGGCTGCACTTCGCCCTGGAGAACACCGGGGTGCTGTTCCTCGGCAAGGCCGAGATGCTGCTGACCCATTCCGCGGTGTTCACCCCGATCGACCTCAAGCGCAGGTTCTTCCGCAAGGTGGCGATCCCGAACCACCGGGCCGAGCGCGGCCTGATCATCGGGTCGTCCCCGGTCTACGGGCAGCCGGAGAACCACGACTACCAGGGCAAGGTGCGCCACGAGGCGCTGAACTCCAGCCCGGTGGCGCAGATTCTGCTC
Source organism: Kineosporia corallincola (assembly GCF_018499875.1). GTDB lineage: Bacteria > Actinomycetota > Actinomycetes > Actinomycetales > Kineosporiaceae > Kineosporia > Kineosporia corallincola. Next base: position 350,437 of record NZ_JAHBAY010000004.1, on the reverse strand, counting down.
GACCTGGAAGGCCGGCTGCTGCTCAGCAACCAGCGGGCCGGAGCACTGTTCGGCCTCACCTCCCGCGAGATCGGCCGCCCGCTGCAAGATCTCGAGCTGTCGTACCGGCCGGTGGAGCTGCGCTCGCACATCGACCAGGCCCTCACCGACCGGCGCCCGGTCTGGGTGCGCGACGTGGAGTGGACCCGCGGGCAGAACACGGTGTGGCTCGACATCCAGGTGGCGCCGCTGCTCGACCGGGACGGCGCGTTGCTGGGCACCAGCCTGTTCTTCACCGACGTGTCGCGTTACCGGCAGCTCCAGGGCGAGCTGGAGTACGCGCACCGGCAGCTGGAGACCGCCTACGAAGAACTCCAGTCCACCAACGAGGAACTGGAGACCACCAACGAGGAACTCCAGTCCACGGTGGAGGAGCTGGAGACGACGAACGAGGAGCTCCAGTCCACCAACGAGGAACTGGAGACGATGAACGAGGAGCTCCAGTCGATGAACGACGAGCTCCAGTTCAGCAACACCGAGCTGCGCGAGCGCACCGACGAGGTGACCAGCCTCAACAACTTCATGGAGATGATCCTCACCGCGCTCCAGGCCGGGATCACCGTGGTGAACCGGGATCTCCAGGTGCAGGTGTGGAACTCGCGCTCGGAGGAGCTGTGGGGGCTGCGGCAGGAGGAGGCCGTCGGCGAGCACCTGCTGAACCTCGACATCGGCCTGCCGGTGCAGCATCTGCGACCACTGATCCGGCAGGCCCTGGCCGACGACGGTGAGCAGAGCTCGATCACACTCGACGCGGTGAACCGGCGGGGTCGCGCGATCCGGCTGAACGTGGCGGTGAGCCCGCTGCGGCAGACCGACGACCAGCCGGCCGGGGCGCTGATCGTGATGAGCGTGCAGGAGTGAACGTCCACGACTGATGCGGGGGCACAGCGTGCTCGCCTGGACGGACCGGCGAGTCGGACCTAGCGTTGATCTCCGGTGCACCGTTCACGGTCGAGACAGCGGCAGACGGACGGTGGCTCACGGACGCGGGGAGCACCCGATGACCTCAGCACCAGAACTGCATGCCTTTCTGGCCGATCTCACGGTGCGGCGCACCCGTCTGCTGGAGCTGGGCGAGAGCGATCCACACGCCGACGACCTGCGCGATCTGGCCGAGCGCATGCAGCTGGCCGACGAGGAACTGCGGGTGCAGCAAGAAGAGCTGGACGACGTCTCGCGCCGTCTGACGGCGAGCATCGCCGAGAACGAGTCGTACTTCCAGGCGTCCCCGCACGCCCGGGTGATCACCGATCTCGACGGCGGGGTGCGGCGCACCAACACCGCCGCCGACCAGCTGATCCGGCGCCGGGCCGACCGTCCCACGCGGCCGATCGCCCTCTGGTTCGAGGTCGCCGACCGGGGCCGGGTGCGCAACCTGATCGGCCGCATGCAGCGGTGCGTGCGGGCCCGCCAGGACGGCAGCGCCGCCGACCAGGGCATGCTGCGCCTGCCCGGCGGGGAACCGCGACCGGTGGTCATCGCCGTCACCACGGCCACCGACGTCCGCACCGGGGCGCCGGTGCTGCGCTGGGAGCTGCGTCCCGACCTGAAGACGCCCGACCGCCCACTACGAGTGGTCACCGACGCCCCGCCGGCCGACGAGCCGGACCGGGCGTCGTTCCCCGTGGACCGCCCGGGCCAGCTGTCCATCGCGCTGGCCGAGTCGCTGACCTCGATGGCCGGGCAGCTGGCCGGTTGCACCGACCTCGACGGGGTGCTGAAAGGCATTCTGGAGGGAGCGATCTCGATCGTCCCCGGGGCGCAGCGGGCCGCGATCACCTTGTGCCGGCGTGACGGCACCGAAGTGGCGGCCGGCAGTGACGACGCCGCGCTGGCCTGCGAACGCGCGCAACTGGCGGGTGAGCACGGGCGGGCCGAGGGCCCGGCGGCGAACGCCGTGCGCAACCACGCCACCGTGGTCGCCACGATCCCCGAGAAGACCTCCCAGTGGCCGCGTCTGGTCACCGCGGCGGCCCGTGCCGACATCCGCCGGGTGCTGGCGGTGCCGCTCAGCTACGGCGAACAGCCGCTCGGTGTGCTGAGCCTGTACTCCGCCCACCCGGACGCCTTCGGCCCGGCCGTGCGCAGCGTGGCGCCGCTGGTAGCGGTGCAGGGTGCCGTTGCCCTGCACCGGATGCAGCGGGAGGAGCACCTCCAGGTGGCCATGCGCACCCGTCAGCACATCGGCGAGGCGGTCGGCGTGCTGGTGGAACGCCACCGCATCCTGCCGGACGAGGCGTTCCGCCGCCTGGTCACCGCGTCGCAGCACCGCAACGTCAAGGTCCGGCTGATCGCCGAGGCCGTGGTGCAGACCGGACAGGACCCGGAAGACATCCAGCTGCTGTGACCCGCGACGGGTGGGCGCGCGGCACGCACTCCGCCCACCCGCCGAACCTGACCGGCCGCTCAAGCCAGGTCGGTCAGCTCACAGCACCGGCCGCCCGCCGGTCACCGCGATCCGGGCTCCCGACACGTAACTCGACTCGTCCGAGGCCAGTAGCACGTACACCGGTGCCAGTTCGGCCGGCTGCCCGGGCCGGCCCAGCGGCACGTTCCTGCCGAACTGCTCCACCGCCTCCGGCGGCATGGTGGCCGGGATCAGCGGGGTCCAGATCGGGCCCGGTGCAACGCTGTTCGCCCGGATCCCCCGGTCGCCCAGCAACCCGGCCAGCGCCGCGGTCATGTTCGCGATCCCGGCCTTGGTCACGTCGTAGGGCATCAGGTCGGGCTTGGGCGCGTCCGAGTTGACCGACGACGAGCCGATGATGCTGCCACCCGGCGGCATGTGCGGCACGGCGGCCTTGGTCAGGTGGAAGAAGGCACTGAGGTTGGTCGCGAGGGTGCGGTCCCACTCCTCGTCGGTGATGTCTTCGAGGTTCTCGTGGGTGGCCTGGAAGGCGGCGTTGTTCACCAGCACGTCGACCCGGCCGAACTCGTCCACGGCCTGCCGGACGATCGCCCGGCAGTGCGCGGGATCGGACACGTCGCCGGGGATCACCAGCACCCGGCGGCCGGCCTTGCGCACCCATTCGGCGGTGGTCGCGGCGTCGTCGTGCTCATCCAGGTACGAGAGGACGACGTCAGCGCCCTCCCGCGCGTAGGCGATGGCCACGGCGCGGCCGATGCCGCTGTCGGCCCCGGTGATCACCGCGATCTTGCCGTCGAGCCGGCCGGAGCCGCGGTAACTGTGCTCACCGTGGTCGGGTTGCGGGTCCATCGCCGCGGTGCTGCCCGGAACGTCCTGCTGCTGCGGTTTCGGGGACATGGTGTCTCCTCGCACGAAAAGAGGGGGCCGGGCGCGGGTTCTGTTCACCGCGGGCACCGTGCCTCGATCGTGCCAGTCTCCCCCACCCGCCGGGTCGCGCCAGGTGACCTGCGAACTTGCCGCGCGCCGCATCCGGTGTGGAATGGCAGACATGATCGAGGTCAAGCGTCAGGTGAAAGCCAGCCCGACCCAGGTATTCTCCGTGCTCGCCGACGGCTGGCTGTACTCCGGCTGGGTGGTCGGGGCCTCCCGCATCCGGGCGGTGGACGACACCTGGCCGGCCCCGGGCGCCAGAATCCACCATTCGGTGGGGGTCTGGCCCGCCCTGCTGAACGACACCACGCACGTGCTCGAGTGCGTGCCCGGTCAGCGCCTGGTGCTGCGGGCCAAGGGCTGGCCGATCGGCGAGGGCACCGTGTATCTCGACCTCGACCCGGCCGACGGCGGCTGCCTGGTCCGGATGCGTGAGGACGCCTCGGCCGGGCCGGGCAAGCTGGTCCCCGCCCCGGTGCGTCAGCTCAGCATCGCGCCGCGCAACACCGAGAGTCTGCGCCGGCTGGCCCTGATCGCCGAAGGACGGGTCAGCTCCTGACCCGAGCGACCCGAGCTACCCCGGCGACCCGCCCGCGCAGCACGGTGATCACCCCGGCGGTCAGGGCGCCGAGCGTGCCCAGCACCTCGTCGCCCAGGGTGTCGGTGTAGGCGGTGTCCAGCTCGGTGCCGCCCCGGATGAACGCGTAGTACTCGCCGACCTCCCAGAAGATCGCCATGATCGCGCCGATCCCACCGACCAGCAGCACGATCTCCCAGACCGGGCGCGGCCTTCCGCGAGTCACCAGCAGCCCGGCGCCGAGCCCGAGGAACATCCAGTTGACGTAGTGGTTCGCGTCGTCCCACCAGGTCACCGAGTCGTAGAGGTTCAGCGTGTTGCCGGTGACGTCGACCAGGTAGGGCAGCATGATCCAGGCGAAAGCGGCCCACGGCGGGTCGGCCCGGCGCTTCGAGGTGAACCGCCAGACCAGCGGCACGGCCAGCATCATCACCGGGTAGAGCCCCAGCCGCGCCGCGAAACCCTTGCCCTCGAACTGTTCCAGGCCGGACGCGAAGAACGTGGCCACCACCAGCTGCCCCACCGTGAGCACGAGCAGCAGGGCGCAGACCAGCGCCCCGCGCGGCCGGCCCGCGTCGTCCCCCGTTCTCGCGCCCTGCTCGGTGACCCCGGATTCGCTCATGCCGCAAGTATTACGTGATCTTGCCCCGCAAACGGGTGAAAACCCCCTGGCCTGGCCCGATGGTGCCCACTCGGGATGCGCGCCGACCGACGGCCCCTAAATTCGAAGAGGGAAACGGAACGCGAGGTTGGAGAGCCATGAGCGTGACCAACGAGAGGCCCGCGGGCGCCACTGCCGCTCCGGGGCCCGTCGCCGCCGACCATCAGAAGTCCACACCCGAGCTGGTGCAGGACCTGACCCGCCTGGTGCCGCAGCTGGCCCGGCAGGAGGTCGAGCTGGCCAAGGCCGAGCTGGCCGAGAAGGCGAAGCACGCCGGAGTCGGGGCCGGGGCCTTCGGCGGCGCCGGCCTGGTCGCCCTGTTCGGCGTCGGCACGCTGGTGGCCGCCGCGGTGATCGGCCTGGCCGAGGCCGTGCCGGCCTGGGCGTCGGCGCTGATCGTGGCCGCCGTGCTGCTCGCCGTCGCCGGTGTGATGGCCCTGGTGGGGCGCAAGCAGATTCAGCAGGCCACCCCGCCGGTGCCCAGCCAGGCGGTGGACAGCACCAAGCATGACGTCGAGGCCGTTAAGGAGAGCGCCCACCGATGAGTGACGACAACGGAAGTCGCGACACCGAGCAGATCCGCGCCGAGATCGACCACACCCGTGACGAACTCGCCGACACGGTGGAGGCGCTGGCCGCCAAGACCGACGTGAAGGGCCGGGCCACGCAGAAGGCGCACGAGGTGCAGGAGACCACCCGGGCCCGGGTGCAGACGCTCCAGGAGACCGCGAAGCACCGCGCCCAGGAGGCCCAGGAGAGTGCCAAGGTGCACGCCATGGCCGCCAAGGTGAAGGTCACCGAGCAGACTCGTCAGGTCACCGAGCAGGCCCGGCAGGTGGGCGAGCAGGCCCGGATCAAGGGCGAGGCGGTCGCCGGCCAGGCGAAGGTCAAGAGCGAGCAGGCCCGGCTGGCCGCCACCGAGCGGGCCCACTCGGCCCAGGAGACGGTGCAGCAGCAGCGTCAGGACCGGCCCTGGCTGCTGCCCGCCCTGGGCGCTGCGGCCGGCCTGCTGACCGGTGCGCTGGTCTGGCTGCGGCGGCGCCGCAACCGCTGAAACCCGTTGCCGTGATGCCCCCGTCGACCTGTCGCCGGGGGCATCACGGCCGGTGGGGCGGTAGCGGGGTGGGAGCCTCTCGCGATGGCCGCAGACCGTCGAGGACGATGCCGATCACCCGGCGGTAGGCCTCCGGCTCCCCCTTGGCCTCGCCCACCTCGATACTGCTGACCGCCGCCATGGTGAGCACGAACAGGTCGTGCGGCACCACGTCGTCCCGGATCGCCCCCGCCTCCTGGCACCGGCGCAGCATGTCGTCCAGTCCTTCCTGCACCAGACGCTGTTGCTCGTGAACGGCCTCCTCCATCCGGCTGTGCCCGGCACCCCGCGCCCAGCCGAATTTCTCGGTGTTGCCGCTGATCACGAACTCGCGAAAACCCCGGTCCCGGGCGAACTGCCGCACACCGCCCTCGAAGAACGCGACGAAACCCTGCCAGGGGTCCTCCGCCTCCATCACCCGGCGCAGCTGGTCGTGCGTGTGCCGGAACCGCACGTCGAACAGCGCCAGGATCAGTTCGTCCTTGTTGGCGAACCGCCGGTACACCGTGGCGACGCCCACCCCGGCCGTCCTCGCCACGTCCGCCAGAGTGGCGTGCAGACCCTGGGCGGCAAACACCTCACCTGCGGCGTCGAGGATCCGATCGGTGAGGGTGTGCTGCGCGTCAGCCGCTGCCGAACTGTTCACCGAACCAGCGTAGCAACGCGGAACAACTATTCCGCTACAGTTGTTGCCACCCCGGAACAGCTATTCCGCAACCCCGCACGCCCGTGAAAGGCAGATCATGACCGACCGCTCCCCCGCGGCCAGCCGGACGACCACGCTCGACGGAGAGCATCACCCCACCCCGGCCCACGGCACCTCGCGCGCCCAGTGGCTGATCCTCGGCATCATCTCCATCGCCCAGCTGATGGTGGTGCTCGACTCCACGATCGTGAACATCGCCCTGCCCGCCGCGCAGACCGACCTGGGCTTCGACGACGCCCAGCGGCAGTGGGTGGTCACGGCCTACTCGCTGGCGTTCGGCAGTCTGCTGCTGATCGGCGGCCGGCTGAACGACATGTTCGGCAGCAAGCTCGGATTCCTGGTCGGTCTGGTCGGTTTCGCTGCCGCGAGCGCCCTGGGCGGCTGGGCCCCCAGTTTCGAGGTGCTGATCGTGGCGCGCGCCGCCCAGGGTGCGTTCGGCGCCCTTCTGGCCCCCGCCGCCCTCGCCATGCTCACCGTGAGCTTCGCCGGATCGGCTGACCGGGGCAAGGCCTTCGGCATCTTCGGCGCCGTCGCCGGCTCCGGCGCCGCGGTCGGGCTGCTGCTCGGCGGCGCGCTCACCGAGTACCTGTCCTGGCGCTGGTGCCTCTACGTCAACGTGTTCTTCGCGGTGATCGCCGTGATCGGCGGCCTGCGCTTGCTGCCCGCGAACGACCGGGAGAGCGGCCGGATGTCGTTCGACTGGCCCGGTTCCGTGCTGGCCGTGGCCGGTATCTTCGGTGTGGTCTACGGTTTCGCCCGGTCCGAGACCGAGGGCTGGAGCGACGGTGTCACCCTGGCCTCGCTGATCGTCGGTGTGGTGCTGGTCATCGGCTTCGTGGTGGCCGAGCGCCTGGTGCAGCACCCGCTGCTGCCGATGCAGATCGTGCTCAACCGGGTGCGTGGCACCTCGTACCTGGTCATGCTGATCGCCGCCATAGGCATGTTCGCGGTGTTCCTGTTCGTCACCTACTACATCCAGCAGATCCTCGGCTACTCCCCGATCCAGTCCGGTTTCGCCTTCCTGCCGATGGTTTTCGCGATCGGCGTGAGCGCGCAGTTCAACGGCACCCCGGCGTTCCAGACGAAGATCGGCTCGAAGATCCAGGTCGGCGTGGGCTCGCTGCTGGCCGCCGCGGGCATGCTGCTGTTCACCGGTTTCGGCGCGGACAGCAGCTACGTCACCGCTCTGCTGCCCGGCCTGCTGCTGGCCGGTCTGGGCCTGGGCTGCATCTTCGCGGTCGCGATCGGCTCGGCCACGATCGGCGTGGAGGTGCACCAGGCCGGTGTCGCCTCCGCCACCGTGAACACCTCGCAGCAGGTGGGCGGTTCGATCGGTGTGGCGCTGCTGAGCAGCGTCTCGGCCTCCGCCGCCACGGACTACATCTCGGCGCACGCGGCCCAGGGGGTCACCCCGGCGCTCCAGGTGCAGGCCCAGCTGGCCGCGTACGACTCGGTGTTCGTCTGGTCGGCGGTGTTCTTCGCCGTCACCGCCGTGGTCGCCTTCGTGCTGTACCCGTCCCGTGCGGTCACGGCGGCGCTGGCGGCCGACAACGAGAACGTCGCGGTGCACATGTAGGGTCCGCCTGAACTGAGGACGACGGTGAGCTCGCGACGAGCTCACCGTCGTCCTCAATTTGCCGTCAGCCAAGGGCGTTGAGGCGCTTCTTGCTCAGCTTCAGCGTCTCCTGCGCCTTCAGCACGGCGTCGATCGTGCCGCCCTGACCGACCTTCTTCACCGTGGCCGTGCGGTTCTTCAGCCAGGTGGCGTCGTTCTTCAGGTAGGCCTTGCGCTGCTTGGTCGTCCTCGCCGTGTCGAAACGCTTCTTCTGGAGCGCGTCGATCTTCCTGTCCGTGCTCACGACCTTCTTCAGCACGCAGTTGGTCATCTCGATCGTGGTGCCGTCCTCGTCGCACCGGCCCACCGGCGTGGTGAACGGCTCCTTGATCTTCAGGTAGGTCAGGCCGTCGGCCGCCTTCGTCGCGGCGGCGGGCTTCTCGGCGGCCCGGGCGATTCCGGCCCCCGCCACGGCGGTCGCCGCCACGGCCACCGTCACCAGGGCGGAAGCGGTGATGGCCGGGACGTTCCGGCGGAGTGCGGTGCCCATGATGGTTCTCCCTCGTCCTGCTGCGCTGCGGTGGTCTGTCAGCGAGTGAGATGGCGGGTCCGGACCGGAAAGTTCGGGTGAGCTGGGTCACGGCCTAGCCTGGACGGGTGCGATACGGACTTGAGCTGGAGCGACTTCACCGAGGCCGAGATCCGTTCACCGCGGGCGGTTGTCGGCGACGGTGACATCGCTGTCGGAGGGCGCCGGCGCCTGGACGACGAGGAGGCCGAACGGCGCGCGGTGTCCGCCGCGGCCGCGGGCGGCGCCACCTGGTGGCTCGAATTCGTGCCTCCCACAGACGCGTCCACCATGCTCGCCGCCGTGGAACGCGGACCGATCAGGGGTTTACCCCCGGGTGCCCTCTCGACCGGCGACCCCGCCGGGCACGCGCCACCATGACCTCATGTGGGGAAAGACGCACCGAAACCCTGACCAGCACGAAGATCTGCCGGACGAGAACCCGGCCGAGTCTCCGACCCAGCTGCCCAGGCGCTCGTGGCTGCGCGTGCTGCGCGGCTCGGCCCGGGAGTTCTCCGAGGACAACCTCAGCGACTCCGCCGCATCGCTGACCTACTACGGCATCCAGGCCCTGTTCCCGGGCATCCTGGTGCTGGTGTCGCTGCTCGGGTTCCTGTCCGACGACGCCATCCAGGAGCTCAAGGACAACCTCGGCGAGGTCGTGCCCGGCACCTTCCAGAGCACGATCAACAGCATCCTCGACCAGGTCGGGAACAAGCCCGGATCAGCCGGTTTCGCGTTCGTGCTGGGTCTGGTCACGGCCCTGTGGTCGTCGTCCGGATACATCGCGGCATTCATGCGCGCCTCGAACGTGGTGTACGACATCCCCGAGGGCCGGCCGATCTGGAAGACCCTCCCCACCCGCGTGCTCACCACCCTGGTGATGCTGGTGCTGATCCTGATGGCGGCCGTGATCGTGCTGTTCACCGGCCCGCTGGCGCAGCAGGCCGGTGATCTCCTGGGGCTCGGCGACGCCGCGGTCACCACCTGGAGCATCGTGAAATGGCCTGTGCTGCTGCTGATCATGATGCTGGAGCTGGCCATCCTGTACTGGGCCGCCCCGAACGCCAAGCAGGGCTTCAGATGGGTCACGCCCGGCGGGATCCTCGCCGTCGTGCTCTGGCTGGTCGCCTCGGCCGGCTTCGGTTTCTACGTGGCCAACTTCTCCAGCTACGACGCCACCTACGGCACCTTCGCCGGGATCGTCATCTTCCTGATCTGGATGTGGATCTCGAACCTGGCCATCCTGCTGGGCGCCGAGTTCAACGCCGAGCTGGAGCGGGCCCGGGCCGAGAACGACGGTCTGCCCCGGGGCGCCGAGCCCTACGTGCGCCTGCGGGACACCAGAAAACTGGACGACGACGAGCTGGCCGAGGTCGAGGGTTCGCGACGGCACCTGCGGCCGGACCGGGGCGGTGACTCCGGCAGTGTGTGACCGGCATCCCGCGTCGAGTCAGCGTCGATTCTGCGCCCGGCCGGATGAGCACGTGACTTAAGGTTAACGAAGGGCTACGCCGTGACGATGGCTGAAGTTGACAAGTCGCTTCAGTCCGTCGCGACGCCGCAACGAGTGCGGCGGGGAGACGTGACTTACGCCCGAGAGGACGTCAATGTCTGCCGCTGTAACGCTGCCTGGGCAGGGCAACAAGAAGGCCGGTGCCTCCCCCGCCGCCTTCTTCAAGAACCTGAGCCTGCTGAAGAAGATCTTCAGCCTCATCGCGGTGGCCTCACTGCTGGCGGTGGGTATCGGCGTGATCGGGATGCGCGCGGTCAATGCCGTGCAGTCCACCAGTGACCACATCGTCTCGGTCACCGCCAAGCGCGACACCACAGCGCTGGAGGCCCGACTGGCCTTCGCCAGCCTGCGCCGCAACATCATGGTCGCCGCCCTCACCACCGGCGAGACCTCGAAGACCGCTCAGGAAGACGTCGCGACCAGCTTCGACGAGATGTCGGCCAAGCTCGACGCGCTGAAGGCGAGTGGGCTGGACAGCGCGGACACCGCCCTGCTGGAGCAGGACGTCACCGACCTGGCCACGGTCAAGGGCCTGTACACCGACAACATCCTGCCGGTGATCAGCCAGAACGACCTGACCGGCGTGCAGTACCGGGCCCTGGGCACCTACATCGCCGGTGATTTCGCCACGGCCGCCACCAAGGTGTCCGACGGCCTGAACAAGCTGGGCAGCAACGCCGCCGACGACATGAGCACCGAGGCGGCCGACGCCAAGAGCTCGGCCGAGAGCCAGATCGTGCAGTCCTGGATCATCACCGCCGTCGGCCTGCTGATCATGGTCGGCTTCGGCTTCTGGATCGCCCGCCTGATCGTGGCGGCCGTCGGCCGGGTGCGTGACGGCCTGGTCGCCCTGGCCGACGGTGACCTCACCCAGAGTGTGCCGGTGACCAGCAACGACGAGGTCGGCGAGATGTCCGCGGCGCTGAACCGCGCCAGCACCTCGCTGCGCTCGGCGATGGAGGATATCCGCACCAACTCGGTCACCCTGTCGGGCAGCGCCGAGGAGCTCAGCGCGGTGTCGGCCCAGGTGGCCTCCAACTCCGAGGAGACCTCGGCCCAGGCGATGAGCCTGAGCGCCACCTCGTCGCAGGTGTCGGGCAACGTGCAGACGGTCGCGGCCGGCACCGAGGAGATGTCGGCCAGCATCCGCGAGATCGCGAACTCCTCGGCCGAGGCGGCCCGGGTGTCGGCCGGTGCGGCCACCGAGGCGGCCACCGCCACCGAGACCGTGGGCAAGCTGGGTGCCTCCAGCGAGGAGATCGGCAACGTGGTCAAGACCATCACCACGATCGCCGAGCAGACCAACCTGCTGGCCCTGAACGCCACCATCGAGGCCGCCCGCGCCGGGGACGCCGGCAAGGGCTTCGCGGTGGTCGCCGAGGAGGTCAAGCAGCTGGCGCAGGAGACCGCCCGGGCCACCGAGGACATCAGCCACCGGGTGGAGACGATCCAGGCCGACACCCGGGCCGCGGTCGAGGCGATCGACCGGATCACCCGGACGATCGAGGACGTGAACTCCTACCAGACCACGATCGCCTCGGCCGTGGAGGAGCAGACCGCGGTGACCTCCGAAATCGCCCGCAGCATCGACGAAACCGCTCGTGCGGCGTCGCGGATCTCGTCGGATGTGGACGCGGTGTCGAACGCGGCCCAGTCGTCCAGCACGGGTATCTCCGAGGCGCAGCGGGCGGCCGGGGACCTGGCCCAGGTGGCCGGTGGGCTGAACGAGCTGGTGGGTCGCTTCAAGATCTGACCGGGAACCGAACGAACGACGGCGCCGGGCTCACTGCGAACCCGGCGCCGTTCTCGTGCGCCGGGACACCTGCCGCACCAGGCCCACCGCCGCGTGCATGCCGTAACGATTCTCGAGAATCGCAAGGATGTCGGCGACCTCGTGCCGCGGACCGTGCTGCCCCGAGCGACGTGCCATCTCCTCCAGCGCCAGCACCGCCCGCGCCGGGTCGACGGAGACCGTGTTGTAGGCGAACTCGGCCGGCGGAAGCACCTGCAAGGAGCGCGGAAGCCGTTCGGGTGGGAAGTCTTTCAGATTGTGCGTGACCAGCACTCCAGCAGAGGCCAGCACCGCTGCCGCGGCGACGTGCTCGTCGTTCGGGTCCGGAAGCCCGAATGTGCCCTCCAGGTCTTCCCATCCGGACACCTCGGCATCCGGGAAGCAGGAGCCCATGAAGGAGATGAGCCGCTCTCCCCGCGCCCGCGCCTGGTCGCGGGGAACTCCGCGACCTTCCAGCTTGACCCTCTCGTGATGGCCGAGCTCTGCCAGGATCGCGCTGCTCCAGGCCGGACGATAGAGATGCTCAAAAGCCAGTGACAGCAGGAAGTCCCGCTGTCGACTCGGCCACAGTACGCATGTATCCAGAAGTGCCGTGAACACTGGAACCATCCCCCGATCAATTCCCGTTTTCCCGAATAATACCGGCTATTCAGGAATCAAAACGGTCACTCCCGATCGGGCCGCCGGCGCCGCGAGGCCACCGCCTTCCGCGCCTCGCGGAGGCGCCTCAGCACGACATCGGGCTGCTCGTCGTCGTCATCGGACCCCAGGGCGGCCAGGGCGTCGTACCGCTCCTCACGCCGCTGCTTGCGGTAGGCCAGCAGGTCGCGCAGAAGAATTCGCCGATGTGTGCCGACCCGCTCGAACGGAATCCGCTCGGCGTCGAGCAGTTTGATCACGGTCGGGCGGCTGACCCCGAGCAGGTCTGCCGCCTGCTGCGTGGTCAGCGTCATGGTCTGCGGGATCACCGTGACGGCGAGGTCCGCCCGCATGGCCTCCACCACCTGTCGCAGCACGAGATACACCTCGTGCGGCAGCTCGACACCCTCCTCGCCACCGGGCCCGGTCAGTCGGCACCGGACGTCGCCCGCCCCGCCCGGAGACGGGGCGTGGGCAGCCATGAAGGCATGTACCCGGGCCAGTTGCGGGCCGCTGCTGGGCAGATAGGTCTCTCGGTTCAGCTGCACGGTCATTCGCCGCCCCCTTCAACGCAACAAACGTAATCGCTTTCGTTTCTTGCGTCCAGCTCGTTCCGGCCGAATCACATCGCCCGCCGGGGAAGTCCGACCCCTCCGCCACGGTTCACCGCAGCATGAGCCTTCTCTTCTCCCCGCTCACCCTGCGCGGCGTGACCGTGCCGAACCGCGCCTGGGTGTCACCGATGTGTCAGTACTCCAGCGAGAAGGGCCGCCCCACGGACTGGCACCTGGTGCACCTGGGCAGCCTGGCCCGGGGCGGGGCCGGCCTGGTGATCCAGGAGGCCACCGCCGTGGTGCCGGAGGGCCGGATCTCGCCGGAGGACGCCGGGATCTGGAACGACACCCAGGCCGCGGACTACGAGCGGATCACCCGCTTCATCCGGGAACAGGGATCGGTGCCGGGCATCCAGCTGGCGCACGCCGGGCGCAAGGCATCCACATACGCCCCGTGGCGGGGCAGGGGCTCGGTGCCGGTGTCGGAGGGCGGCTGGAAGACCGTCGCCCCCTCCGAGAACGCCTTCGGCCGCTACGACGTGCCCGCCGAGATCCCCGTGGCCGAGATCCCCGCCCTGGTGCAGGCCTGGGTGGACGCCGCCCGGCGGGCGCTCGCGGCCGGGTTCGAGGTGCTGGAGATCCACGCCGCGCACGGCTACCTGCTGCACCAGTTCCTCTCGCCGGTGAGCAACCTGCGCACCGACTCCTACGGCGGGGATCTGGCCGGCCGCTCCCGGCTGCTGATCGAGATCGTCGACGCCGTGCGGGCCGCCGTCCCCGACGCCACGCCGTTGTTCGTGCGGGTCAGCGCCACCGACTGGGTGCCGGGCGGGCTGGACGTGGACGAGGTGGCGCAGGTGGCCGTCACGCTGAAGGAGCACGGCGTGGACCTGGTGGACGTCTCCACCGGCGGCAACCACCCCGACCAGAAGATCACCCTGGGCCCGGGCTACCAGGTACCGTTCGCCCGGCAGATCAAGGAGACCAGCGGGCTGCCCACTGCCGCCGTCGGCCTGATCACCGAGCCGAAGCAGGCCGAGCAGATCCTCGCCGAGGGTTCCGCCGACGCGGTCCTGCTGGCCCGGGTGCTGCTGCGCGAGCCCAGCTGGCCGCAGCGCGCGGCGCACGAGCTGGGCGACGACATCGCCTGGCCGCCGCAGTACGACCGGGGTCGTCCCGCGCGCTGAGCGAGCTCCGATGATGGACGGCGCCGGCCGCGAACGACCGGCGCCGTCCATCATTTTTGCCCCACGACTGAGCCGGACGTGTGTGGAATGCACCACGGGTCATCACAATTCGTGACCGTCCAATTCTTGCGCGGAGCGTGACAGAGCCAGCGCACAGGGCAGGAACTGGGGAAATCTGCTGTGCCATAGCCCACAGGGACGCCATTCAGCTTGCTTAGCGTAGTCGCGGCCCGATAAGACCACTCGGGGTATTGAAGACGGCATCAGTTGGGCGCTAACTGCGCCGACAACAAAGCTGAGATCCACGGCTGGAGTCCAGTGCCCCGGACCGGCCCCGGCGCCGACGCAGTTCGCTCCACAGATTCAGCCCTCGTGGCCGAAAGGAAACGCACCGTGAGCAACCTGGACACTGTCCTCAAGGAAGCCATGCAGATCGACGGCGCCATCGGTGTCGCCCTCGTCGACTACACCAGCGGCATGACCCTGGGCCAGGCCGGCGGCGCCGTCCTGGACCTCGAGGTGGCCGCCGCGGGTAACACCGAGGTCGTCCGGTCCGAGATGCGCACCATGGAGTCCCTGGGCATGCGTGAGGGCATCCAGGACATCCTGATCACCCTGAACACCCAGTACCACCTGATCCGGCTGATCTCCGGCCAGGGCGGCCAGGGGCTCTTCCTCTACATGGCCCTCGACAAGGGCCGCGCGAACCTGGCCCTGGCCCGGCACAAGCTGGCCAACCTGGAGCGCAACATCCAGATCTGAGCCCGTCGCACGGGTGATGGACGGCGCCGGGCCGGCACGGCCGGCGCCGTCCATCGTTTTGCCGTGATCCTGCACGGCGGCTGCACCCGGCGAATTGCAAGATCAGGAAACTGAATTCGCACTGCCCCAAGCGGGTGAGGACGCAGCGCGACGGCCGACTTCCCGGGACCAAAGTCCCTACGCAGCGAGCGCACGCGCCGTCACCGTGAGCAGTGGCCGGGCAACGGGTGTCGGGGATGCGGGAGCCTGGTCACGTTCGGTGATGCCCCACCAGAGCTTCTCCCAGTGTGTTCCATCGGAAGGAAACCAGCGTGTCCAACATCGAGATCGTCCTCAAGGAAGCCATGCAGATCGACGGTGCCATCGGCGCCGCGCTCGTGGACTACACCAGCGGCATGACGCTGGGTCAGGCCGGGGGCAACAACGCCCTGAACCTCGAGGTGGCCGCGGCGGGCAACACCGAGATCGTGCGGGCCAAGATGCGGACGATGGAGTCGCTGCGGCTGCGCGAGAGCATCGAGGACATCCTGATCACCCTGGACACCCAGTACCACCTGATCCGGCTGATCGCGGGCCCGCAGGGCAACGGCCTGTTCCTCTACATGGCCCTCGACAAGCGCCGCGCCAACCTGGCTCTGGCCCGGCACAAGCTGGCCAACCTGGAGCGCACCATCGAGATCTGAGCACCCCTTCCCAACCAGGGACGGCGCCGGCCCCTCAGATCGGCGCCGTTCCCGCGTCCCGGCGCCGGTCATGAATTCCGCGGCGGGAGCTCACGTTCCGGGGGCGGGGCGCGTTTACCAGGTATGAGGAGTCAGGCGAGCAGGTCTTCCAGGTGGATCGGAAGGTCGCGCACCCGCACGCCGGTGGCGTCGTACACCGCGTTGGCCACCGCGGCGGCCGTGCCCACGATGCCGATCTCGCCGATCCCCTTCGTGCCGGTGCCGCCCAGGTGCTCGTCGTCCTCCTCGATCCAGGCGATGTCCATCGTCCCCACGTCCGCGCAGGCCGCCACGTGGTACGAGGCCAGGTCGTGATTGGCGTAGTCGCCGAAGGCGGCGTCCATCACGCCCTCCTCGTGCAGCGCCATCGACAGGCCCATGGTCATCCCGCCGATGAACTGCGAGCGCGCGGTGCGTGAGTTCACGATGCGGCCGGCGGCGAACACCCCGGTCATCCGGGGCACCCGCAGCTCTCCGGTGTCCTGGTTCACCCGCACCTCCACGAACTGCGCCCCGTAGGCGGCGCGGCTGTACTCCCCCAGTGCCTTGATGTCCTCGGCGGTGTTCGCGGTCACCGACCCACCGCCCTGCTCACGCAGGGCCCGGCAGGCCTTGGTCACGGCCCAGCCCCACGACCGGGTGCCCATCGAGCCGCCGGCCAGGCCGGCCTGTGGCAGGTCCGAGTCGCCGATCCGCACGGTCACGTCGGCCCACGGCACGTCCAGGGCCTCGGCGGCGAGCTGGTGCAGGGCGGTGCGGGCGCCGGTCCCGATGTCGGTGGCGTTGATGGCGACGGTGTGGTGGCCGTTCTCGTCGGCCGACACGGTCGCGGTGGCCGGGGCCTCGTAGGTCGGGTAGTACGACGAGGCCACGCCGGTGCCGATCAGCCAGCGCCCGTCACGGCGGGTGCGGGGTGCCCGCGGCCGGGGCTCCCAGCCGAAGCGCTCCGCCCCCTGGCGCAGGCAGGCCACGAGATTGCGGCTGCTGAAGGGTTTTCCGCTCTCCGGGTCGGTCTCCGGCTCGTTGCGCACCCGCAGGTCGATCGGGTCCATGCCGAGTTCGGCGGCCAGCTCGTCCAGCGCCGACTCGAAGGCGAAGAAGCCCGGGCACTCGCCGGGGGCGCGCATCCACGAGGGCACCGGCACGTCCAGGCGGGCCAGCCGGTGACTGGTGCGGCGGTGCGGCGCGGCATACATCGAGCGGGTGGCCACGGCGGTCTGCTCGGCGAACTCCTTGACGGTGGAGGTCTGTTCGACCACCTCGTGGGTGATCGAGTTGAGCCGGCCGTCGGCCTCGGCGCCGAGCCGCACCCGCTGAATGGTGGGCGTGCGATAGCCCACGAGCGAGAACATCTGCTGCCGGGTGACGGCGATCTTCACCGGGCGCCCAGTCACCTGGGCGGCCATAGCCGCCAGCACCACGTTCGGCCGGGGCGTGCCCTTGGAGCCGAATCCGCCTCCCACATGCGGGTTCATCACGCGCACCCGGTCCGGGGCGAGGCCGAACAGCCCGGCGATCGTCTGCCGCACCACGTGGCCGCCCTGGTTCGAGTCGTACAGGGTGAGCGAGCCGTCGTCGTGCCAGAGTGCCGTGGTGGCGTGCGGCTCCATCGGGTTGTTGTGCAGGGCCACGGTGCGGTAGGTGTGGTCCACCCGCACCGGGCTCGCCTCGAAAGCGCCGTCCGGGTCGCCCTGTTCGGTGTCCGCCGGGTAATCCGGGTTCACCGCGTCCGGCTGGTACAGGCTCTCGTGGTCCGGGGTGAGCACCACGTCGTGGCCGAGCTCCTCGTACTCCACCGGCAGCGTGGCGGCGGCCTCCCGGGCAGCCTCCGGGGTCTTCGCCACCACCAGGGCCACCACCTGGCCACGGTAGGCGACGGCGGGGTCCTGGAGCACCGCGAGCGCCGGGTCGCCCACGTCCTCCAGGCGCGGGGCGTTGTCGTGCCGCAGCACGGCGATCACGTCGTCCGAGCGCAGCACGTGGTCGGCGTCCACGGTGAGCACGCGGCCCTTGGCGATCGGCGAGGTGACGATCCAGGCGTACGCGGCCTCCTGCTGCGGGTACTCGTAGGCGTACCGGGCCGCACCGGTGACCTTCTCGACCGACTCCTCGCGGGGCTGCGGCGGGCCGGCAGCGGCCGGGCGGCGGAATACGGGGGCGCTCATCGGGCCTCACCCCCGGCCAGTTCGAGAAGCGCTGCCACGATGAGGTTCTGGCTGAGCGTCACCTTGAAGGCGTTGTCGGGCAGCGGCTCGGCGGCGGCCAGCTCGATGCCGGCGGCACGGCGGAACTCCTCCACGGTGGCCGGGCGGCCGGTCAGGGCGGCCTCGGCCAGACGGGCGCGCCACGGCTTGTGGGCCACGGCGCCCAGGGCGATACGCACCTCGCCGACCTCGCCGTCGGGCGTCAGGCCGAGCCCTGCGGCCACCGAGCCGACGGCGAAGGCGTACGAGGCACGGTCGCGGGCCTTGCGGTACAGCGAGGTGCGGTGCGCCGGCCCGGAGGGCGGCAGCTCGACCGCGGTGATCAGGTCTGCCGGGTCGAGAACCGTGTCCCGGGAGGGGTCCTCGCCGGGTGACCGGTACAGCTCGGTCACCTTCAGCGTGCGGTCGCCGGCCGGGCCGGTCACGTGCACCCGGGCGCCGATGGCGGCCAGGGCCACGGCGAAGTCGGACGGGTGGGTGGCGATGCAGTGCTCGCTTGCACCGAGGATCGCCAGGTCGCGGTGCACGCCGGTGCGGGCCGGGCAGCCGCTGCCGGGGCTGCGCTTGTTGCACGGCTTGGTCACGTCCTGGAAGTACGGGCACCGGGTGCGCTGCAACAGGTTCCCGCCCACGGTGGCCAGGTTGCGCAGTTGGCCCGAGGCTCCGGAGAGGAGGGCCTGTGACAGCATCGGGTAGGCGACGCGCAGCCGGGGGTCGGCGGCCAGGTCGGAGTTGCGCACGCCGGCGCCGATCCGTACCCCTCCGCCGTCGACGGGCTCGATGCGGTCGAGGTCCAGGCGGGTCACGTCGACGAGCAGGTCGGGCGATTCCACCCCGAGCCGCATCAGGTCCACGAGGTTGGTTCCCCCACCCAGGAAACGCGCACCCGGGCTGCCGGAGATCCGCCGCACGGCATCGGCCGGAGCCCCGGCCACGGCGTAGGCGAACGGCTTCATCGGGAGCCTCCCGTCTCGAACCCCGTGTCGGAACCTGTCTCGAGCCCTGGCCCGGGCGTCTGGCCGGCGGCGTCGAGCACGGCCGGCACGATGTTGGCGTAGGCCCCGCAGCGGCAGAGGTTTCCACTCATCCGTTCACGTACCTCAGCCTCGTTGAGCACCACCCCGCCCGCGATCGGGTTCGCACCGGTCGGCGAGCCGTGATCGGCGGCCGCCGGGTCAGCGGCCGCCGGGTCAGCGGCCGCCGGGTGAGCGGCTGCCGGGTGAGCGGCTGCCGGGTTGATGATTGCCTGGCCGGCAGGCGGACCGACGGCTGCCGAGTCAGCGGGCGAATCAGCAACTGCCGAGCCGGGCGTCCCCGAATCCACAGCCTCCGAATCGGCGGCCCCCGAATCAGCAGCCCAGGGATCGGTCGCCGTGGACCCGGCTTCCTCCATCGGGGTGACGGCCGACGGCCAGCCGTTCCGGGCCTCCTCCAGCACGCCCACGGCAGAACAGATCTGGCCGGGCGTGCAGTAGCCGCACTGGAACGCGTCCCGCTCCACGAACGCACGCTGAACCGGGTGCAGTTCCGCGTCGTCCCCGGTCCCGCCCGCCAGGCCCTCGATCGTGGTGACCGGCCGGCCCTGCGCGGCCACGGCGAGCACCAGGCAGGCGTTGGCCCGGCGTCCGTCGAGCAGCACCGTGCAGGCGCCGCACTGGCCGTGGTCGCAGCCCTTCTTCGCGCCGGTCAGACGCAGGTGCTCGCGCAGGGCGTCGAGCAGCGAGGTGCGATGGTCGAGGGTGATGTCGTGTTCGGAGCCGTTCACGGTGAGGCGCACCGTGCTCGTGGTCGACTGCGAGCGGGTGTCCGTCGTCGTCATGCGGCGACCGTACGGCTACCCGCCGTCACCCGCGCGTCGACACTCTTCACCCATCCGTACGGTCCGGGTCTCGCACACCGTGAGCTACTCCCCCGTACCGCTGGGCTATTTGTCGCTTTAGGCTGCGCCCATGCCTTCTCTGGTTCCCCCTGTCGTCCCAGCCGGTTCCTGGGGCCCCTTCCCGCAGCCCGAGATCGAGGGCGACGGGCTGCTGCTCAGGCCGTGGCGGCCGGGCGACGAGCCGTTCCTGCTCGGCGCCTACTCCGACCCGGCCATCCAGCACTGGCACGCGTTCGGCATGAGCAAGCAGGCGGAGGCCGAGGAGTTCATCGCCCGGCAGACCCGGCGCTGGCAGCAGGAGAGCGGGGCCGACTGGATGGTGAGCGCCGACGGCAAGCCGCTGGGCCGGGTCGGGCTACGTACTCTCGACCTGCCGTACGGCGACGGCGAGGTGGCCTACTGGGTGGCTCCGGACGCCCGCGGCAACGGCATCGCGGCGCGTTCCGCCTCGGTCCTGATCGACTGGGCCAGGAACGCCGGTATGCACCGGTTCTCGCTCACCCACTCCACGCAGAACGTGGCGTCCTGCCGGGTGGCGACGCGCTGCGGGTTCGTGCTGGAGGGCGTGGCCGTGCGCTCCCAGCGTCACGCGGACGGCTACCACGACATGCACCTGCACGCGCTGCTGCTCGACTGACCCTCAGGGTCAAGGCAGGGCCCGGCGCTGCCGAGTCCGGATGGGTGACGACGGGGATCGCGGGTGCCTAGGGCGCGCGGGCAGCGGCAGTGGACGGTGACGGCCAGTGTCTTCACCGCGCTCGCCGTCGTGCTCAGCCTGACCCTGGTGATGGCGGTGCTCGCGCTGAACGGCCTGCAACGCGTGGTGGACCGCAAGGACCGGGTGATCGACCACGACGCCGCGCTGGTCCTCGAGGCCCGCACCCTGATGGACATTCGCGACGCCCGGGCCGCCGCCAACCGGGGCTACCTGTTCTCCGGCCAGACCAAGTACCTGGGTGAGCAGTACAAGTGGGACGAGGCGTTCAACAAGCAGCTCACCGCGCTGCGGCAAACCGTAGACACCGACCGGGGCCGGGACCTGGTCGACCAGATCACCCGGCTCCAGGCCAGTTTCATCGAGCTGGACAAGGGCCCGGTGCAGTTGAAGGAGGCCCATGCCCCGCCCGCCGAGGTGGTGGCGGCCTGGGAGGAGATCGACGACCAGCGGGTCACCACGACCGCCGCGATGGACTCGCTGTTCGCCTACCTCCAGGGGCTGGTGCGAGAACGTGAGCAGGCGGCCACCCGCACCGCCCACGACGGGGTGCGGCTGATCGTCGCCTCGTTCGTGGTGATCCTGATCGGCTCCACGCTGGTCGCCTCGATGGTGGTGCGCCAGGTGCGCGGACGGGTGATGACCGCGGTCCGCTCGGTGCAGCAGTCGTCCACCGACCTCCAGCTCAGCGCCCGGCAGCAGGCCGAGGGCGCGAGCCAGCAGGCCAGCTCGGCGGCCGAGATCTCGACCACGGTGAAGGAGATGCTGGCCGAGTCCCGGCTGATCGCCGAGGGCGCCCAGGACGTGGTGGCCGCCGCCGGGCAGACCGCCGAGGCCGGCCGGCACGGGCGCGACGTGGTGCTCGCCACCCAGTCCTCAATGGAGCGCATCCGCGCGCACTCCGGCTCGGTCGACCAGCACATGGAAGACCTCAGCCGCCGGGCCCGGCAGATCACCGGAGTCGTCGAGATCGTGTCCGAGCTGGCCGAACTGACCAATATCGTGGCGATCAACGCGAGTATCGAGGCGGCCGGCGCGGGCGGTGAGGCGTCCCGGTTCGCCGCGCTGGCCGACGAGATCCGGGCGCTGGCCGACCGGGTCGGCGGCTCGACGCGGGAGATCGGCGAGATGGTGGCGTCGGTGGCCACCGCGGTCGACGACACCCGCCGGGTCAGCCGCGACGCCTCGGACGTGATCGGCGAGGGCGCGGCCCAGGTCGGGCAGGCGGTGGAGAGTTTCGAGGAGATCGTCTCGCTGGTGGCCAACACGATGGAGTCGGCCCGGCAGATCCAGCAGTCGACCAGTCAGCAGTCGGTAGCGGTGGAGCAGACCGACCTGGCGATCTCCGCGATGGCCGAGGCCACCCGCGCGCACCAGGCCACCGCCGGCGACACCCAGACGACTGCCGACCAGCTGGCCTCGCTGTCGCACGTGCTGGGCACCCTGGTGCAGTCGGCCGGTCGGGACACCCTGCCGGCCGAGGTGAGGTGAGACGTGAGGTGAGGCGGGGCGAGACCCGCGAAGACGCGAGAGAGCGCATGGCCGTTCGCACCGTTGCCGGTGCCCCAGCGAAAGGCGGAGACTTTTCCTCATGACGCACACCTTCAGCACCGAGGTCGAGCTGCACGGCAAGACGGCCACCGGCCTGCGGGTGCCGGCCGGAGTGGTCGAGGCGCTCGGCCAGGGCAAGAAGCCCAAGGTCACGGTCACGCTGAACGGCCACTCCTACCGCAGCAGCGTCGCCCCGTACGGCGGGGACTTCTTCGTTCCGCTCAGCGCGGCCAACCGCGACGCCGCCGGGCTGGCCGCCGGGCAGACCGTGCAGGTGACACTCGCCCCCGACCTGGCCGAGCGCACCGTCGAGGTTCCCGACGACCTGTCCGCGGCCCTGGCCGCCCGCCCGGGTGCCCGCGAGGCGTTCGACGCCCTGTCACCCAGCCGGCGGCGTCAGCACGTGGAATCGGTGACTTCCGCGAAGAAGGAGGAGACGCGGCAGCGCCGCCTCGACGCGGTCGTCGCCGGCCTGATCCCCTGAACCACGTTGCGCCGGACGGGTGTTTCGCCGTCCACCCGGCCGAATGGCTACTTGAAGTCGTTAACACCGACCGGTCGGCTGCCGACGGGGGCCGAAATCTTTCCCCTCATCGGAGAGCGGAGGAGCCGTCATGGAAACGGTCATCTATCCCTACGCGGGTAAACGCTCGGTCAAGAACAACGACCAGGCCCGCGCCCGAGCCAAACACCAGCTGGGCGAGAAGACCCTGATCTCGCACATCGGCTGGAAGCACGAAGGCGGCGACACCCTCTGTGTCGTCGAGTACCTCACCCCGGCCGAGGCCCTGGCCCACGACCGGGCACCGAACGCCCGGGACTCCGCGCGACGCAACGGCTGCTCCCCCGCCGACGTCCACAACGCCCTGCTGGAGATGGGCGGGCAGGCCAGCATCCACGACATCGCACTGGCTCTCGACGTGGACGTGCAGTGGCTCACCGTGCAGATGGAACGCCCCGAATGGCAGCTGGAGATCGGCGCCTCGGGCGGGTTCGCCGGCGAATTCACCGAACTCACCCTCGACATCACCGAGGCCGTCTACCTGGAGACCGCCCCGCCGGCCCCGGTTCGCACCTTCCGCGACATGCCGGGCATCTGGATGGCCGCGCTGGCCCGATCGGTGATGCGGCCCTCCTGACGTCGCCGGTCCGAGAACTACCGGCCCGAGGAGATCCCGGCCAGATCCACCGCGTCGGCCACGATCGGCGGGCGCAGGGCCGTGGCCGTCGCCCAGCCCTCCTGGAGCAGCGCCACATCGGTGCCGGGGTCGGGCCGGTCACCGATCTCGTGGAACGTCGCGGTGACGAATCCCTCTCCGGCCTCGCCGATCTCGGCCTGGACCGCGCCGAACGAGGCAGGCGTGGCGGGTTTCAGGCCACGCAGTTCGCCCGGCGGGATGTCGGGCACGTTCACGTTGAGCACGTACGCACTGCCGAGATTCTGGAGGAACCAGCCCAGCGCCTGGTCGGTGGCGACGCGGGCGGTGTCGAACCGGGTGGGGCGGGACCCGGTCAACGACACCGCCAGCGCCGGCAGTCCCTGCGACACCGCGGTCAGCCCGGCCCCGACCGTGCCCGAGTGCAGCACCGCCTGGCCGGTGTTCGGTCCGTGATTGACGCCCGACAGCACGATGTCGGGCGGCTCGCCGAAGGCGCCGCGCAGGGCGACGAACACGATCATCGCCGGCGACGCGTGCACCGCGAGGGCATCCGTGCCGGCCACGGTGGTGTGGTCGACGAGCAGCTTTCCGTCGTCCTCAAGCGCCGACAGCATGGCACTGGCGCCGCTGCGCTCCTCGTGCGGCGCCGCGACCGTGACCTCCAGCCCGGCAGCGAGTGCGGCCTCGGTCAGCGTGATGATGCCCTCGCTGCCCACTCCGTCGTCGTTCGTGATCAGTGCCCTCAAAACCGTTACACCTCGCTCTCATTCACAGGTCGCTCAGGGTCACCCGCTCGCGCAGCCGCTCGATCAGCTCACGCTCGCCGGTGGCCAGGCCGTGCCGGGTGGTGTTCAGCGTGCCCGCCGCCGCGCCCAGCATCAGGGCCTGGTCCAGGGGCAGGCCGGTGGCGGTGCCGACGGCCAGCCCGGCCGTCATCGAGTCGCCCGCCCCGCGGTGGTCGGCCCGCTCGAACGACGGCGTCTCCACGCTCACGGCCCGGTCTCCGAGCAGGGCCAGGGCAGGTTCGCCGGCTCTGGACACGACCACGTTCGCCGCCCCGGCCGCCCGCAGCTCACCGGCGGCCCGCAGCAGTTCGCCGGGCTCTTCCGAGGTGGCCAGTCCGTCGTCCATCAGTTCTTCGTGACTCACCTTGAGCAGGTGCACGCCGCCCTCGACGGCGGCCTTCAGGTAGTCACCCGACAGGTCCACCACCACCGGAATCCCGTGCGCCGTCAGGTCTGCCGCCAGCCGCCGGTAGGTCTCGGGCTCCACCACGTTCTCGCCGTCCGGCCCGCCGAGCACCACCACCGACGCCTCCAGCCCCTCGACCAGCGTCAGGTCGTACAGGTGGTCGTGGTCGTGACGTTCCAGGGTGGGCGGGACGTGCGTGGCGACCACCTCGCGCTCGCCCTCACGCCGGTCGTGCACGTAGGCGCCGTTGGTGTACGGCACCTCCAGCGGTCGGGGGATGATGCCCTCGCGCTCGATCAGGGGCCGCAGCACCTCACCGCTCTCCCCGCCGAACGGCCCGGTGAGCCGCACCTGCGCCCCCAGCGACGCCATCATCCGCGCGATCCAGACGCCCTGCCCGCCACCGTGCACGTGGATCTCCGGCGTGCCGTCGGGCTGCCCCTCGATGGTCACGGTGAGCAGGGGCGAAGGGGTGAACACGACCGCGGTGCCCTGAGCTGCCATGGCCAGAGCATGCACGAATCCACCCGGGCGCGCTCCCCGAAGCGGTCAGTCCTCCCAGTCCAGTTGCTCCGCGGGCACTCCCACGGCCAGGCCGTGGGCCACAGCCGGGACGCGGCCGTGCGGGTCGTCGCGGCGGTAGCGGAACACCCGGCCCGGGTAGATCACCCAGTGATGCTCGTCGTCGTGCAGGTCGGCGTACCAGCCGGGTGCGTCGAGCACCTCGGCGAACCGTCCGGCCAGATCACCGGGATCGATCGTCGCGGAGGTGAAATACCCCAGCACCCAGCCGTTCCCGATCCGCTCCAGCCGGGTGAAGACGAGCCCAGCAGCGTCCAGGGTGGCACCCGTCCGCAGGCTCTGCATGATCATCGTGCCGGTCAGCATGGCCGAACCCTACGGCGCGGACAGCACCGGCCAGACCTCCACCACCCCGTGGGCGACGGCGCACGGGGTGCCCGCCACCATCTCCACGGCCTGCTCGATCGAATCCGCCTCGATCACCGCGAACCCGGCGACCGGCAGGCCCGACGTCAGATACGCGCCGGGACGCACGAGGGGCCCGGTGGCATCGTGGTTGCGTACCTGCACCGGGGCACCGGCCACGCCCATCCGCACGCCGCCCCCGGCCAGCCGGGCGTCGTGGGCGTGGGCCGCCTCCCGCACGGCCGGTTCCGTGCGGTCGTAGCCCTCCTGGTCGCCGTACCCGATCGTGATGAACCATGCCATGCGCCTGCTCCTCCCCCGGTCAGGCGTCCATCGAACCACGGGGGGACGACGCTCCACCCGCGAGCCCGTGGAGGGTGCACTCCAGAGCGGCGGTGACCCGTTCGTCGTCCCCGGTGGCCAGCAGGTCGAGCAGAGCACCGCGCAGGGCCATCAGAACAGCGGTACGGACGGCGAGGGCCCGCGTCGTCCCCCGTTCGGAATCGTCCTGACGCGCGGCCAGGAAACCCAGCCAGTCGTTCACCGTTCGCTCGGCGAAGCCGGCCCAGACCTCGTCGCGGGCCACCAGCGACCGGGCGTACGCCTCGGCCCAGAGCGTGACCGACCCGCGGTGCCCCGGATCGCGCAGCCACCCCCACAGCAGGTGCGCGGTGTCGATCAGGCCGGCCTCGGGAAGTGTTCGCAGCAGCCGCAGTTCGTCGTCGCGGGCCCGTTCCAGCAGGGCCTTGACCAGGCCGTCCTTGCTCCCGAACAGGAACAGCAGCACGCGTGGGCTGGACCCGACCGCGGCGGCCAGCGGGCGCAGCGACAGGTCGGCCAGACCGTGCTGCCGCACGTAGTCGTGGGTGAGTTCGAGCAACTGGTCCTTGCGACTGTCCGGCACATGGCTAGTATTGACTGAAACAACTGTTTCAGTCGAGCTCGAGGAGACGAGATGATCCGCGAACTGGGACGCCCGGGCGATCTGGGCTGGGTGATCCAGGCGCACGGCGAGATGTATGCCCGGGAGTTCGGCTGGGACAGCGGTTTCGAGACCCTGGTGGCCGGCATCGTGGCGGGTTATGCACGCGACCGGGATCCGACACGGGAGAACGCCTGGATCGCCGAACTGGACGGGCAGCGCACCGGTTCGGTGTTCTGCATGGCCGGCGACAGGGCCGGCGAAACGGATACCGCCGTTCTGCGCACCCTGCTGGTGGACCCGGCGGCGCGGGGCCACGGGCTGGGCGGCAAGCTGATCGACACCTGCGTGCGGTTCGCCCGCGAGGCCGGGTACGCCCGGCTACGACTGTGGACGACCGACTCTCTGGTCTCGGCCCGAAAACTTTATCTTGCACGAGGTTTCGCTCTGATGGACGAAACCCCGCAGCACCTCTTCGGGGTGGACCTGGTGGGGCAGACCTACCTGCTCGACCCGCTGCCGCGGCCAGGGCGGCCGGGTGATTCAGGCCCGTAGTACCTGGCCGAGGCGTTCCCGGCGACGCACCGACGACTCGGCCAGCACCAGCACCACCACCGCCGCGGGCAGCAGCATGATCGGCAGGTAGGTGACGGCCGGCACCACCAGCGCCGGGTCGGCGGGCAGGTCGTTCAGCATCTTCAGCGAGAGCAGGCCGATCGCCTCGGAGGCCAGCACCCGCCCGAGTGCCCAGCCCACCACGCCGCCGATCACGGCCACGGGCAGCAGTTCTCCCAGGGCGATGCGCCGGGTGGCGGCCGGGGTCATGCCGAGAGTCCGCAGCCGGGCAAAGGTCTCGGCCCGGTCACCGGCACCGGCGAAGGTGCCGAGCGCGACCGCCAGCCCGGCCAGCAGGAACAGCAGCAGGCCACAGGTCAGGGCCAGGTCACGCAGACCGTCGGCGAGGGCCGGGGGCAGCGGGTGCGCGTCGTCGGCCGGCCGCCCGGGGCCGGAAGCGGTCGCCCGCACCGCCAGCGCGAAAACCCCCAGCGACACCGAGGTCACGATCAGCACCATCGGCAGCGGCCGGGACACCGTGGCCGCGGCCCGGCCGGCGGCCAGCAGCGGCAGGGCCCCGCGGAACCGGTTGCCCAGCCGCAGGAACAGCCGCAACAGCACCGGGAGCAGGCGCAGCACCAGCACTCCCCCGGTCACCGCGACCAGCGACGGGGCCACGGCGGGCAGCACGTCGTTCGCCGTCACCCCGCGCTGGGCCAGGGCGGTGCCGGCGGCCGCGGCCGCCAGCACGATCGCCACCTCGATCGTGATCCGGCGCAACTGCCGGGTGACGGCGAGGGTGCGCCGCGCGGAACGGTTGGCGGGAGCGGCCTTCCGGGGTGTGGCCCGCGCCGCCTCGGACACCGCCGCGACCGGTGCGCCGAGCACCGCGACCAGCAGCACCGGCCAGACCCACGACAGCGAGAGCGACCCGGTCAGCCACCACGCCACCGCCAGCCCCGCGCCACCGGCGATCCCGGCGACCGCCAGGGACTCCACCGCCAGCTCGGCGCCCAGCCCCGGCAGCGACGCGCCCCGCCGGCGCAGACCGGTGAGCACCCCGGCCCGGCGGCGGGCGAGCAGATCGGCGGTCAGCAGCAGGGCCAGCGCGACAGCCACCAGCAGGGCGCTCAGCAGCACGGCCGCCAGGGCGGTCGCCACCGCGATCTGATTCAGCAGGCGCTGGAGCAGGGTGTCCAGGCCGGTGCCGAAAATGACTGGCGGACCGTCGATCTGGTAGGCCTTGGTGCCCGCCTCCAGCTGCACCAGCGCGTCGATCAGGGCCGGGGCGCTGTCCCGGGTGACCAGGGCGGGGTCGGGCAGGAACTCCAGGTTCACGAAGAGCCCGCTGTAGGGGTCCGTGGCCAGGCGCCCGTCCGGCAGCGACTCGCCGGTCATCAGCACGGAGAAGTAGCTCGTGGTGAGGCCCCGGGTGTCCGTGACCGTGCGCGGGGCCAGCAGTTCCGGCTCGGTGCGCCAGACGTCGTCGGTGCCGCGCCGCGCCCGGTACACGCCGCTGACGTGCACCTCGATCGGCGCCTTGTCGTAGTCCTGGGCCGAGATCGTGTCGCCCGGGCCGGCCCCGAGCAGCTTCGCCGTGGCCTCGGACAGGCCCACCTGCACCGGCCAGGGCGCGTCGCTGGTGCGGGCGGAGCCCTGGCCGGCCCCCGGTGCTTCGCCGGCCACCCAGGTCACCGCCGGGCCGTGGTCCTCGTCCCGGGGCGAGTCGGCATAGACCAGGCGCATGTTCAGCCCCGGGGTGGTGCCGGAGGTGACCTGGAGATCGCCCGAGCCGACCGACGCCACCGGCGAGCCGAAGACCTTCTCCAGCGAGGGATCCAGGTAGCGCAGGGCGTTTTCGTAGTACCCGTCGACGATCTCGGCCGAGGAGTCGATGCGGGCCCGGGGATAGGCCGGGCTCTCCGGGTCGAAGGTCACCGACGCGGTCAGGTCCGCGTCACCCCCGGCCCCTTGCACCACCTCGGCCACTGCCCGGTCGCCGCGGGTGCGCAGCAGCGGCGGCACACCGGCCGTGATCAGCACGGCGAGGAACACCACCAGGGCGGTGAGCAGCAGCGGGCCGCGGTCGGCGCGAGCCCGTCCCCTCACGCTGGGACCGTGGATCATCGGCGCACCTGCGCCTGGGCGACCGCCCGGACCACGACCAGGCAGGCCGCGAGAAGTCCGAACACCAATACGGTTTCGGGGAACCAGGGCCAGACCACCAGCGGCCCCGGGATCGGCGGGGCACCCAGGTCGGAGCGGATCAGCAGTGGACCGACCAGCCGGGTCGCCACCGCCCCGACCACGGCACCGGCGGCCACCAGCAGCACCAGCAGCCCGCCGTGCTGGGCCAGCAGCAGGCCGCGCACGGTGCGCCGGGGCAGCCCGAGCGCCCGCAGCCGGTCCGTCTGCCCGGCGCGCACCCGCAGGTCCGAGACGATGTGCAGGGTCAGCCCGCCGAGCGCCAGCAGCAGCACGGCCGGCACCAGCAGGAACAGCGCCGCGGGCACCCCGGCCCGCAGTGGCCCCTTCGAAAGTTCCTGGTACACGGCGTCCCTCGTCGTCACCTTGCCCAGACCGAGTGTCCGGACGGCTCCCGGATCGGTGGCCCGCGCCACCCACCAGGTGTTGCCCGGCGCGGCCAGGTCGCCGCGGGCGATCAGGGCCCTTCCGAGCGTGTCGATGTCGGCGAGCATCGCCCCGCGCCCGGGCGCCGAGGGCACGTCCGGCACCACCGCCGTCACCCGCACGGGCACCGACGACAGGCCGAACGAGACGTCGAAGCGATCACCGGGCGCGGCCCCCAGCACATCGGCGAACTCCTGTGACACCGCCACCGGCACCACCTCGGGCGGTTCGAACCCGGTCATCACCAGGCGCCCGTCCGCATACGCCAGGTCGATCACCGGCACCGTCGCCGTCAGTTCGAGGACGACGCCGTCACCGCTGCTCTCGACCTCGCCCGAGACACCGGAGACCCGGGCACCGGTTTCACCACCGTAGTTCGACGCCGTCCACTCCCCGCCGTCGGCGCTACCGGGGATCCGGAAAGACAGCTCCAGACGCGCGTTCCCGGGTGTCACCTCGTCGGCGGGCGGGGCGGTGGCGGGGTCCAGCCCGGCGTCCACCGTCATCGCCACCACGCGCGCGCCCTCGGGCAGGGCGTCGCAGAGGCCCAGCTCGTGCGTCGTGCCGTCGAGCAGCACGGTCGGTAGCACACAGGCACTGCGCACGCCGGAGCCGTCCTCGATCACCAGCCGGGGCGTGACGAGCATCGGCGGTCCGGCGTCGGCGGTCCCGGACATCTCGACCGTGCCCTGCCCGCCCAGGACCACGGAGGAGACGGTTGCCGAGCCGGCGGTCAGCCCGGCGCCGATCTGCTCCCAGGACGCCCCGGGAAGCCGCCCCCGCAACAGGGTTCCGGCCTGTGACGCGTCCAGAGCCACCAGGTGCGGCGGGTCCCCGGCGCCGCCGATCCACTGTCCCACCGGCACATCGCGGTCCAGCACCGGCGACACCGTGCCGCCGGTCGCCGCGGCCAGGGCGGGCCCCTGCCCGGTCTGCACCGACCCGGCCAGGGCCACGCTCACGTCGGTGCCCACCACCAGGTCCGCCTGATCGGCCTGCGACCGCTGCCACGTGGCCCCGAACGCCAGGCCGAAAGTGCCTGCCGCGACGGCCAGGACGAGCAGCAGCGCGGCAGCGGTCGCCTGTGGACGGCGGGCCGCCTCGAAGGCCGCCAGCGGCAGCACCAGCCGGGTGGAGCGCCGGGCCAGCCGGTCGGCCAGCCGCAGCGGCAGCCCGGTCAGGCGCACCGTCAGTGCCGACCCGGCCAGCAGGAACACCCCCGGCGCCAGGATCCGCACCAGGTCGACGCCCTCACCGGAGACCGGCTGCACCCTCAGCTGCCACCAGCCCACCGCCGCGAGCGCGACCAGGGCCAGGTCGGCGCCGGAGCGCACCAGCACGCCCGCACCGCCGCGGGTTCCCTCCACCCGCGCCGGATCGGCCTGGAGCACCGGCAGCAGCAGCACGAGGGCCAGCACCACCGCACCGGCCAGGATCACCGCCACCTGCGCCGGGCTCACGCCCGGGCCCGCGGCCAGCCCGGCCTGCTCCAGGGCGGGCAGGTGGGTGAGGGCGGCGTGCACCAGTGACGAGGCCGGCACGGCGATCACCGACGCCACCAGCGCCAGTCCCAGCGCCTCGCCCACGGCCAGGAGCAGCAGCTGGCCGCGGCCCGCGCCGAGGGTCGAGAGCAGGGCGGTCTGGGTGCCGCGCGAGCGGGTGACCAGCCGCCCGGCCAGGGCCAGGGCCGTGGCGGTGAGTAGGGTGCCGAGCAGCACCACGACCAGCACGGTGGACCGGGTCACGGCCTGCTGGGTGCGGGCGCGGGCCAGGGTCGCGGGCAGGCCGGAGGCCACCCGCTGGTTCTCGGTGAGGCCTTCGAGCTGGTCGCCCAGACGCCGGTCGGCGGTGGCCAGCCGGGTGACCACCTGGTCGAGGGCCGCGCCCGGCGGGTTCGTCAGGTCGGGGGCGGTGGCCACCTGCATCCGGTCGAGCATCAGGCCGCTGCGCCAGAGCGTGGGCAGGTCGGTCACGAACGGCCCGTAGGCCCGGAAGGTGGTGTGGAAGCCCAGGCGCAGTGCGGCTTCCGAGCCGGCGGCGGCCAGTGGGTCGCGGTCCCAGCCGGCCTCGGGCAGCGGCGCGACGATGCCGGTGACCAGCAGGTCGGTGCTGTCCACCCGGTCCCGGTCGCCGGCGGCGACCTGCGCCCCCAGGTGCACGCGGCTGCCCGGCTCCAGACGCATGGCGCGGGCGGTGGATTCGAGCACGACGGTCTGCAACGGGCCGGTGGCGGTCGTGCTGGGCCAGGCCCCCTCGATCAGCCGGGCGGCGGCGGTCAGGTCGTCGAGTCCGGTGAGATAGGCGGCCTGCGGGGTGTTTCCGCGGTCCTCGACCCGGCGCATCGTGCTCGACGCCCGCACCCGGCTGACCCCGGGGCCCAGCGGGCTCACCGCGTCGCCGAGCAGGTTCTGCGTGAGTTCGGCCGCCTGCTGCGCGTTCTCGTTGGTCAGGTCGCTGAGGTAGGCGATCACCTCGGCGTCCTGCGGATCGGCACGCGAGAGGCCGACGGTGAGCGCACGGTCGGCCGAGACCGTCAGCAGCCGGGCGGAGACGCCGAGCAGGGTGGCGCCGACGGTGACGACCGCCACCACGGCGGCGAGCAGGGGCCAGGAGGCCCTGGCCCGGCGGACCAGGAGCCTCAGCACGACGACATCACCCGGCAGCCCCGGGGGGTTCGGGCTCTTCGCTCACTCGCCCGTCGGAGATCCGGATCACCCGGTCGGCCAGCCGCATCATCACCGGGTCGTGGGTGGAGATCAGCGCCGTCACGCCCTCCGACTCGACCACCCCACGCAGGAGGGCCATGACGGACAGCCCGGTCTCGGCGTCCAGTTGCCCGGTGGGTTCGTCGGCGACCAGCAGACGTGGGGACGACGCCAGGGCCCGGGCGATCGCCACCCGCTGCTGCTGCCCGCCGGAGAGCTCGTCGGGGCGCTGGTCGGCGTGCCCCGCCAGGCCGACGAGTTCCAGCAGGGTCGCCACCCGGCGTTCGCGTTCCTCGCGCGGCGTGCGCCGCATCCGCAGCGGCACACCGACGTTCTCGGCCGCCGACAGCACCGGCACCAGGCCGAAGGTCTGGAACACGTAGGCCACGGTGTCGCGCCGCAACCGGCTGCGCCCGGCCTCGTTCAGCCCGGTGACCTCGGCGCCGTTAACGAAAACCGTTCCGGCGTCCGGTGAGTCAAGCCCGCCGACCAGGTTCAGCAGGGTGGTCTTGCCCGATCCGGAGCGCCCGACCAGCGCGGTCATCGTGCCCGGAGCGACGTCGAACGACACGTCCCGCAGCGCCTGCACGGCGCCGTAGGCCTTGCTGACCCCGCAGACCCTGAGCATGCTCACGTCGTCCGTGCTCATGCGCTCTTCCCGTCGGGACGGATGCTCACGTGGTCGCCCTCCAGCGCCAGCCGCACGCGGCGGGTCAGTTCCAGCGCCTCGATGTAGTCCTTGGGCACCTGCACCCGCCCGGCGCGGTCCATCACCGCGTACTCCTCGTGCACCACCTCGTCGCCGCCGTCGGCGCCGGTCGCGGTGCGGCGCAGCACCTCGCTGGAGGTGCGCCCGTCGCGGATCGCCACCGTGCGTTCCACCTGCCGGCTGACGTCCGGGTCGTGCGTCACCACCACGATCGTCACGCCGAGGTCGCGGTTCACGTCGCGCAGCACCCCGAACACCTGGGCCGAGGTCTCGGTGTCGAGCTCACCGGTCGGCTCGTCGGCCAGCAGCACGCGCGGCCCGTTGGCCAGCGACACCGCGATGGCCACGCGCATCTGCTCGCCACCCGACATCTGCCCGGGCCGCCGGTCGGCGCAGTGCGCCACCCCGACCGCGTCGAGCAGCGTCCTCACTCGTTCGGCGCGCTCCCTGCGGGGACGCCGGGCGAGAGTCATCGGCAGATCCACCACCTGGGCGGCGGTCAGGTAGGGCACCAGGTTCTGCGCGGTCTGCTGCCGTACGTAGCCCACGGTGTGCCGGCGGTAGCGCACCCGGTCGCGGGCGGACATCGCCAGCAGGTCCCACCCCGCCACCCGGGCCCGGCCGGCGGTCGGCGCGTCGATGCCCGCCAGCAGCGACAGCAACGTGGACTTGCCCGACCCGGACGCCCCGACCAGAGCGATCATCTCGCCGGCCCCGACGTGCAGATCGAGTCCCTGAAGCGCCTGCACCTCGACCGAGCCGGTCTGGTAGATGCGAACCAGGCTGTCGCAGACGATCATCTCGTCCCGCGTCGGAGCATGCCCGGCCTCGGACACCCGGATTCCTCTCAACGATGAGCAGGAAGAAGCACGATGCGGCGCATCGCCCGCGAAGATTTATCGCAGAGGTCCCGATCGCGTCAATTACCCCAGGCGTCCCAGTCCTGCCGGGTGTCCTGATCGGCCAGAGATTTTCGGACGACGTACGCCCGGCGCATCTTGACCTTGTTCCCGCACCCGCCCGTGGGGCACCAACGCCGGGTCAGGCCGCGCGAGCCGTCGTAGTAGGCGCGCCGACAGCCACTCCGGTCGCAGATCCTGAGACGGCGCCAGACCCGCGACTCCCCGCACCGCCGCACCGCGTCGAGCAACGGCGCCAGGGCGAGCGTGAGCGGGGCGTCGTCAGCCGCCACCAACCGCATGCCACCGTCGGCCCCCGCCATCGACAACCGCAGCGGAATCCGCGCCAGATCCTCGTCCAGCCGTAACGCGGCCTCGTCCGCGAACTCCCCACCAGCGCGCCCCTCACCCACGCACGCCTCACCCACGCGCCCCTCACCCACGCGTCCCTCAATCGTGCGATCCCCACCCATACATCCCGCGTCCCCGCGCTGCCCATCTACGCGCCCCTCGTCCACGCGCTTCTCGCCCGAGTGCCGCTCCAGTGCATCACGCAGCCCTTCGCGGATCCCGAGCGCCACCAGGAAATCGGCCGGGGGCAGCTCCAGACGGCGCGGCGTGCCGAGGTGATCCGCGAGCCACTCGACGAGATCCTCCGGGCCGCTCAGCAGTTCCCGCTGATCACGGATGTTCCGGAGGTTCACGAAGTCCCGGATCACCGCCGCGTACGCGGGAACGGCCGACGGGCCGGGAGGAGGGACAGAGGGGATCATGAACGGAAATTAACACCACCGTCAGGGCCAGGCCGGTGTCAAAAACCAAGACCCGTCCCCCGTCACCACCCCCGAAGGACCCGGCCGAGGTCACGATTCCGCCATCACCCCCGACATAAATCCGTGCAACACATACGCTGACTCGTGCGTCAGGTGGGTGAGAGGGGCCGGACGCCCCTCCGCCCACGACATCTCAGGGAGGGGATCCCCAGCGCCATGCCGGACTCGCAGACCATTTTCATCGCAGCCGGTGCGACCGGGTTCCTGATCCTTCTGCTCAGCCTGGTGCTGGGCGAGATCGGCGGGCACGACGGCGATCTGGGTCACGGGGGCGAGGCCGAGCTCGCGAGCGACGCGGAAGCCGTTGCGGGCAACGACATCCCGGACGGGTCCGCCGAGCTGGACGCACCGACCTGGTTCAGCATCCGCGTGCTGTCGGTGGCCCTGGTCGGTTTCGGTGCGGCCGGTTTCGCCGCGGAGGCGACCGGCGTTCCCACGCCGCTGGCCTGGCCGGTGGCGGGCGCCGGGTTCCTGGCGGTGGGCGCGGCCTCTTACCGCTTCATCCTGAAACCTCTTGCCGCGCAACAATACAACTCGCTGTCGAGCCGCTACGGCTGGATCGGGCGCACCGCCGTGGTGACCCTCGACATCCTGCCGCACGGCACCGGCCAGGTGACCTTCCACGACCGCGACGGCGCCCGCATCACCCAGACGGCCTCTTCCGACCTGGGCGAGGGTGTGCCGAAGGGCACCACCGTCACCATCACGGAGCTCAGTTCCGGCGCAGTTGTGGTGCACCGCAACGCCTTCGCCGACTGACTCCCCCCACGTTCCCCGATCCACCACCATCCCTCACGAAGGACTGCTGATGACCGGAGTGTCCACCGCCGCGATCGCCGTAGGCGCGGTGATCGTCGCCCTCCTGCTGCTGGCGATTCTCTACGCCCGTAACTACGTGAAGGTGCCGCCGAACATGGTGGCCGTCTTCACCGGCCGGGGCCGGCCCAAGATCGTGCGCGGTGGCGCGCGGTTCCGGGTTCCGGTGCTGGAGCGGGTCGACTTCATGAGCCTGGAGCCGTTCAACATCCAGGTGTCCGTGGGCTCGGCGATCTCCAGCAACGGCGTCGGTATCGCGGTGGACGTGGTCGCGCTCATCCGTTTCGGGTCCACCGACGAGGCGATCGAGACCGGCACGCAGCGCTTCCTCACCGCCAACCGGGAGGAACTGCGCCACCAGCTGACCGAGATCATCGCTGGTAACATGCGCGCGATCTGCGCCAAGATGACCGTGGAGGACCTGAACAGCAACCGCGACCAGCTGACCCGCTCGGTGGCCGAGGAGGCCGGCGCCGCCCTGGGCGCGATCGGCATGGAGCTCGACGTGCTCACCGTGCAGGACGTGCGCGACAAGAACGGCTACATCGAGTCGCTGGGCCGCAAGCGCATCGCCGAGGTGCGTCGTGACGCCGAGGTCGGCGAGGCCCAGGCCCGCCGGGACGCCCGCATCGCCGCCGCCGAGGCGGACCAGCAGGGACGCACCGCCGAGGCCAAGTCGCAGGAGGCGATCGCCGAGGCGCACCGCCAGCTCTCGATGAAGCAGGCCGAGATCGACACCGAGGTCAAGGCCGCCCAGGCCCGCGCCGCGCAGGCCGGTCCGCTGGCCGAGGCCGAGGCCGAGCGGGCCGTGGTGCTGGCCGGCATCGACACCGAGCGCCAGCGCACCGAGCGGCAGATCTCGGTGGAGGAGCAGCGTGCGGCTCAGCGCCAGAAGGCTCTCCAGGCCGACGTGATCGCCCCGGCCGAGGCCGAGCGGCAGGCGGCGGAACGCCGCGCCGAGGGTCAGAAGGCCGTCACCATCGCGGCCGCCGAGGCCGAGGCACGTCGTCGTGAGCTGGCCGGTGAGGCCGACCTCAAGGCCCGTACCGCCGGTGCCGCCGCCTACCAGCGCGAGGGTGAGGCACAGGCCGAGGTGGAGAAGGCCAAGCTGCTCGCGGCCGCCGAGGGTCAGCGTCAGCAGCTGCTGGCCGAGGCCGAGGGTCAGAAGGAACTGGCCGCCGCCCTCAGCGCGTTCAACGACGAGGCCGCCCGCCTGCGCGTGCTGCCCGATCTGATCGCGATCCTGCCCCAGCTGGCCCGCGAGGTCGCCGCTCCGATGGGCAACATCAACAACATGACCGTGCTCAGCAACGGCGGCAACGACGGCGGTGACGCGCTGACCAAGGTGGCCGGCTCGGTGCCCGCCCTGCTGCTCCAGGTGCTGGAGACCGCCAAGGCCGGCGGCCTCGACCTGGGCCAGCTGCTGAACGGCGCCACCGACCCGCTGGACCCGCGCCAGGCCGCGACCACGACGCCGGTGAACGACACCCGCCAGGCCTGATCAGATCGGATCAGGTGCGAACGGTCCGGGCGTGGTCACGGTCTGATCCGTGATCCCGCCCGGACCAGCCGTTCTCAGGTCAGGGCGCTGATCCCGGTGACCGCGCGCCCGACGATCAGGCTGTTGATCTCCCGGGTGCCCTCGTAGGAGTAGAGCGCCTCGGCGTCGGCGACGAACCGGCCGATGTCGTACTCCAGCACGATGCCGTTGCCGGCCAGGAGCTCCCGCGCCCAGCCCACCACCTCGCGCATCCGGGTGGTGCAATAGGCCTTGGCCAGGGCCGAGTGCTCGTCGCGGAACGTGCCCTCGTCCTGCAACTGGGCCAGCCGCACCACCATGCCCAGGCAGGCCGTGGTGTTGCCGAGCATCCGCACCAGCAGGTCCTGCACCAGCTGGAACCCGGCGATCGGGCGGCCGAACTGCTGCCGCTCACCGGCGTAGGTGAGGGCGATCTCGTAGGCCGCCATCATCACGCCGACCGCCTGCCAGGCCACCCCGCTGCGGGTGCGGCGCAGCACGCCCGCGGTGTCGCGGAACGAGGTGGCGTTCACCAGCCGGTGCGTCTCCGGCACGCGGCAGTTCTCCAGCGTGATGTCGGCGTTCTCGACCATGCGCAGGGCCATCTTGTTCTCGATCTTCGTGGCCGTGAAGCCGGGCGTGCCCTTCTCCACCACGAAGCCCTTGACCTTGCCGTCCTCGGTGTCGCGGGCCCAGACCACGATCAGGTCGGCGAAGGTGGCGTTGCCGATCCAGCGCTTGGCCCCGTTCAGCACCCAGACGTCGCCGTCGCGGCGGGCCGTCGTGCGCATGCCGCCGGCGATGTCGGAGCCACTGTCCGGCTCGGTCAGCGCGAACGCCCCGATCTTCTCCATCCGCGCCATCGCGGGCAGCCAGCGGTCCTGCTGCTCCGCGGAACCGCAGGCGGCGATGCTGCCCATCGCCAGCCCGGTGTGCACGCCGAAGAAGGTGGCGACCGACGCGTCGGCCCGGGCCAGTTCCATCGCCAGGAAGCCGGTGAGCAGACTGTGCCGGGGCCGGCCGTCCTCCGCCGGGCAGGCCAGCCCGGCGATGTCCACCTCGGCGAACCCCTTGATCAGCTGGTGCGGGAACTCCGCCCGCACCCAGTAGTCGTTGGCGATCGGGCGCACCTCGGCGTCGAGAAAGGCGCGCAACCGCCCGAGCACCTGATGGTCCTGTGCGTCCAGCATCGCCTCGAACTGGTACAGGTCGCCGGTCAGCAGCTCGGACATGTGCTCTCCTCGGTCGGGGACGCTCCCGGCACCACTTTGGTTCACCGGGCCGCGGATCGCACACCGATCGGCAACACGCGTCAATCACCCACCTTGCGCAGCAGGCGCAGCACGGCCCGTTCCACGCCCTCGTCCGTGGTGGCCGCCACGCCCTCCGGCACCCGGCGGAGGGCGGAGCGGATCGTCGTCCCCTGTTGGAAGCCCCGCGCCACCCGAGGGTCGACGTAGGAGGCGCGGCACACCGCCGGGGTGTTGCCCAGCTCCCCGGAGACCTCGCGCATCACCTGCGCCACGGCACGTTTCAGCGCGGTGGGCGACTGCGCGCCCGGACGCCCGGCGAAGGCGATCGCGGCCAGCACGGTGGCGTGCCAGGTGCGGAAGTCCTTGGCCGAGGCGCCCGGCGAGACCACTTCCTTCACATAGGCGCTGATGTCACTGCTGGCCAGATCGACCCAGGCGCGGCCCCGCCGCCAGGCCAGCAGCTCGTCGCCGCCACCCCTGCGGCGCCTGAGCGTACGGACGACGTCCACGATCGGCTCGTCGTCGATCGAGAACACCCGCCGCACACCGGACTTGGCCGGGTAGGCGAAGTCGACCACGCTCCCGGAGCGGACCCGCGCATGGTCCTTGCGCAGGGTGGCCAGGCCGAAACTGTTGTTCTCCTGGGCATAAGCCTCCCCGCCGATCCGGAACAGGCCCAGGTCGAGCATGCGGAAGGCGGCCGCCAGCACCCTTTCCCGGGGCATTCCGGGCAGTTCCAGGTGTTCCGCCACCCGCACCCGGGCCGCCGGCAGGTCATGGGCGAAATCCAGCATGCGACGGTGTTTGTCGTGATCGCGGTCCTCCCGCCAGCGCGGGTGGTAGAGGTACTGCCTGCGCCCCTTGACGTCGGTGCCGACGGCCTGGAGGTGACCGTTCGGCCACGGGCAGATCCAGACCTCCTGCCAGGCAGGCGGAATCACCAGCTCGCGGATGCGCCGCACCTGCTCGGCGTCGGTCAGCCGCTGACCGTCGGCATCCAGGTAGACGAAACCCCTGCCGCTGCGCCGGCGGGTCCAGCCGGGCCGGTCCGGGGTGCTGCGCCGCAGTCTCATGAGCCCCCGCCCTCACCCAACCCGGCCCAGCGGGGTCCCGTCGAGGTGCTCGCGCAGATCGACCAGGGAGTCGTGCACGGCCACCGCCCCGGCCTCGCGCAGTTCCTGCTCGGAGAACCCGCCGGTGCGCACCGCCACGGCGGGCAGCCCGGCCCGGCCGGCGGCGATCGCGTCCCAGGTGGAGTCGCCCACCATCACCCCGTGCGCCCCGGTCACCTTCTCCATCGCCACCTGCACCAGGTCGGGGGCGGGCTTGCTCTCCTGCGCGTCCTCCGAGGTGGTCCAGGCGTCCGCCAGGTCACGGCCCCCGAACAGGTCGAGGAAGTGTTCCACGTGCTTGGCCTTGCCGGAACTGGCCAGCACCAGCCGGAAACCGCGGTCCTTCACCTCGCCGAGCAGGTCACGCACCCCCTCGAACGGCCGGATCTCGCCGACCATCGTGTCGAACTCGCGCTCCCAGGCCGTGCGCACCTCGTCGCCGAGCGTCCGCTCCACCTCGGCCCCGGCCACGGCGGCGACCAGTTTGTCGCCACCCATCCCGATCGCCCGGTGCAACCGCCACAGCGGCAGCGTGACGTCGTGCTGACGGAAAGCCCGGAACCAGGCCAGGGCGTGCTGGTAGTTGGTGTCGACGAGGGTGCCGTCGACGTCGAAGATCGCGGTGTCGGCCATGTTTCCCACGCTAGTTGTCACCCCGCGGAAGGCATCCCGAGCCGAGCAGGTCCACCAGCCCGGCCCCCAGACCGCCCCGCCAGCAGGCCCGGTCGTGCCCGCCGCAGAACTCCTCCAGTCGCGCGTCGTACCCCTTGCGCCGCAACCGGTCACACAGATCGCGGGTGATCGCCGGCATACCCCACTCCATCGTGCCGACCTGGAACCTGAACCGCACCGGGCCGTCTGCCGGCACCTCCAGCTGCCGGTGCATCCAGGGCATTTCGCCGTCTTGCGCACCCTGCACCCAGAACGACCCGGACTGGGCCAGCACGTTGCCGAACACCTCCGGCCGGCGCCAGGCCGCGTGCACCGCCGCCAGCCCGCCCAGGCTCTGGCCCGCCACCGCCGTGGTGCCCGGCGATGGCCGCACCCCCAGCCCCCGCACCCGCTCGTGGTCCAGCACCGCGGGCAGCACCTCGTCGGCCAGCCGGTGCGGGTAGGCCTCGTTCGCCGTCAGGTCGGCGGCCCGGCCGGCCCCGGACGGCCCGACCAGCACGGTGAGCAGACCGGGCAGCAGATTCCGGCGGGTCAGCTCGTCGAGGGTGGGCGTGACCGGATGACGCCGCGCCCACAGGTCGCCGTCGAGCAGCACCAGGATCGCGCCCACCGGTGCGCCGGTCGCGTGCACCCAGACCGGTGTGCCACCCACCGTGAGTTCCGCCAGGAACCCGGGCGCCGCGGCGTCCACCCAGGTCTGCCCCGGCGCCCGCGGCATCTCGGCCACCGACCAGAGCGAGCCGTCCTGGTGGTCGCGCATGCCCGCGCGGGCGTGCGGATCGGCCTGGGCGTGGCGCAGCAGCGCCGCGCGAGCCGCCCGGCCGGTGCCGAGCTCGCCGAGCCGGTCGAGGGTCTGCGGCAGCGGGCCGATCCGGTAGCTCGATCGCCAGCCGGCCGGCACCCGGAACGCGGCCGCCCACAGGCCGGTACCGGGCACCGGCTCCAGCGCGCAGCTCGCCGGGTCGTCGTAGTCGGTGAACTTGTTCGCGTGCAGAATCACGCTGCCCGGCCGGGTTCCCCGCTCGTTCCAGACGAAAGTGGCCCTGCGGTGGGCCGGGTCACCGTGCGGGTCCGGGTCGATCAGTGGCGCGCCCTCCGCAGCCACCCGGTGTGCCAGGACGGGACCGGGCGGGAGCGCGAGCCGGGTGACCGGCTGGTCACGACGCAGCACCGGCCTGCGCATGAGACGCGAATGACCCCGCTCGTGGTCGTGGTGGTGCATCGTCGGCCCCTATCCTGGTCGCGGCTCGGATCGATCATGGAACGGGGAGGGAACCGGTTGGCCGGCAAACGCTTTGACGAGGCACTGCGCTGGATGGAGTCCCGCATCCACGACGGCACCTGGCCGCTGAACACCCAGATTCCCACCGAGGCCGAGCTCACCGCCGCCCTCGGCGTGGGGCGCAGCACGGTGCGCGAGGCCACCCGCACGCTGGCCAACTCCGGCATGCTGGAGAGCGCGGCCGGGCGGGGCACCTTCGTGCGTGCCCGCAGCGCCGTCAACACGGTGCTCAGCGACTACCTGAAACAGCAGCCGCTGCACGAGGTCCTGGTGCTGCGCCGGGCGCTGGAGGGCGAGGCCGCGGCCCTGGCCGCGCTGGCCCGCACCGACGAGCAGCTCGCCCGGATGTCGCGCCCGCCCGCGGGTTCCGGCGATCCGCTGCCCGAGAGCATCCCGTCGCCGGGCAATTTCCACGCCGACCTGTTCGCCGCCGCCGGCAGCCCGATGCTCACCGAGCTGTACCAGTGCGCCATCGCCTCGATCCGGCGGGCGCAGCTGCTCGGGCGGCTGGTCGCGGCCCCGGCGGCCGACCGGGAGGCCGACCACCGGCGCATCCTCGAGGCGGTGCGCGCGGGCGACGCCCACGCCGCCCGGCAGGCGGCGTCCGAGCACTGTGACCGAGACTTCACCGTGCGCTGAACTGTTCACCGCAGGCCTCTTTCGCGGCGCAGCAGCCACACCAGGTACACCCCGCCGAGCGTGCCGGTGACCACCCCCACCGGCAGGTCCGACCCGGTCAGGTGCCGGCCGATCACGTCGCAGCCCAGCACCAGCACCGCCCCGGTCAGTGCCGACACGGCGAGGTTCGGCCCGGGAGCCCGGGTCAGCCGCCGGGCGATCTGCGCCGAGGCCAGGGCCACGAAGGCGACCGGCCCGGTGGTCGCGGTGGCCACCGAGGCCAGCGCCACCGACAGCAGCACGGCCAGGTTGCGGGTGAGGACCGGCCGCGATCCCAGCACCAGACTGGTCTCCTGACCGAGGGCCAGCAGCGACAACGGCCGGGACAGCACCAGCGCCGACGGCACGAGCACCAGCAGCACCGGCCCGAGCAGATCCACCTCGGCCCAGGTCACCGCGTTCAGCGACCCGGCCAGCCACTGCGCCGCGGTCTGCGCGGCGTCGAGCGACGAGCGGGTCAGCAGCAGGTGGTTCACGGCCGACAGCACCGCCCCCAGCCCGACCCCGACCAGCACCAGCTGCTGGGTGACCGCCCCGCGCCGGAAACCGAGCAGATACATCACCGCCGCCGCGCCGGTGCCGCCGACCAGTGCCCCGGCCGAGATCTCGGCCGGGCCGCCCGCCAGCAGGATGATCACCACGATCGCACCGGTCGCCGAGCCGGCCGTGAACCCGATCAGGTCGGGGCTGCTCAGCACGTTGTCCGAGGCGGCCTGGAGCAGCCCGCCGGAGGTGCCGAGCGCCACCCCGACGCCGATCGCGGCCAGCACCCGGGGCAGGCGCAGGTCACGCACGAAAATCGTGGCCAGACGGTCGTCACCGGCACCGAACAGGGCCCTCAGGGCCTGCGCGGGTGAGTCCGGATAGTCCCCCAGCACGATGCCGGCCGTCGCGAAACCCAACAGAAGGACGACGAGAACACCGGCCACACCCAGCGACCGGCGGCCGATCCGCACGGCCGGGCCCGGTTTCCCGAGGCCGAGGTCGAGCGTCACACCGCCTCCAGCCGCCGGCCCCGGGCGATGGCCATGAACAGCGGGCCACCGATCAGCGCGGTCATGATCCCCACCGGCACCTCACTGCCGGGAACCACCAGCCGCCCGGCGATGTCGGACAGC
Source organism: Kineosporia corallincola (assembly GCF_018499875.1). Classification (GTDB taxonomy): domain Bacteria; phylum Actinomycetota; class Actinomycetes; order Actinomycetales; family Kineosporiaceae; genus Kineosporia; species Kineosporia corallincola. The sequence goes on along the minus strand of NZ_JAHBAY010000004.1, from coordinate 307,437 downwards.
AGCACCAGCGACGGGGCCAGCACCACCGACGCGGCGACCACCCAGCGCTGGTCCGGCCCGACCAGGCGGCGCACGAGGAACGGCGCACCCAGCCCGACGAACGCCACCGGCCCGGCCGCGGCCGTGGCGGCACCGCTGAGCAGGGCCACCGCGGCCATCGCCGAGCCCTGCACCAGCCGCACCGGCACGCCCATCGCCCGGGCGCTCTCCTCGCCCAGCGCCAGCACGTTCAGCGCCCGGGTCACCGACGCCGCCAGCACCAGGCCGAGCGCGGCGAACGGCAGTACCGCGAAAAGCACCGGCCAGCGCCGTCCTTCGATCGACCCCGCCGACCAGTAGCGGAACTCGTCGAAGGCCCGCTGGTCGGAGAGGATCACGGTCTGGATCAGTGACGACGCCGCCGCGCTCACCGCGACCCCACTGAGCGCGATCTGCACCGGCCCACCGTGACCACCCCGAACACCCCAGCCTCCCCGGCTGCCCCGGCCGCCGGCCCCGAGCAGGAACACCCCGAGCACCGCCAGCCCGGCGCCGCCCAGCGCGAACCAGACGTAGGACCGGACACCGGTGACCCCGGCCACCGCCACGGCCAGCACCACAGCCAGCCCGGCACCGGCGTTGACACCGAGAATTCCTGGTTCCGCCAGTGGGTTTCGGGTCAGCGACTGCATCAGCGCCCCGGCCACGCCGAGCGCCGCCCCGACCAGCACGGCCAGCACGGTGCGGGGCATCCGCTGCCCGCGCACGACGGCGGTGGCCCAGGAGTCGTCGGGTGTGGTCAGGGCGGTCCACACGGCGTGCGGGGCGACCGGCCGCGAGCCCAGCACGAGACTGGCCGCGCAGCAGACGCACAGCAGCACCGCGCCGGCGGCGAGCACGAGAGCACCGTGTCGTCGTCCTCTGTTTTTCGGAACCACTTACGTGAGTGACGCTTCCACGTCGTCCACGATCGCGTTCATCAGCAGCGGCCCGCCGGTGGAGGTCCACACCGAACCGTCCACCGCGATGATGTGATCGTCTTGGTAGGCCTGGAGTTTCGTGAAGCCGGGCACCTCCTCGGCCTCCTTGAGCGCACTTTCGGCGGCGTCGGCGTCGGTCGAGCCGGTGGCCGAGGGGTTGGACACCGACGAGCCGCCGAGGGTGCCGAAGAAGATGTAGTCGGCGTCGATGTCGGCGATGTTCTCCTGCGACACCGGCTCGCTGTGGCCCTCGCCCTCGCGGTCCTGGCTGTCGGGCCGCTTCATGCCCAGGTCGGTCAGGGCCACCCCGGCCGGGAGTTCCTTCAGAATCAGGGACGCCGAGGAGCCCTGCCAGCGCACGATCGAGTACGTGTCGTCCAGCCGGTCGCCGAGCTCACCGTTGACCTGCGCCACGTGGTCCTCGTAGTCGGCCACCACCTGCTCGCCCTCGTCGCTCCGGTTCAGCGCACCCGCCACGTTGGTGAAGGTGGTTCGCCAGTCGCCACCGGCCTCCCCGGCCACCACGGTCGGGGCGATCTTGCGCAGCGTGGCCAGCACGCTGTCGTCCTGGCTGATCGTGGTGCCGTCGACCAGGATCAGGTCCGGGTCGGCCTTGCCGATCGCCTCCAGGTCGGGCTCACCGACCGCCCCGACGATCGGTACCCGGTCGGCCTTCTCGCTCAGGTAGCCCGGAACCGTCGACTGGCCGCGCCCACTGGTGGCGCCGACGGGCGTGACCCCGAGCGCCAGCACCCCGTCGAGCGTGGGCTCGCTGAGAGCCACCACCCGCTCCGGCGCCACCGGCACCTCGACCTCGGTGCCCTGCACGTCCGTGACGCTGCGGGTGCTCCCCTCCCCACCCGAATCCCCGCCCTCACCCGAGGAACCCGACGAACAGGCCCCCACCGCAAGCACGGTGGCAGCCAGAACGGCAACGGTGAGGGACGGCGAACGGCCAGCTGACATCGGGAACTACTCCTCGCGAAGCTCGGGGGAAACGACGAGAAGTTTAGGCTTACCTAACTATCATCTGACAATTCCGGTCGTGCGACCTCGATCACGCCTCCGGTCAACACGGCAGACACCCTTCCGTTTTTGACACCACCAACCAGCCCAGGCCGGTGTGAAAAACGAAAAGGCCTCGCCCACCGCCCCGCACCCGCCATCACGAAGCATGAGCAACCCTGTCTGCCTCACCTCGCCCCACCTGCCCACCACGCTCGGACGGCGGACGACCGCCGTCTGCCGACACGGCAGACACCCTTCCGTTCTTGACACCACCAACCACCCCAGGCCGGTGTGAAGAACGAGAAGGGGTCCGCCGCCCGCTCAGCCCGAGATCGCGATGTCGTCAATCTCGTCCGGCGCCCGGGCGAACCCTGCCACCACCACAGCGGCAGTCCCGCCGGCCCGGAGGGGAATGGCCGGAGACAGGGTCAGGGCCGGGACCGTGGCGAGGCCGGTCCGGATCAGAGCGTGGCCGGGATGTCGGTGGTCAGAGCCAGTTCCCGGCCCGCCTCGATGTCGGCCCGCAGGGCGTCGACGTGCGCGGTGGCCAGGTCGTAGGAGTCCGAGCCGAGCAGCTGGTGCAGAGGCGCGTCGCCGCGGTCGACCACCCGGACGATCGCGGTGGCGGCCCGCACCGGGTCACCGAGCTGGGTGCCGGGCATGGCCAGGTGCTGGTCGGTCATCTCCCGCACCGCCTCGTACCCGTCGATCGCCCCGGACGGCAGGCCGAGGGAGACCGGGCGCAGGAAATCGGTGCGCAGATAACCGGGCTCGACCAGGTTGACCTTGATCCCGAACTTGGCCACCTCGGCGGCCAGCGACTCGGTCAGGCCCTCCAGGGCGTACTTTCCGGCCACGTAGAGGCCCCAGCCCGGGAAGGCGGTGAGGCCGAGGATCGAGGAGACGTTGACGACGTGGCCGCCGCCCTGCCGGCGCATCACCGGCAGCACCGCGCGCAGCACGTTCCAGACGCCGAAGATCTGCACGTCGAACATCGTGCGGGCCTCGGCGTCGGTGATCTCCTCGACCGCCCCGAGAAAACCGTAACCGGCGTTGTTGACCACCACGTCGAGAGCGCCGAAGCGCTCCACGGTGGCGTTCACGGCCGCGCCGACCTGCTTCTCGTCGGTCAGGTCGACCTCCAGCACGAGCAGCCGCTGCTGGTCGGCGCCGTCGAGTGCCTCGCCGAGCCGGGCGGCAGATCGGGTGGTGGCGGCCACGTTGTCGCCGCGTTCCAGCAGTTGCCGCACGAGTTCCAGGCCGAGGCCGCGGGAGGTGCCGGTGACGAACCAGGTGGACATGTGATCACTCCGAAGATGTCGTGGGGGAACGACTTCCAGATTCCCCGGCGGGCCGGCCGGCCACCAGCGGGTTCCGGGCCCGGCGCTGCCCGGGAACGGCGTGCCCCCCTTCACCGTTCCGCGCGGCGGGACGGCGCGCGACCATGGAGGGCATGAACGCTCTGGGCGAGTTCCTGCGCACCTGCCGGTCCGGGCTGACCCCGGCGGAGGTCGGGCTCGACGACCCGGACGGCGCCCCGCGGCGGGTGCGGGGACTGCGCCGCGAGGAGGTGGCGCGGCTGGCCGGGGTCAGCGTGGACTACTACACCCGCCTGGAACAGGGCCGGCACAGCACCCCGTCCGACGCGGTGGTGCGGTCGCTGGCCCGGGCCCTGCGCATGGACGACGCGGCGAGCGCGCACCTGGCCGATCTGGCCCGGCCGGGTCGTGCCCGGCCGGGCGGCGTGCAGCCGGTGCAGCGGGTACGTCCGGCGATGCAACAGCTGCTGGCCTCGATGACCGACCACCCGGTCCTGATCCTCGGCCGCCGCACCGACGTGCTGGCGTCCAACGCCCTGGCCACGGCGCTGCTGACGGACTGGCGCCGGCTACCGGCGCGCGAGCGCAACTACACCCGCTGGGTGCTGCTCGACCCGGTGGCCCGGGAGCGGTTCGTGCAGTGGTCCCTGGTGGCCGCCGACGCGGTGGGCACCCTGCGGCTGGACGCGGGCCGGCATCCCGACGACCCGGCGCTGAACGAGCTGGTGGGCGAGCTGACGATCAAGAGTCCGGAGTTCCGGGCGGCCTGGGGCGACCATCGTGTGCACGAGCGCACCCACGGCACCAAACGCCTGACGCATCCCGAGGTGGGGCCGATCACACTGCATTTCGAGGCGCTGACCCTGCCGGGCGACCCGGACCAGACGATGTTCGTGTACGGCACCGACCCGGGCAGCAGCTCGGCCGACAACCTGCGGCTGCTCTCGCTGTGGGCCGGCCAGCACCCGGACACGACTGCGGCGCGGGACCTCGAAGGTCCCGCGCCGCGGTCGTCAGGTTCGGAGCTGTCAGGCTGAGGCGCTGCGCACGGCCTCGACGATGCCCAGGGCGGCCGGGTCGGCGTCGAGCTGGCCCTTGCCGATGCGACGCGTCCAGACCACGTTGGTGCGCAGCACCCGGGCCGGGATGCCCGCGCTGACCGACAGCGGCGGCACCTGCCCGGACACCACGGCCCGGGCGCCGACCACGCTGCCCGAGCCGATGTTGGCGCCCTTCATGATCATCACCTGCTTGCCCAGCCACACGTGGTCGCCGATGACGATGGGCTTGTCGGGGTTGATCCGGTTGCCGGAGTCGATGTCGTAGATCGCGTGCGTGTCTGTGGCCCGCATCTCGACGGAGAACGAGAACATGCAGTCCTTGCCGATCGTGATGTCGCCCCCGTGGGCCACGATCATGGCGCTCTCACAGGTGGACCCCTCGCCGATGACGACGCTGGCGCCGCCCGACACCGAGATGCTCCACTTGCCCTTCACCCCGGCGCCGACGTGCACCGAACACGGGCCACCGTTGTTGCGCACCTTGATCGAGGAGCCGTTGAGCTGCGCCTCGGGCGAGATCTGGATGTCGTGGTACTCGCCCTGGACCTCGAGTTGAAGCTCTGCCACGTGTGGTTGCGTCCTTGTCCTGATATACGCGCGAAACGGATAAGTGTCCCCCTGGTCACGGAGTCTTGCACACGTAAACCACAGCTGCCCGCGATATGGCCGTGATGCATCCGATTAGCCCCACGATGCAAGAGCTTTGGCGATGACTGCCCGTTGCCGTCAATCGACTTTCGGTAACCGGGCAATGCTTTCGGTCACTTTTAACGGGGGACGGCGAAAAGTACCGGCCGGGCCCCGATCACCCGCGCGGCCGCAACCGCAGCGGTGGCAGCGCCGGCGCCGGCAGAGCGCCCGGCTGCCCCGCCGGGAACCGGCCGAAGCGCGGCTGACCAGCAGCTTCGGAAACACCTGCGTCGGCACCGATCTCAGCCTGCCAGGCCGCGCGGAACGCGACGATCTCGTCGTGGTCGCGACCGACGAAGTTCCACCACATCACGATCCTCTCGCCCAGCGGCTCGCCGCCGATCAGCAGCAACCGCACCGGCGTGGCCCCGGCCAGCAGGCGCACCCGCTCCCGGCCGGTCGGCAGGTAGGCCAGATGGTCCGGTGCAACGGCGGTTCCGTCGACGCTGACCGAACCGCCGTCGGCCAGCACGCCGTGTTCAAAACCGGCCTCCAGCTCAAGATCCAGATGCACGCCGGCGGGCAGCAGGATCTCCGCGCCGAGCAGTGGAGGGGTGTACGTGGGCACCGGCGAGGTGCTGCCGGCGAGTGATCCGAGGAACACCCGGATCTCGGTCTCGTTGTCCACGATCGGGTCGGGCGCGTAGTGGTGGAAGGTCGGCGGCATGTCCCGGGTCGCCTCCGGCAGGGCGTACCAGAGCTGCGCGCCGTGCAGCGTGCGCGTGGCCGGGGTGGAGATCTCCTGGTGCGAGATGCCGTGCCCGGCCACCATCAGGTTGACCTCGCCCGGCCGCACCCGGGCCGCGAACCCGGCCGAGTCGAGATGATCGATCTCGCCGGTGAACAGCCAGCTCACCGTGGCCAGGCCGGTGTGCGGATGCCGGGCCACCCGCATCCCGCCGGTGACCTCCACGTCGTCCGGGCCGTAGTGGTCGAGGAAGCACCAGGCACCGATCAGCGAGCGCCCGCGCTGCGGCAGGGTGCGCCGCACCGACATCGCCCGCGGCCCGCCCAGCGGCACGTCACGCGGGTCGAGAACCTCGACCCCGGCACCGGGTACGGGGTCACACACCACCTCGGCCGGGGACTGCTCCACGTTGCTCACGTGTCCAGCGTAAACAGCCGGAATTTCGCTCACCCCGACACCATCCCGCCAAACGTTTGTGTCACGTTTCGGCAGTATGGTGACTTTCCGTGGAGTCATCCCGTATGTTCCGTGACGTGCGAGCCCGATTCCCCCTCCTCGATCGGCAGCCACCAACACCCCGTACCTAGAGAGGCAGCCGCGTGAGCATCACCGATCCGTACGGCGCCGTACCCGACTGGCCCAAGGTCAGCGCGAACATCAGCGCGGACGGCACCGCCGAAGTCACGATCAACGGCTCCCCGCGGACCGTGCTCACCGGCGGCGGCGACGTCGACCAGGCCCGCGCCGCGGTGCTGGAGCACCTGAGTGCGCAGACCGCCGGGCTGGGCCGTCCGCTGCGCGTCGAGACCGTCGACCCCGAGGGCCATTCGCATCTGGTGGTGCATCCGGACGGCCGGGTGCTGCCGCTCGACGAGCAGCCGCCGGACAGCACGGCGCGCGCCTGGGAGCAGGTCGCCCCGGGCCCGCTGCCCGGCTCGGCCCGGCGCTCGAAACTCGGCCGGTCCAAGCACGGCCCGCTGCGCGACGCGCTGGGTGCGCGGACCGCCGGCGGCGAGGTGCCGGGCCCCTCGTCGTCCACCGTTCCGGACAGCCCGGCCGAGGCCGCCCCTGAGCCCGACGCCGCACCGGCCGGCCCCACCACCACGGCGGCGGGTCTGCCGATCCGGCCCACCGCGCACGAACCGGCGTCCCCCGTGACCCCGGCCGCCCACCCGGCCGCCAACCCGGTCGCCGACACCAAGGCGGCCGGCCCGGTGGCGAAGCCGGTGACCGGCGCGATCCCGGCCGTCCCCTCGGCGACCAACCGCATGGCGAAGGAACTCGGTGTGCCGCAGCCCAAACCGACTCTCCCCGACCTGCTGGCCACGCGCCCCCCGGCGCCCACCGGCCCGGCCCAGGACGGCTGGCAGGGCGCCGTGCGCCGGCTCAGCGGCGGGCTGATCTCGCCCGCCCCGGGCGCCCGCGAGCTGGAGTACCGCGAGGCGGTCGCGTCGGTGCAGCGCAGCCTGCGCGGGCCGAAGACGGTCGTCGTGGTGAACCCGAAGGGCGGCGCGCACAAGACCACCGCCAGCCTGCTGATCGCGTCCACGTTCGGCATGCACCGCGGCGGCTACACGCTGGCCTGGGACAACAACGAGACCCGGGGCACGCTCGGCTGGCGGGCCAACCCGGCCCGGCACAGCAACACCGCCGTGGACCTGCTGCGTGACCTCGACCGGTTCACCGACATCCGCTCGTCGCGGGTCGGCGAC